>NZ_CP064923.1:4839778-5187167 GCF_018336915.1 Acaryochloris marina S15 | reverse complement strand
CGGCGATCAGGCCAAAAATAATGGCCATACAGAGAGGGAACCATTCTGCTTCACTGAAGGCCAACGGAAGTAGCCCAATCACCGTGGTGATAGAGGTGGTCAAAATAGGACGAAGGCGATCGCTAGCGCCCAAGGCCGCAGCCTGCCGCACTTCCAAGCCCTGTTTACGCCGCTCGTTCATGGTTTCTACCATCACAATTGCATCATTGACCACAATCCCTGTTAAGGAAATGACGCCAATGGCTGCTGGAAATGAAAAGGGTAAATTCAAGAAGTAAAAGCCAATAAAAGTCCCGGTTAAGGCAAAGGGAATCGTCAGGATAATGATCAGTGGTTGGCTATAAGATCCAAATTGCAGGACTAACACTGCAAAGACCAGAAAGATGGCCACCACTAACATCTGACCTGCGGACCCAAAGGTTTCGCCACTGGTCTCAGCATCGCCGCCGAAACGATATTGATAGCCCTGGGGCCAGGTTTTTTGCATCTCCTGGAGTTTGGGTGTTAAGTTCGCCAAAATATCGGCATCGTACACTCCAATGCCAGGAACATTCTTGGCTAGAACCGTTACCGTGCGTTGGCTTTTTCGGTGGGTAATAGACAAAGGCACGGCTCCAGGGGCAGGTTCTAAAACCGCTTCAGCAGGAATGGTTTTGCCGTCAGCCGTGACAAACCGAATGGTTTGAAATTCATCTTGACGGGAGGGACCCCCGACTTCTCCCTGGCGGGAGGGCCAAAGGGTACTCATATGGATCTCTAGATCTTCTTCGCCACTGCCAACGGGAAAGTCACCAATATCGTTGTCAATCATCAAATAGCGGCCCTGAGACGCCAGTTCGCTTTGGCTCAGGCCATAGAAATCTAGGGCTTCTCGCTTCGGAATCAGTTTGTAGTCTTCCCGTAGGTTGCCTAGGTCATCTCGCACGTCCATCGTGCCGGGAATCTCCCGCAAGACTTGCTGCACCTGCACCGAGATTTCTCTCAGCACCTGCATGTCTTCGCCACTAATGGCCACTTGAATGGGGTCTACCCCGCCGCCTGCTCGCTCATACTGGACGGCGAGGGTGGAGCCGGGATAGTTGCGGAGGATTTTGTTTTGGAGTTGCGATCGCAATTCCCGCGCATATTCAAAGGACTGACGTTGCCGTTGGTTAGACTCAACAAAGATGACAGAGAAGCCCACAAAATAGTCGGCGTTGCCGGGCTTTAGCTCCCCGGAAGAGACTAAGCTGCTGCGTTTACCCACCAGTTTGACCACGCTTTTGAAGACGGGCTGCCCATCTGGATCGCGATAGTCTAGCAGCAGGTCTCCCATTTGATCAGCGACGGTTTGGGAACTCTCTAGAGTTGTGCTAGGGGCCAGCTCCACATTCAGGCTGAGTTTAGTGCCGTCATTTTGGGGGAATAAGTTCGAGGGCAACGAGGTAAATAAGACGCAGGCAAAGACGAATAGCCCCACTGCCCCCAAGGACCATAGCCGAGCCACGGCCTTATTGGGAACGGTCATTTGCAGGCTCCAGTTTGTAAAGCGGGCCGAGGCCACTTCGGTCATCCGATCCACAAAGGTTTTTTGGGTGCCGCCCTTCACATTTCCCAGCAGAAACTTGGACAGGGGAATTACCACCAGTAGGGACAGAAAATAGCTGATCACCAAACAGGTAATGGCGCTGATGGGAATGAGGCGAATAAACTTGCCCATGGTGCCGGAAATGGCCATCAGGGGGGCAAGGGCCAAGATGGTGGTGAGTTGTCCGGCAAAGGCAGGCCCGGCATAGGCTTTAACGGTCCGCAGGGCGGATTCAGAAAATCCCAAGCCCTCGACAAAAATCCCATCATGCATCCCTTCCAACATCAGAATAAACACATCCACCAGCAGCCCGAGGGCTAGGATCATGCCGATCAGCACCATGGAGTTGAGGGTTTGTCCTCCTAACCAGAGGAAGAAGATAGCACCAATAAAGGTGAGGGGAATGGCTAGTCCGGCAATCAGGGCTTCTCGCCAGGTTAAGGCTACGAGAAGAATAATAAAGACGAAAAAAGAGGCCTGACCGACATTACTCAGCAGATTGGCGAGTTCATCATTAATGGTGATCGCATCGTTGTTCAGAACCCGATACTCCATCCCTGCTGGCCAAACTTTCGGGTTTTGGCTGGCCTCGTCTAGGGTTTGGAGGGCATCAGTAATCACTTGGATGGTGTCGCTGCCGGCCACCTTAACGATGTCTAAGGTAATAGTGGATTGAAAGGGCTGATTTTCCCAACTGAGAAAAGCTCGATTGGTTTCCCGTTCCAAATCCCGCCGCACATCCGCGACTTCTTCTAAGCGGACAATCCGGTTATCCGTCAGTCGAGTCACGGGCAGGGATTTCAAATCCTGGATACTGCGAAACCGGCCAAATAGACGCACTTGCGCCCCAATCGCATCATCCCGAACCCGGTCCCAGGAGGCATCTTGATTGCCCCCTTGAATGGCGTTTCGCACCTGGGTCGAGGAAATTCCTAAGCTGGTCAGACGGCTGGGAATCAGCTGCACATGAATGACTTCATCCCGATTGCCCGATAGATTGACTTCTCGCAGGTTTTTAACCGATTCCAAAATATCTTTGAGATCTTCTGCGGTTTGACTTAAGGTGGCAGCATCTAAGTTGGGGCCAAACAACCCCACCGTCAAAATCGGTGCATCTTGTTGGGAGACTTGGACAAAATCGGGTTGTTCGCGTCCTTCAGATTCTGCAGGCAGCTCTGGTACTGCATCATCGACTTTACCCCGCAGCTCTTGTATGGATGCGGCCACAGGAGCTTCCGCGCGAAATTCAACATCAATGATCGAATAGGAATTGAAGGTGGCACTTTTAACATCCTTCAACCCTTGCAGAGACTTAATTTCCTTTTCTAGTTTGTCCGTAACGCGGTTTTCAATCGTTTCGGCATCGGTGCCGGGCCAGGCAGTGGTGATATTAGCCCGGGCAATTTTGATGTCGGGGTCAGATTCTTTGACCATGGAAACGTACCCCATCAGGCCACCCATCACCAGCAGAAAACAGAGTAGAATCCCAAACACTTGGCGGGTGAAGAAAAACTGGGCCAAAGGCGAAGCTTTCTCTAGCTCGGAAGCACCATGCACGGGTTTATCTGGAGCTTCCAGGGTAGTTGGCCGATCCTCTGTTTGCATGGGTCTTATCCTTGCGGTGTAGTGCTGTGATTCAATCTGCTGACTTAGGCTGGATCCTCGACATCGACAACATCGACGGGGGAATTATTCACTAGTCGGTTACTGCCTTCAGTCACAACTAATTCACCTGGTTTCAAGCCCTGAGCAATCGAAATTCGATCCAATCCTTCAATATCTAAAACCACGGGACGCTGCTCCACTCGGCCCGTCTCCTCATCAACAACAAACACATAGGATTTGCGATCGCGGGTGATCACGGACCCAAAAGGCAATGTAATGGCCTGGCTTCTAGATTGAGCTGCAATCCAGGTTTGTACCCGCGCACCTAGGCGTAAATTTTCGCGCCCTTCCGTAATCCGAACCCGCACTTGAACGGCCCTGCCTCCAGGGGTGACGGCTGGGGTGACGGAAAATACCTTGCCTCGGGCTTTCGCCACGCTGACTAGATTTCTTTGATTCAGTCCCTGGACAAAGGCTTGGCTAATATCGTCATCCAAGGCAATATAGGCTGGCTGATTGGGGCGCAGCAAGCTCCCTTCCGAGGCCGGGATTTCAAAGGCAACCTCGAAACTATTGGGGTCCACCACTACAATGGGCACGGACTCGATAGCAGATTGATAACTGGTGGCAGATTGCACTCTGGAAGGACTCCAATATTCCCCTTCCCGAATATTCATATAAGCGACAATCCCATTGATGGGAGATACGAGCTGGGTATCTTCTCTGGCAATCACCGTGTTCAATAATCGCGCCTGGTTGGAAACGACGCCTGCTTTGGATACGGCAATTTGATCTTGGGCCGTGTTGACATTTTCTTGGGCTACCTTGACCCCCACTTGGGCTTGAATGACGCGATTATTGTAGGTATCCCGTTCCGTTGCTGGAATCACTCCTTGTTTGTATAGGGTTTGGCGTCGTTTGGCTTCTATCTTGGCGAGTTCTAGGTCAGCTTTGGCTTGCCTGAGATTGGCTTCCGTCTGACGTAAGCTAGCAATCGACTGCTCTTCAGTACGTTTAGCAACTTCGCGATCGGCTGCTGCAGCTCGAATATCAGAGCGATATTTGCGGTCATCCAGGGTTGCCAGCAACTGACCTTTCCCCACTCGATCGCCTTCTCGCAGGAAGCGGCCATTAATTTTGGCGAGCTGAGTGACTTCCCCACTGGATTCAAAAATTAGTTGTTTATATCGCTCTGCCCTTACATCTCCATCGGGATTGGTGACCCAGCGGCGAATGGGGGCTAATTGAGCCCGCACCGCCCGCACGGGTAATTTGGCGGTAGAAGCGGTTTCAGGTTCAGATACAGAAGGGGACTGGCTCTTGTTGTAGAGCCGCCAGCCAAACAGTCCTGCAATCACCAACATCACGAGAATGGCAATGGGCCAGGGAGACTTTTTACCAAAAACTGAAGGTCTGGAGTGTTTGGGCTGCTTGTCTCCAGGGACTTGGATATCAAGTTCTAGTTGAGAAGGGCTATCCGCTAGATCTCCCGCTTCTCTGGGCATACGTTCATCCGTTTTCATGTGTTCTGTTCCCACGCTGATAGGATTGTGCCGCTGGTTGAGCCTACAAAGCTGATGTGATAAAGCTCTTAGCTATTACTTTACGAGAACTTTTATGCATTACAGAAGCGATCTAAACAAAGATTATGCATTCACCTGGGGTTATAGGGCGAGATGATGGATGACCCAACCGGATAAAACGATTCATCCACCCGCATGGCCATGATTACTGAAGGGTATAGCTGACTGGTAATCCTTGTTGTATCCGTGAGAACAAGCCATGGGAGATGGCTCAAGCTGAGGGGCTTGCTTAATCAAGGTTACTGAACGAGCAGTGGGCTGATCGCTGATGATGATAAGAGGCAAATCATCCAGCAGATCTATCGTTGTGAATATTGGGTTTCAATGATTGAGATCGCATCCCCAATACCGTTCCCATAGTTCTGACTCTCCCGCTGGTCACGAGGAGTCTGCAATAAACTTTTCACCGTATCTATTGCGACTTGAGGCGTCTCCACCAACTTTGCCCACCGCTGGCCTCGGTGCTGTTGTCGATCATATTGCCGCGGCCAGGCGAAGGAAATCAGGGGTTTGCCCAGAGCTTGACATTCAAACACGGTATTGTAGCCTGCCCCACCGATAACTACATCTGCCTGGTTTAAAACGGGCATGCCCGGCCACTCTTGAACCCAAAGGTGTGGTGGACAATGGGGAGGACAAGTATAAGCCAGACATCGACAGGTGACTGCAGGAAAGTTGGTCAGTAATCGTGCCATCAACTGTCCCCAAAAGGCCATTTCTTCCTGATTACCCGCTGCCACGACGACAATAGTGGGCTGCTCTGTTGGCGAAACAGAGGGTAACGCTTGGGCATTCAGCATTAACCAAGGCAAGGTCTGAACCGCTTGGGGGAAATAAGCGAACGGGACATCGTCTCCCTCACCTGGAATGACGAGAGTGTCGTAGTAGTGCGCAACAAATTTCCCCACCTGTTTGGCTTGAACGTAGGCTGGATCAATATCCCGATGAATAAGAACTTTGGGAATGGACGATAGGAGCGGGAAGCAATCGACTAGCTCTCCACCGAGGCCACGGGGAAAAGTATCGACGATCAGGCAGTCATAGTTTTGGGCTTGGACAATGGCTTGCACCTGATGTCGCGTTTCTGCAACAGAAGCAAGGGGTAGAATCTGTAGCGATAGATTCTGCAAAACAGATGGGCTGAAGTCTATTTGAGGGAGTTGCGTTTCAACCCAATGGGCATAGGGAGAATTGGTGAGGATGCGAACTTGATGATGAGTCGCTGCTTGTCGCCCCAAGGCAATGGCCCGATTGAGATGGCCCCAACCTCCACCCAGGGCATAAATCAACCAAGTAGCCATTAACTGGCCCCAAAATTCATCTCATAATCCGTATCCGATTCTTCTTCAAAACTGGCCGCATCAGCTTCCGTAAAATCGACATTTCGCGATTCGCGGTTGTAGCAGTAGTAGGCGCGATCTCGATAGTATTCATATCCCCAATTACCGGGACGATAGGAGCCAAAGTTGGGATAGAGGTCATAGTCAAGCCAATAAGGGTCTTGGTCGAGCTTACTTTGGCCGTTGTTACAGTAAGGACACCCTAGTGCGGTGGTGCGATCGCATCGCCGTTTGAACAGGAAACCGATGGTGCGATCGCAAACCCATTCCCCAGAAGAACGGCCGAGTGCTTTTGCAGTCTGTCCAGGGAGTTCTGCAGCGACTTGTGCCAAACCCGCTAATGGAGTTTTACCCTGGTTCACCCTGGCAGCAGGCACTGCATCCTGAATCTCTTCCTCTTCTTCAATGACGTCTAAGACAACGGTAAAAGTGAGCTCAAATGGTCCCACCTGAATCCGATCACCATGGGTGAGCACTCCTTCGGTAACCGTCACTCCGTTAATTTGGCTGTCTGCTTGACTGCACAACCAAACGCTACCCTGTCGGATTTCCAGCAAAGCGTGAAATGCTTGGACAGTATCAGCATCAAGCACAATCCGACTGACTGCCTGGCTTGCATGGGTTCCAGGCATTAGATTAAAGCTGCGTCCTAGAGCGACAGGAGGCTGCAATTGAGGCTTGTAAATCTTGCCGGAATTTGGATCAGTCCATACTAATTGAATTTGCACACTAGAAATCCTGACGTATGTCTCATGGTATGAAGCTTGGATATTCTCTATGGATATTTGGAAGTCTTCTGAATAGAAATAAAGACATCACAGTGGCACAGGCGTTGGTTAAGACGAAGTTACTTTCGATAACTTTTGAGCCAAATTAAGCACATGGTACAAACTCAAAAACATTTGTGTAATTAATTGCTCTAGCCACTCCACGCTAGATTGCTTGATCAAGCCATAGGGGGGATTAGGAGCATTATCCATCAGGCCATGGTGAGGGACTTTAAGGGTAAGAGTCAATGTGCGATCATTCATTTTGAGTCGTTTTACTTTGACCATGTTGTTGGGAAGTTTAATTGCCGCTTGTAAAGAATCCCCTAGCACAGTGACTGCACCATATTTTTTGCGTTGGAATCGCAGGGTTAAGGTGAGGGATAGTCCTTTCGGCTTTTCTTTGCGCTTGTGTTTATGCTTGCCTCTCGGGTTGCGTGTCCAGCCATATTTTTCGATGTAAAATTCGTTCAAAGTCAGCGTAAATTCGGTTTGATCTAGAAATTGACCTTCAAGCAACAGCCAAGGATCAGCATAGCGATCGATTTTCCACTTGGCCCGTTTAGGATCCGGCAATGTATCAATCTTTTTATGTTTACTTTTGGTGGGATAGCCATCTAGAAATAAATGCAGAGAGGGCTCTATCTCCATATCACGTGTGACCTTTTGGATAAGCCCAGAAGCCAAAACATATCGTTCTTTCGGGATTGACCACCGTTTTTCCTTTGACTTGAGAAACCATAAGACCAGGAGTTCTCCAATGGCAATGGGAACTATCAAAAATATGGGCGGAATTAAGAGGCCCATCATAAATGAGATGAACAAAATTACCCAAGTAAAGATGGTGGTGCGCTTATATTGACGATTTCTAGCATGTGCTACCTGTGCTCGGTCTGCCAATTCTGCTAAGTCAGTCTGTATATCGCTTGCAAAACCGATGTGCTCATACTTCGCCTGCCGACTATAGGTTGCAAGATCGAGGGACATTTGAGATTCCTCTTCAGACTGTATGGCTTTTAATCAAGCCCTAGCATAGGGTATAGCTGAATTTATTGCTAATCTCTCTTTCATGCCAGAGTTTGCTTATTTTTGCTTCGATGTAGTCCCTGCCCCCAAAGGAGCAGCGATTCATATTGCTGCTTTTACCCAAGCCCTAGCCCAATGGCATGGGCCTGTCCAATTCGTCAGTGTTTCACCCACTCCAGAGATAGCTCCCACCATAGAACGATGGCCGGGGGTCATTCATACTGCTTTCCCTGCCCATGGTAAGACATTGATTGACCGAGTGATCACGTTTCGGCAGCAGCTTGAGCAGTGGTTGGTCGGCCAACGATTTGATGTCATTCATGTGCGGTCGATGTATGAAGGATTCCCTATTGCCCAGCAAAAGTCAAAGTATTGTCAGACCCTGATTCTGGAAGTGAATGGCTTACCTTCTATTGAGTTGAAATATCGCTATCCACGGGTGGCTGATGATCGCGAACTGATGCATAAGCTGATGGCTCAAGAAGAGATTTGCCTAGAGCAAGCCGATCGAGTGATTACCGTTAGTACCGTCAATCGTGACTATTTAATTCAGCGCGGTGTCTCCCCAGACAAAATTCAGGTAATTGCCAACGGCGTCAATCTAGAACTCTTTTCCTATCAAGCCCCACAGATGGATCCTGAGAGCTTGCGTCTACTGTACTTTGGAACTTTATCTGCTTGGCAAGGGGTGGATTTGGCAATTGAAGCCTTAGGACTCTACTGTCGAAACTTTCCAGCTACTCTGACGATTGTGGGGCCAGCAAAGCCAAAGCAGGTAAAATCCCTGACTAAACTCGCCACTAAATTAGGCGTAGACAAGCGCCTGCACATTCTAAAACCGCTCTCCCAGCGAGATCTCTGTCAGCAGATGCATGAGGCAGATGTCATTCTTGCTCCTTTGAAACCCAACGATCGCAACTGTGTCCAAGGCTGTTGTCCGTTGAAAGTTCTAGAGGGGATGGCGTCTGGGACACCTGTAATTACGAGTGATCTCCCAGTTGTTCAAGCATTAGGGATATCTGATACCCATTTTCTGGCGGTTCGTCCCGGATCTGCCAAAGCTATCAAAGATGGATTGCTTCGACTCAGAGCCAATCCAGAACTAGGGTTGAGGCTGTCTCAGGCTGCGCGATTACACATTGAGAACCACTACACTTGGCAGCATTCCACCCAAAAACTCATTGATTGTTATCAACGTCTAGACGGAGCCTGTCCCTGATGCAATGGGGAAGTGTTAGTAGATTTCTATTGAACATTCGTGCTGTCGTAGGTCAATCTAGGCCGCCCAAAACACAATAATTTGTCATTCTATTTAGTATCTGTTGAGGCTATAGTGATGGGGTAAGACGTACTCCTGAGAGCAGTACAGTGCCATGGAATAACTGCAAGCCTATGTTGTAGACTTTTCTATGCACAGGCAGTGTTCGCTATTTTGTTCTCTCATTAGTAGTTTGGTGAGTCTTTATTGTCCTCATTAATACACTCTTGCACTTGATGGCCAAGTTTTCAGACCTGTTTCTGGGGCCAGCGCTTTAGCTTTTGGTTAGCTAGGCGATCAGCAAAGATGTTTCTTCTAAAGGATTTTTTATGGATTTCACAATTGAGTGTGAACCGCGAAAGAGTGGTATAAACCCCAGGCAGCTACGCAGGGAAGGGCAAATTCCCGTGGTTCTCTATGGTCACAAAAAAGCGGAATCAGTCTCCTTGAGTCTGTCAGCTGTGCTGGCAGAAAAAATGTTGACTGCAGTGGAGGTCAATAATACCTTAGTCAAGGTCAACGTTCCTGAGCTCTCTCTCAACTGCCTCTCTCTTCTTCGTGATGTTCAAACTCATCCGTGGAAAGGAAATCTCTACCATCTAAGCTTTTTTGCCATTTCGGGACAAGATAGTGTAACGATTACAGCCCCATTGCATTTCAATGGCGAGCCTGTTGGTGTTAAGAACGAAAATGGCTCATTGGATACAGTGCTCACTTCATTAGAGTTGCAATGTGATCCAAAGAGCATTCCCGAATTTATTGAAGTGGATATTAGTGCGCTGAAGGTGGGAGATGCAATTCATGTCAAGGATCTAAGTTTGCCTAAAGGCGTCGTTTCCAGTGGGGAAGAAAATCGCATTGTGGTGTCTATCTTGCCCCCTGCTGGTCCTTCTAGTTCCGATGAAGAGACAAGTGCTGCAGACGAACCTACCACTGCAGACGAGTAATAACTCCCTTTAGAAACGAGTGGTGGCAGCCCTGTTTGACTATCCACAAAACAGGGCTGCCACCACTTGTGAGGTGAGATTTCAAAAAAAAGAGTCAGGCATTAGAGCGCTCGCATCAATTGTTCTAACTGCGTTCTTTCTTGTATCAAGGCATGGCGCGTTTGGACAAACTGACGGGCTCGTTGTCCCATCTGCTGACGCTCTTCTGCAGATAATGACAAACAGTCCAAAATAGCATCGTCCAAACGATGCAGCTGAGATCGCGGCAACAACCATCCCGTTTGCCCTGACTCAATTACCTCTGGGATGCCGCCCGCATCGCTAGCAATGCAGCAGCGTTCACAAGCCATTGCTTCTAGTAAAGCATTGGGCATTCCTTCCCATAAAGAGGGCTGTAGATAGACATCACAGAGATTCAAGTGCTGAACGATTCGCTCAGGTTCTGATATCTGGCCTGTGACAATCACCCGAGCTGCATGATCGGGATGATCGATGGCAAAAGTTTGTAGCAACGACTGGGCAGCAGAACGCAGCTCGCCAATAATCAATAGACAGGCTGGACGCTGTGCTCGAATCTGAGTGAGCGCCTGCAATAAAAATCGCTGACCTTTCTTTTCTCTCAGCTCTCCCGAAAAACCCAAAACGATTTCCTGGTCGGCAATGCCTAAGGTGTGGCGCAGGTCTTTCAGTTCGCCACCGGGCAGGGGATGAAAAACCTCGCAATCGAGGGTGTTGGGAAGAACGGTTATGTTAGTGCGATTGCCGCAGGCCGGTCGCAGGCCATCGCAAACCAGCTGCATCTTGTGGGCCATATCTTGGCTGACTGCGGTGAGAGTCGAGGCATGGGTGAGCGTCCACTGCAAGCGAGCAAAGTCTCCGGGAGGAAACAATTCTCGATCAATGTCATTCCCCCGCGCACTGACAATCGTTGGTATTTGATGTTGTCGGCCAAACCACACCCCTAAAAAACCGGCAGGGAATAAATAATGTCCCCATACGGCCTGAAACGGGGAAGCCTGGTGCAGACCCTCCAAAATATTGAGAGTATGGGGCATCGTGGCATCCCAATGGCGATATAACCCCAGCCGATAGACCTTGCCCAAACCCATCTGCTCTGCACTCACCTCACCCGGCTGGAGATAACGACTCCAGGTCACCACATCTACGGTGATGCCTAAGCTTTGCAGAGATGCAACAATCCGTCCTGCACTGCGGGATACACCTCCTATATCTGGGGGGAAACGTTCAGTTAGGAATAGCAAATGGGGCAAGCTCATAGTTCACAGCTTGCCATAACCCGATCCCTTTAGAGCAAGACGGTTTAGAGTTGATTGGCAGGATTATGCTCTGCAAATCTGGGCGTCAGGCAGTAAGGACAGTCCAACCACTCCGGTAAGAGCCCTGCATTGCAAACCAGACAGTTCAGTGCGGTCTTGCGCTTCGCTTTTAGCTCTGTTTTCAATCCACTATCGGAGAAGGTGACTCGTTCTACCTCTTCTAGGGACGTTGCGCCTTTTTCAACCAGATTCAGGCTGTAGGCTAGCAAGGTTTGCATCCCTTCTTCGACAGCTACTTCTTTGATGTGCTCTGTCGGGGCTCCTTCGGTAATTAGTCCCTTTAACTTTTCAGTTACCTGCATGACTTCATAGACCCCGCATCGCCCGGAGTAACCAATGCCAGCACAGGTGGGGCAAGCGTCTTCGGTGTTTGCCGTTGCCAAAATATCGTCTGACGTGGAGGTATTTGCTTTGTAAAAGGTGACCTCCGTTTTGGCGGAAGCCATTAACCCGAACTGAGCCAGCTTTTCTGGGGAAGGACGATAGGGAATCCGACAGTCTGGACAAAGGCGACGAACCAGTCGCTGGGCAACCACACCCAATAAGGACGCCGAGACCATAAACGGTTCCACATCCATCTCTGCCAAACGCACAATGGCGCTGGCTGCATCGTTGGTGTGCAAGGTCGTTAACACCAAGTGACCAGTTAACGCTGCCTCAATCGCCGTTTTTGCAGTTTCCTTGTCCCGAGTCTCACCCACAAGTAGGACATCCGGGTCTTGTCGCAGAAAGGCCCGCAGAATGGATGCGAAGTCCATGCCTTTTTCCCGCAGGACTTGAACTTGGGTAATTCCCTGCAGGGTATATTCAATGGGATCTTCAACGGTACTGATATTCACCTCAGGCGTATTACGCTCAGTCAAGGCTGAATATAGAGTCGTCGTTTTACCAGAACCGGTGGGGCCTGTAACCAAAATCAACCCAAACGGGCGAGCTACCATTTCCCGTACAATCTCAAGGCTGGCTTCATCGTCAATTAGGTTGTTGAGACCCAACTGCATGGCAGAGTTGTCTAAAATCCGCAAAACCACCTTCTCGCCATAGCGGCTGGGTAAGGTGCTGACTCGAAAGTCAACTTTGCGGCCTTGAAATAACCGAAGAATCCGGCCATCTTGGGGTAAACGCCGTTCCGCAATATCTAGGTTAGCGATGATCTTGAAACGAGAGACTAACGCGGGAGCAATGCGACGTGGTAGGGGTGCAAAAGCATTGTGCAGTAGGCCGTCTTTACGAAAGCGAACGCGCAAATTGTCTTCTTGCGGCTCAATATGAATATCAGAAATGTCGTTTTGCAACGCTTTTGCCAATATCTTATTGACCAAAGAAATGACGGGTGCCGCATTCTCATCTAGAAGGGCCTCATCGAGATTGATATCTGCATCATTGGTAGATAGATCTTCAATTCCTCCTAGGCGATCTAGATCATCTTCCAGTCCGTATTCGACGGGCAGATTTTCTTGGATGGTTGCCTGACGTTTGGCTTGAGCGTCTAAGAATTTGGCAATCAGCATTTGAAAGGTATCCAAATCCAGAACAACCCGCTGAAAGGTCATTCCATTGGAGCGCAGCAAATAGTCAACATCATCAATGGCACTGAGGTGATCTGGGTTGACCATCCCCAGCCGGACAACAGGTGGATCGACATCATCATTGCAGGCTAGGGGCAAAATCTGATAGCGACGACAATAGTCGAGGGGGATGACCGTGCGAATCAGTCGATCAATTTCGTCAAAGTCAACCTGGGTGAGCTCAGGATCGAGGCAATCCAGCCCATAGAGAATTTTGAGTTCAAATAGCTGCTGACGCTTAATCTGACGGAGAAGCCGGGGAGGCAAAGGTTTCCCCGTCATCTTCTGGAGAATCGCTAGTAGCGAGCGTCCCTTTCGCCGACTTTCATAAATCGCTTCTCGCAAGCGTGCTTGATCTACATAGCCACTCTTGATTAATTTTTCGTTTGAAGGAGAAAAATTGTTTCTAACGAGCAGTTCCCGCTTGGATGAGTTATTCTCCATGACTATAAAAATCTATAAAGTTAATTAAATGTGCAGATAAAAAAACGGTGTATTCCCAAATACTTTGGGTTATGGGGAAAATCCAAGGCTAATGCAGACTGAATCAGTCGTGACCTATCAATACCATATATATACTGGCCGAAACAATCGTAGAAATTTTGCTCCCAGGACAATCAATACCTCTCCTCGCACTGTTCTTGGGTAAATCAGCAGCATTTACAAAATTTTGATGATTTTTGTTGGTATGGATGGATTTTATCCTTGTTTCAATCGAGTGGGATTGAAAGAATAATTTTTGAGCTCAGGAAATATATCTACACGGATTTGAGCTGGGTCTGAAGGCATTAGCTGATTTTGTTACACTTACTACATCAGCCCTTCCCATCAGATTAGCTGAGTCATTTTTGCCCATTTGCAATCAATTTGGATCACTCCATTTATGTCTCCAACTGCGCTGCTTTCCCGAGAACTGCCGACCCTAGATTATTCTGCAACGCGCGATCGCTTTGACGATACCTGGCGATCGCCTTTGTCCACGCTATTGGGGTTAGGCCGAGCTGCTGGAGCCGACTTTGTGGAGTTTTTCCTAGAGCGGGTCAACTACATTAGTTGTCTCGCAGAAGAAGATGCCATCACTAGCATCTCTCCTCGACTGGTTGCGGGAGCGGGCGTACGCGTATTTTTGGGCAAGGGGGATTGCTACGTCAGCACCAATGATATGAGTTTTAAGGGCCTGAAATCGGCCTTAGAAAAAGCCCTCTCCATTTTGGGGTTAAACCTACCCAGTCCTCAGGCGTTTGTCCCTGAAATTAATTTAGATCTGCTGCGGGACTATGCCTCTACTAATGGCAAAGAGGCTTGGCTTGCCAACTGTAGCTCCATGCAGGAAATGGGCGATATTTTGCTGACTGCTAATGCCCAATTGGATAAAGATGCGAAGCATGTCCAATCTCGCCGAGCCACCTACTTCCGAGATTGGCAAGAGGTGCTAGTTGCCGCCAGTGATGGGGTGTTTGCTCGTGATATTCGTTTGACCCAATCTGTGGGCTATAGTTTGCTCTGTGCCGAAGGGAGTGACCGCGCTTCCATTAATAAGCGAGTCGGTGCCACCAATAATCCCAACTTTCTCCGTTCTTGGCAATATGCAGGAGATTCAGCAGAAGTTTCAGAATCTGCAGGCCAAATGCTTCATGCAGACTATGTGGAGTCTGGTAATTACCCGATCATTATGGCTAATGAGTTTGGCGGGGTGATCTTCCATGAAGCTTGTGGTCATTTGTTAGAGACAACCCAAATTGAGCGCCAGACGAGCCCTTTCTCGGATATGAAAGGTCAAAAAATCGCCCATGAGAACCTGACGGCCTGGGATGAAGGTTTATCTCCCAATGCCTTTGGTTCCATTGATATGGACGATGAAGGTATGCCAGTGCAGCGCACTCTACTGATTGAGAATGGCATCCTCAAAAACTTCCTATCTGACCGAGCGGGCTGTATCCGTACGGGCCACCCTCGCACTGGCAGTGGTCGTCGGCAGAGCTATACCCATGCTGCAGCGAGCCGCATGCGAAATACCTATATTGCCCCGGGTAATTTCACCAATGATGATTTATTTAACTCGGTAGAAAAGGGCATTTATTGCAAAAAGATGGGCGGCGGCAGCGTCGGTCCGACTGGAGAGTTTAACTTTGGTGTGGATGAAGCCTATCTGATTGAGAATGGCAAAATCACCAAGCCGCTCAAGGGCGCAACTTTGATTGGGGAAGCCAAGGAAATTATGAAGCGAATTTCCATGTCTTCCCAGGATTTGGGCTTAGCGGCAGGATTCTGCGGTTCCATTAGTGGCAGTATTTACGTCACGGTGGGACAACCCCATATCAAGGTGGATGAGATTACGGTGGGTGGTCGCTAAAGCATCACTACAGACCTCTTAAGAGATTGCACCTAAAAATTCAAGAATAATACACCTAAAAAATAGGAGAACCCGTTAGCGTGTCTGATGTTGCTACCATCGCTGCGATCGCAAAAGAAAAAGCCCAATCCCTAGGCATCCAAAAATTTGATGTCTGTGGGTCTACGGTGGATGAAGCCAGCGTTCAAGTTGACCAAGGCGAACCCAAACAGGTCAAAGCCTCCAAGCGTTCTAGCGTCATGGTTCGAGTTTGGAATGAAGCCAATACCGTGGGGGTCACCACCACAAGCGAAGTCGATGAACTGGGACTAGAATTGGCGCTCAAAACAGCCCAAGAAGCCAGTGCCTTTGGTGCGAAAGAGCATGTGCCTGATTTCAGCCCAGAAGCGACTTCAGACCTAGAGGCACCTCAATCTAAACTGGTGCCCCAAGCGGAAATCGCTACTCTGATTGATAACCTAGTGCAGACGGAAGCTAAGTTGATGGCAGCCCATGATGCGATCGCAGGTGTTCCTTACAATGGCTTAGCCCAGCGAGATGCCCAACGGTTCTACCTCAACAGTGAGGGTGCCATGCGGCAAGAGGCCCGTTCTTCCAGTTCGATTTATCTCTATAGCAAAACTGAACAGGAAGGCAGACGTCCCCGTAGCGCGGGTGCTTACCGGGTGAGTCAAGGCCTCAAGCAGCTCGACATTAAAGGTTGTCTGCAAGAAACCGCAGAAAAGACTATCAGTCACCTCAACTATCAGCCGATTACCTCTGGGAAATATCGCGTTGTCTTATCTGCTGAAGCTTTTCTCAGTTTGCTGGGTGCTTTCTCTAACCTGTTCAATGCTCAAAGCGTGCTCGACAATCGCAGCCTATCCACGGTTGAATCCTTAGGCACAGAAATTGCATCATCCCTGCTCTCCGTTGCCGATGATGCCCTCCACGCTGACAACGTGGGTAAAACCACCTTTGATGATGAAGGAACCCCCACCCGACGAATTCCCATTATCGATCAAGGGGTGCTCACGAATTTCCTCCATAGTTCAGGCACGGCTAAACGTCTCGATGCTCAGCCCACGGGTCATGCCAATCTAGGGGCAAAGGTCTCTGTGGGACCTCATTTCTACCATGTGTTTTCTACCAGTACACCTGAGCAAACCTACAGCTTAGAAACCGCCGAAAATGTAGTCTTTATTGATGATGTTCAAGCCCTTCATGCTGGGGTAAAAGCGCTTCAAGGCTCTTTCTCTCTGCCTTTTGATGGCTGGCTGGTTACCAATGGGAAGCGGGTCAGTGTTGAATCTGCCACTGTTGCCGGAGACTTCCGAGAACTGCTCAAATCGATTATCTATATCGAATCTGAGGCAGAACTCACACCTGGTGGCATCTGCCCCAGAATCTGGGTGGATGAGTTATCTATTACAGGTGAATAGGCAGTTAAAAACTAATCACGCTCCGAATTGATTCCCCTTTATGCATCAAGTCAAAAGCAGTGTTGATTTGGTCTAGAGGCATAGTGTGGGTGACCAGGGAATCAATATCGATTTTGCCATCCATATACCAATCGACAATCTTAGGGACATCGGTGCGTCCTTTTGCGCCCCCAAAGGCCGTACCTTTCCAGACCCGTCCCGTCACAAGTTGAAAGGGACGGGTGCTAATTTCTTGGCCCGCACCTGCAACCCCAATAATGATGCTTTCTCCCCAACCCTTATGGCAGCATTCCAGAGCTTGGCGCATTACCTCGATGTTGCCAATACATTCAAAGCTATAGTCAGCCCCGCCTTTCGTTAGCTCGACGAGATAGGGGACTAAATCTCCTTCCACCTCTTTGGGATTAACGAAATGGGTCATGCCCAATTTTTCCGCTAGGGGCCGCTTGGCGGGATTGAGATCGACCCCAACAATCATATTGGCTCCCACTAGACGAGCAGCTTGAATCACGTTCAGACCAATGCCCCCTAAACCAAAGACAACCACGTTGGCCCCCGGCTCCACTTTGGCTGTATTGATGACCGCTCCGATGCCTGTTGTTACCCCACAACCAATCAAACAGACCTTATCAAAGGGGGCATCTTCACGAATTTTGGCCAGAGAAATTTCAGGCACCACCGTATAGTTGGCAAAGGTGGAGGTACCCATATAGTGAAATAACTTGTCACTACCCAGGGAAAAGCGACTAGAGCCATTCGGCATTACCCCTTTGCCTTGGGTTGAACGAATGGCCTGACATAAGTTGGTCTTGCCGCTCAAGCAATATTCGCAAGCTCGGCACTCCGGCACATACAGCGGAATGACATGATCACCAGGCTTGAGAGATTTAACGTCAGGTCCGACTTCTGCGACGATTCCTGCTCCTTCATGGCCCAAGATGGCAGGGAACAAGCCTTCTGGATCAGCACCAGACAAGGTATAAGCATCTGTATGGCAAACCCCTGTAGCCTTTATCTCTACCAAGACTTCCCCAGCTTTGGGGCCTTCTAAATCTACTGTCTCAATGGTGAGGGGCTGTCCGGCTGCATGGGCCACCGCTGCTTTGACCTTCATCTCAGATCTCCTAAGGGGTACGCGCTTTTTACTATACGCGCTCTCAGATTCAGTCGATCAACAGGTTTACAAGTTTTACCAAGACCGATTAGATGTAGGACGAGACATCTTCTTTACAGTCATCAGCAAGATAAGACAGGGCCTTAAACCGCAAGCCTACGAGCTGTTCATAGAGGGGGTTGAGTTTGCACATGGGGGGAATATGGACCACCTTCTTGCCAAATAAGGTGATATCCCGTTCAAATGGGCATTGGGAAGGAATCATTTTGCACAGGAACCGGGCCACTTCGGGGTCTTGAATATCCAAACCATCCAGCCATTGGCGAACAGGCTTGAGGGGATCGCGAGGTTGCTTTTCAGTGGGTTTCGGTGCGCCACCTATGGCTTCGCCATCTAAGGTGAGGCGTAGAGAGTCAACGGCCGTGAGCTGGACTCGTAGAGCCTGGGCAAAGGTTTCCAGGACTTGGTCTTCAGAACTGGAATACACCCCATCGGCAAGGGCCACCATCACTGCAGTCCGCAAAAAGTTTTCTGCAACTTTGGGATTATCGCCTAAGCCATCGGCCAGCTCTTCTGGGGAAATGGGCTTAAAGGAATCGTTCTCTAGGTCCGGCGTCAGTTCATTTGCCACTACTTCCTCAATCAGTGACTGTTCCTGAGGATCAAACTTGCCATCAGACCAGGCAATGGTCATCAGGCCTCGGAGCCAAGTAGAGGTCTGATCCGCTGTGAAAGTAGATTGTGAGCTAGTTGTCATAACGTTTCCCAGAAGTAGGTCACCAAATGATTCAGTGGAAAGTGCCGCTGCTCACTGATTGTAACCTTTGCGCACAAAGGATGCTCGCTGTTCCTGATGCTCTCCTGGTAAGTTTGAATGGGGGCACTAGATCTTAGAACAGCTCACTTAGGCATTTTTCCATGGCGCGTAAGCCAACCTTAACCTACGATCGCGGCACGTTAATTTTGCATCCCCCGCCGAAGGGCAAAGATTGGCTGGATTTCGCGACCTGGGATGATCGCGTGGAACGGTTTCGGGTGCCAGCAATTGAGTACCGATCCTTGCTGACGGCTACACAAATCACCGATCCACGTCTGGTAGATCAAGCTAAATCCTACGAGACTTTGGAGCTGACTCCTAGTCTACAAATGGAGCCCTATCGTCATCAGCAGGAGGCTCTAGATGCTTGGCAGCAGGAACGTCGAGGGGTCGTTGTCTTACCGACAGCAGCGGGTAAAACCTATTTAGCTCAGCTTGTGATTCAGGCTACTCAACGCAGTACTTTAATCACCGTCCCGACGCTGGATTTAATGCATCAGTGGTATGCCCATTTGGTTGCCGCTTTCCCCGATGCGGAGATCGGCTTGTTAGGCGGTGGTTCACGAGATCGTACCCCAATACTCATTTCCACTTACGACAGTGCCGCTATCCAAGCTGAAAATTTGGGCAATCGCTATGGTCTACTCGTTTTCGATGAATGCCACCATTTACCTAGTAGCTTTAATCGGGTGATTGCTGAATATGCCATTGCCCCTTATCGGTTGGGACTCACGGCAACCCCAGAGCGGAGTGATGGTAAGCATGAAGATTTAGATAGCCTGATTGGCCCCACGGTCTATCGCCGTTCTGCAGAAGAGCTGTCTGGTGTCGCCTTAGCCAAACATAGAACGGTCCAAATTCAGGTCAAGCTTTCTGCCCAAGAACGAGAACGATACGATGAGCTGATTCAAACTCGCAACCAGTTTCTTCAATCTGCCCATATTTTTCTGGGAAGCTTAAAAGGTTGGCAGCAGTTTGTGCGGGAGAGTGCTCGCTCCAAAGCAGGGCGGAGAGCTATGTTGGCCCATCGTCAGGCCCGTGCGATCGCATTCGGTACTGAAGGCAAACTCCGCATCCTCGCTGATCTCTTAGCCCAGCACCATCCTGAACAAACGCTGATTTTTACCGACGATAATGCTACAGTCTATCGAGTTTCCCAAGATTTTTTAATCCCAGCCATTACCCATAAAACCCCTGTCAAAGAGCGCCATGATATTTTGCAACGGTTTCGCTCCGGTGATTACCCCACTCTAATTGCTTCTCGCGTCCTCAATGAAGGGGTAGACGTTCCAGAAGCGAGTATTGCCATTGTCCTCTCAGGAACAGGTTCAACCCGAGAATATGTGCAGCGCTTGGGGCGAGTGCTACGCAAAGGCAAAGATCCAGATAAATTGGCTTTACTGTATGAGGTGATTGCGGAGAATACCAGTGAAGAAAATACTGCGCGTCGTCGGCAACCTAAGAAAAGCAAACCTCAATTATCTGTAGTTCCCAAGCCATATGCGACCAATGATGTCCCAATCCCTCGGGCTGCGGAGAAGAAATCAGATGGGTCTCAATCTTCTGAGCATTGATGTGTGCTTTCCTAGCCCATGACTTAAGCTTTTTCTTTGCCTTGCTTCCTATGAGACTATAGGCACGACAAAGTGTTGCGGGAAAGTAGCAGATGAGATTGAAATATTTGGGTCAGGTTCTATGGGTTGGCCTACTGCTGATGTCATGCTCAGGCGGTCCAGACTCTGAGCCATTAGCAGATCAAACAGCCTCTCAGCCTGCTTTAAGCAAATCTGCAACGGGCAAAACTTTGGCCCAAGGAGACTTTGTTGGATCGGATCATGATACCAAGGGAAGCGCTACCCTCATCTCCAGTGATGGCAAGACTTTGCTTGAATTTGATCAAGCCTTTAAAACTGATCAAGGTCCTGATTTATTTGTATTGTTACACCAGGATGCGAAGCCAGAAACTTATAATCCAGACGACTATAAGGTGGTCAGTAAACTACAGAATACTCAAGGCTTACAACAGTATGAGATCCCTGCAGATGTAGATCTCGCCAAGTATCAGTCTGTTGCGATTTGGTGTAAGAAATTTAATGTTACGTTTGGCTATGCCCCATTAACCGATCAGCAAAGCCAGGGATAACCTTTATGTCACCCACCCTTATCAAATTAGCTGGATGGCTACCCGCCGTTATTATTCCCGCTGCTACTATCATTCAATTGACCACCATCTTTAAAGATCGGTCAACGCAAGGCGTGAGTTGGTTGACTTGGTTCCTATTTGGAGTCGCCAACATTGGCCTTTATATTTACACAGAAAAATATACAGCCTTACAATCAATCGTTGGTTTATTGGGCTCAGCAGTTCTCGACTTTCTGATTGCTGGGTTAGCCATTGCTAGTTTTGGTGTGTCAAAAGATTCGGCTCAATCTACCGAGTAGTCCAGCTGGCTCTTTCAATGCCGTGGATATTTGTGCGTTTAGGGAATTCGCCCGGTTTCTTTCCTACCAAATTTTGTAGCTGGCATCTGCTGTTATTAACAATTCAAACAGTTGCCTTTAGTGGGGCTGACATTAGCCCCAGTTAGTATTGTGAATTTTCTCTCAATTAAAATCCCCCCTCAACGCTAGGTTGAGGGGGGATTAATCTACTTATCGTAGCTATGCTAGCTGGTCTTTAGCCGAGAGGAGCTGTCGCACCAATCACAAAAGCACCGTAGGTAACAAAATAGCCGACCGCAAAGTGAACTAAGCCAACTAAGCGACCTTGAACGATAGATAGAGCAACAGGCTTGTCTTTCCACATCACCAAGTTGGCGAGGGGAGTACGCTGGTGAGCCCAAACGAGAGTCTCAATCAGCTCTTGCCAGTAACCTCTCCAGGAGATCAAGAACAAGAAGCCAGTAGCCCAGCACAGGTGACCTAAGAGGAAGATCCATGCCCAGACCGACAGGCTATTCACACCGAAAGGTGTATAACCATTAATCAATTGAGCAGAATAACCCCAGAGATAATCTCTCAGCCATCCCATTAGGTAGGTTGAGTCATTATTGAACTGAGCTAGGTTGCCGGACCAAACACTTAACTGTTTCCAGTTGAAGTAGAAGGTCACCCAACCAATGGTGTTGAGCATCCAGAATGTAGCCAAGTAGAAGGAGTCCCAAGCGGAAATATCGCAAGTGCCGCCTCTACCAGGACCATCACAAGGAAAGCTGTATCCAAAGTCTTTCTTGTCGGGCATAAGCTTAGAGCCACGGGCATCTAAGCAGCCTTTAACACAAATCAAGACGGTTACATGAATACTGAAAGCAATACCATGGTGGACTAGAAAGTCTCCAGGGCCGATATTCAAGAACGGCGTACCAGAACCATTCACAGCATCCAGCCAGCCGGGGAGCCATACATCTCCGTAATTAGGCCAGGCAGTAGAAGCAATACTCTGAGGATTAGACAATAAATTGTCTAGACCCAATAGAAGCTTGCCGTGACATGCTTGTACCCATTCAGCAAAAATAGGCTCAGGTAGAATTTGCTTCTCAGGTGTGCCGAAAGCAACAACCACGTCGTTATGGACATACAAGTCTAGAGTATGGAAACCCAAGAACATTGATACCCAAGACAAGTGGGAAATAATAGCTTCTTTGTGCTCAAGCAGTCTGGAAAGAGCATTTCCTTTGTTGCGCTCAGGATCATAATCCCGAACGAAGAAGATGCCACCGTGTGCATAAGCACCTAGAGCTAGGAATCCACCGATGTATTGGTGGTGAGTGTATAGCGCAGCCTGAGTCACATAGTCTTGCGAGATAAACGCATAAGACGGCAACGAGTACATGTGCTGAGCAACAACCTCAGTGATGACTCCTAACGCAGCCAAGTGGAAGGCTAGCTGGAAGTGGAGTGACTCGTTGTAAGTGTCATACAGACCTTCAAGAGTTGCACCATACCAAGGATCTCTATGAGCATCCATGATCTCTTTCATGCTGTGGCCGATACCAAACTGAGTTCGGTACATATGACCCGCAACAATGTAGAGAACAGCGATTGCCAAATGATGGTGGGCAATATCTGTTAGCCACAGAGCTTCAGTTTGAGGATGGAAGCCACCCACAAATGTGAGAATAGCGGTTCCTGCACCTTCACTGGTACCAAAAAGATGACCAGTTGTATCAGGGTTTTGAGCATATACTGCCCAACGACCGGTGAAGAAAGGCGCTAAACCAGCAGGGTGAGGCATGGTTGACAGGAAGTTATCCCAACCCACGTGCTGACCCCGAGCTTCGGGAATAGCAACGTGAATCAAGTGACCTGTCCAACCCAAAGAGCTAGCACCAAAAAGAACTGCCAAGTGGTGGTTCATTTGGGATTCAGCATCTCTAAACCAAGCTAAGCTAGGTCGAAATTTGGGTTGTAGGTGAAGCCAACCTGCAAATAGCATGACTGCAGCGACAACCATCAAGAAGATGGAGCCACTGTAGAGATCTCCATTGGTACGCATACCAATGGTGTACCACCAGTGGTAAACACCGGAGTAACAAAGATCAACTGGGCCAGAAGCACCAGCTTGAGTGAAAGCCTGAGTTGCAGCATCACCCAGATGAGGGTCCCAAATCGCGTGGGCGATGGGACGAACGGTTAGTGGATCTTGGATCCACTGTTCAAAGTTGCCTTGCCAGGCGACGTGGAAAAGCAGACCTGCAGTCCAGAGGAAAATGATAGAAAGATGACCGAAGTGAGTTGCGAAAATCTTTTGGTAAAGATTTTCTTCCGTCATTCCGTCATGAGTTTCAAAGTCATGAACCGTAGCAATTCCGTACCAGATCCGACGAGTTGTTGGATCTTGGGCAAGGTCTTGGCTAAAACTTGGAAATTTAGTAGCCATGAGTTTTCAAAGTCCTCCTTGCCTATCCTAATGCGAGAATTCGAGCTAGATAGAAGGACCAAGAGGTCACAATTCCACCTAAGAGGTAATGGCCAAGCCCAACTGCACGACCTTGAGTAATACTCATGGCGCGAGGTTGGATAGCTGGGGCAATCTTTAATTTGCTGTGAGCCCAAACAATAGACTCAATCAGCTCTTGCCAATAGCCACGACCACTGAACAAGAACATCAGGCTGAAAGCCCAGATAAAGTGGGCACCTAGGAAGAGAATTCCGTAGGCAGATAGGGCAGAACCATAGGAGTTAATCACCTGAACCGATTGGGCCCACAAGAAATCTCGCAACCAACCATTAATGGTGATTGAAGACTGTGCCCAGTTGCCTGCTGTCAGGTAATTTATTCCACCGCTTGCATTGGCGGTACCCCAGACATCCGATTGCATTTTCCAGAAGAAGTGGAAGTTGACAATCGAAATACAGTTGTACATCCAGAACAGACCCAAGAACACATGGTCCCAACCTGAAGATTGGCAAGTACCACCACGACCTGGTCCGTCGCAAGGGAATCTGAAGCCCAAGCTAGCTTTGTCTGGAATCAGACGAGAGCTACGAGCGTAGAGAACCCCTTTGAGGAGGATGAGAACGGTAACGTGAATCTGGAATGCGTGAATGTGGTGAATCATGAAGTCAGCAGTTCCCAAGGAAACATGCTGCATGGCAACTTTGCCACCGACAAACATGGGATCGCCACCCCAAGCTAAGCTAGTTGCGCCTTCAGCAAGGGGAGCTCGAATCGTTCCAGCTACGTTTGCCTGCAGGTTTTGAACCCATTGAGCAAAGATAGGCTGAAGCTGAATTGCTGTATCAGAGAACATGTCCTGAGGACGTCCCAAAGAACGCATTTCATCGTTGTGGATGTATAGGTCGAAGGAATGGAATCCTAAGAACAAACAGACCCAGTTGAGATGAGCAATGATCGTATCTCTGTGACGAAGCATGCGATCCAGAACATTGTTCTGGTTCATGGCGGGATCATAATCTCGCACCATGAAGATAGCAGCGTGAGCTGCACCACCCACAATGTAGAAACCGCCTAACCACATGTGATGAACAAACAGATTCAACTGAGTTGCATAATCTGTTGCCAAATATGGATAAGGAGGCATTGCGTACATGTGATGGGCACAAACAATGCTGAAAGAACCCCAACATGCGAGGTTAATGGCTAGCTGAGCATGCCAAGAAGTGGTTAAGACATCATAGAGACCTTTATGGCCTTCACCTGTGAAGGGTCCTTTATGGGCATCCATGATTTCTCTCATGTGATGGCCAATGCCCCAGTTAGTCCGGTACATGTGACCAGCAATGATGTACATCACAGCTAGAGCCAAGTGGTGGTGAGCGATATCCGTCATCCATAACCCACCAGTTTGTGGATCAAGTCCACCTTTGAAGGTTAAGAAATCAGAGTACACACCCCAATTCAGCGTAAAGAAAGGCGTTAGCCCTTGGGCAAAACTTGGATACAAATCGGCCATAAAGGCTTTATCCAGAAGATATTCATGCGGAATCGGAATATCTTCTGGCGCCATGCCAGAATCCAACATTTTGTTGATAGGCAAAGCAACGTGGATCAGGTGACCGGTCCAAGCTAAGTTACCTAAGCCGAGCAAATTGATGAGGTGACCACCAATGGTTGCTTCAGCATTTTGGAACCACTCCAACTTTGGAGCCTTCTTGTGGTAGTGGAAGTAACCGGCATACATGGTTACTGCAGCTGCTACCAAGGCACCAATAGAGGTGGAGTAAAGTTCGATGGGAGCTGTCATTCCAGCTCCACGCAATATATGGAAAAGGCCAGAGGTAATCTGGATTCCGTGGAATCCATTACCTACATCTGCATTTAAAATATCTTGACCAACAATGGGCCAAACTACGTGAGCACTGGGTTTGTTGCCAAGTGGATCGGCTAACCAAGCGTAGTAGTTAGAAAAACGAGCAGCGTGGAAGATCATCCCGCTGATCCACACAAAAACAATTGCTAAGTGTCCGAAATGGGCACTAAAGATTTTGCGGGAAATTTCTTCCAGGTCGTTAGTTTGTGTATCGAAGTCATGAGCTAGAGCGTGAAGGTTCCAAATCCAAGTTGTGGTTTGGGGACCCTTCGACAGACTCTTGTTAAAGTGACCTGGTTTACCCGCGACTTCTAAAGAAGCTTTGACGGGGTTGATGTCAACTTCAGCTGTTCTGCCTTTCGTCTCTGGCCCACCTGGGCTATTTGTCATTGAGACTCTCCTCTCTTTGGACAAGCAAGGAATGAGCATCCTCACCAGATAGCAGTGTCATTCCTAGAGAATGGCGCTGATGCTATGCAAAAAATACATATAAATCAGCAAAATCGCTTTAAGTATAAAGACTTCAAAGCTTTTTAATAAAACCGCCACCTTAGGTTTACATTTCGCTAGCAACAGACAAATCTCTTTAAATGACAGAGTGCTGAAGCAGCAGTGGAAAGCCATCTGGAATGGAGTTCTCAATTGTGAATTATAGAAGGCTGACAGGACTTTTTCCGGTAATTAACAATAATTAAGGTGCCTAGGATGGGTAGGAATCACACGATCAAAGATGAGTAAAAAAACTTATATGGTTATAAATATTCAAAATGCGTGATAAAAATTTACTCTTTTGCCTTTTTCTGCTGTTAAATCACTGATTTAAAGGTAGTGGTGAATCGCTCTATGAATTCTGAATTCCTTTGTTTTCAAGTCTTTTGTCGGTTTTTTGCGACTTGAAACACGCCATTGAAAGAAGTCGATACATGGACCCAAAAGATATCTATCTTTAGAGGTTAATGCGTGTTATTTATAAGAAATTCTTATGTTTCTATTTGTAGATTCTTATGGGTTGTTGACGGGGGGCAAGCTTCACATTTCATCAATTAGTGCGAGGCTTTTCCGGTATAGTTCCCCTAGAGAAAGATTTTCACAATCACTATAAATAAGTATTTCTAGGTATTTAGTATGCGATGTCGGCAGACAATAGTCGGGTGGCTGGGTAGTTTCACGCTTATATGTTTCATCGCGGGGCTCAGCTTATCTATTGCTCCCCCTGTCTTGTCAGCGCCTTCCCGCCAATTCTCACAAGTCACCGATATTGTTGAAGTGTCGCCGCCTGAAACGATTCAAAAGTTGCGATCCAAGATGGATCGGTATCAGCCTCAGGTGAAAATCCTCAGCCCTGCTGCTGATCAGCTGCTTAAAGATGATTCTGTTTCGGTCCGTTTCGATGTTAAAGATTTACCTCTATTTAAGGATGCAAAGCTAGACCTGGGACCTCACCTCAATGTTCTCCTAGATAATCAGCCTGCTCAAGAAGTTTATGACCTGAATCAGCCCTTAGTTTTTAAAGACTTAGCACCGGGAACTCATACGATTCGGGCAGTGGCCACTCGCCCTTGGTCTGAAAGCTTCAAAAATTCTAGTGCCTTTGCCCAAACGACTTTTCATGTGTTTACCAAGACTGAAGAGAATAATCCTTCAACCGATGAGCCGTTGCTCACTTACGGGCAACCCCAAGGTGTTTTTGGCACAGATACTGTACTGATTGATTTTTTCTTGAGTAACGTGCTTGAAAAAGACTCTAATTCAAGGAATTGGCAAGCTCAGATATCTGTGAATGGTTCTAAGTTTCATATTGATGAATGGCAACCTTTTTATGTTCAAGGTCTAAAGCCTGGTAAGAACTGGGTGCAGATGCAATTAATGGATCGGCAGGGTCGCAAAATAGAGAATGCCTTTAATGACACCATTCGAATTGTTGAGCTCACAGAAAACGGTAACGATACCCTCTCCCAGATCATCAGAGGTGATTTATCCGCGCTGGATGCAGGGGGGATTGTTGATTCTAACTACAAACGACCTCAACCTCCTGTTAAGCCAGCGCCTAGTCCTGCTCCAGTCTTAACCCCTGCGCCTAAAGCAGCTAAACCTTCAAAGACAGAAACACCCAAATCTGAGCCAGTTCCAGCGCCAGTGCTAAAACAGCCTGCAGCTACCCCAAAGCCTAAGGTAACGACAGCACCTGCACCCAAGCCTACTCCCGCGAAATCGGTTGCTCCAACGAAGTCAGCAGAAACAAAATCACCAGAGACTCAGAAGCAGCCTGATAAACCCGCTAAACCCACTGCTCCAGCACAGAAAGTTCAGAAGTCTGCCGATCAAACTAAAGGAAAAGCAAGTTCCTCGGCTCCTTCTTCTGTCCGCATACCTATTAAAGAAGATGCACCGGTTAAAGCTAAAGAAACAGAGCCTGGTAAATCTGCACCTGCTCTGACGAAGCCACGGGACTCTGGCGCCAAAGCGGAGAAGAAGCCTTTAACACCAGAGCCGAAACAGAAAGCTGCACCTCCATCTGTTCCAAAGCAGCCTCAACCCAAGCCAGCTGAAAAGTCTCCAGTTATTAAGAAAACCGCACCAAAATCTTCAGAGAAATCCGTATCGTCGAAAGTAGACACCTCTTCTAAGTCAACAGCTAAAACTGCGGTTCCCAGACAAGAAACCTCTAAAGTCTCTCCGACGCCAGCAGCGAAAGCTCCGGCTCCAGAACCTGTTAAAGAGAAGTCACAAGTACGTCCGAACCGATCTGAGCAACTTAAATCTGCTCAGAAAGATGAAGAGTCTACGCTGACAACGACCTTTACCAAGTTTTGGCAACAGGTGCGACCTGCTCAGGAATCGGCTAAACCCTCAACATCAACTATTGGGGAGAAATCACCAGCCAAAGGAGCAGAGCCGAAGCCCGCACCCAGTTCTATAACTCCTAAGAAAGAAGAGTCCAAGCCAGCACCTAAGTCTACAGCTCCTAAGCCAATAGCTCCTAAGCCTGTAGAGTCCAAGCCGACTCCAAATCTTAGTGCACCATCCAGTAAGCAGCCCACTACATCCCCTAAAAAAGTGCAGCCTAGTCCTCGCTCAACGAATCAACGAGGAACACCTACCAAAGCTAAGAACTCAACCACTCCTCCATCTCAAAAAGCACCAGCTAAGCCACAAGTCGCCCCTCCATCAAAGTCATCTTCCTCCCGGCTCCCAATTACCCAACAGCCTAAATCCTCTGCGGTGAAACCGAAGACTGCTGAATCGAGTCCAAAACCTGTAGTTATCAGTCCAGAGAAACCACAACCCAAAGCTCCCGTTCAAAAGTCTGGAGAGTCCAATACTTCTGTATTTTCTGGGTTCCGTGACCGATTGCAGCAGTTGCAAAAAAGTGCAGCACCAGCCGTTCAGAAGCCTAGCCCATCGAGTCCTTCACCTAACTCCGCCACCCCTCCCAGTTCAGTTAAGTCCAGCGCAACACCAGAAAAGGCAACAGCCCCTGCTAAGACAACGACAAAGGCCAAGTCTACGACCAGTCCAAGTATTGATAAGCAGACTCGGAAGGAGGCGGCCAAATCTTCTGTGGAGTTTAAGGAGAAGTCCAAACCTTCAGCTTTATCTACTTTTCGCGATCGATGGCAGAAACAGAAGCAGCTGATGTCTCCTGAAGAGAAAGCTCAACTTCCAGCCAAGTCTGCTCCTAATAAAGCATCTACGACACGGGCTGTGCCAACGCCTCCTAGCCAGACTAAGGTCTCTCCTGCTAGACCGTCTTCACCTGTGAAGGCTGAACCCAAGAAATCTACTTCTCAAAGTTCAACACCTAAATCGTCGGTTGCCAAGCCTACAGCCAAGGAGCCTGTAAAAGCTAAGTCTGTTGAGTCCAAGCCAGCCGCAGCTAAATCAGCTCAGTCAGCTAAATCGAAGCAAGCAGATTCAGTCTTTTCGTCTTTGCGAGGTAAATGGCAGCAGCAGAAGCAGCTGATGACATCTGGACAGGAGGCTAAACCAGCACCAGTGAAACCTGCTTCTCCAGAAGCACCTAGTACGACCACTGCTGCGCCTCAATCTCCAAGTCAAAATAAAGTCGTTCCTGCGAGGCCGTTTTCAACTCCAGCGACACAGAAGAAACCCACTTCTCAAAGCGCAGCCCAGAAATCATTGAAATCTACTGCTAAGGAAACCGTAAAAGCTAAGCCTGTTGAGCCTAAGCCAGCCACAGATCAGCCAGCTAAATCGAAGCAAACAGATTCAGTCTTTTCTTCTTTGCGAGATAAATGGCAGCAGCAAAAACAACTGATGTCTCCTGCAGAGCAGGCCAGCCCCATTCTGGTAAAAACTGCCCCCAAGAAAGCGACGGGTGCGACTACTGCTACGCCTAAGCCTCCTAGCCAAAATAAGGTCTCTCCGGCGACGCCGTCTGCAACTCTGAAAACCGAACAGAAGAAGCCCGTTTCTCAACGCATACCCGCTAAATCTCCTCAGAAGCCATCACAACCTACAGCTAAGGAGCCTATAAAGCCTATTGAACCCAAGTCAGCAGCTCAATCAGGCCAGCAGAAGCAAGCCGATTCGGTCTTTTCATCCCTACGAAGTAGGTGGCAGCAACAACAGCAGCAAATCAAGAAGACTGAACTCAAAACGACTCCTGCAACTCCGAAACCAACGCAGCCCAAGGCAAGTCAGTCTTCGACAATCAAGCCCAATATTGCTACCCAGAAAGTATCTGAACAAGCTAAGCCTGCGGAGTCTTCTCGAACTCAAGGAAAGAGACGGCAGTGGTTTCAGCCTCCTGCTAATCAAAAGAAAGCTGTACCAGCACCGACTAATAGCCAAAAGCCATCCAGCCCGGCCCAGACTTCTTCAAAAGTTTCGCCGAGTCAGCCCAAGACACAGAGACCTAATGTAACGACTCCTTCTGCGTCATCATCGAGTCAGTCCAAAGTCTCTAGTTCTAGCCAGAGTGTCAAAAAGCCGGTTGAAGCTCTACCCAAGGCTCAAGTGCAGAAGTCAGAACCTCAGGTGTTTGACCCCGGCGATTACTATCGTCGTTTTTTCCCTGGTAAGACGACGAGTATTCCACCTGCACCGGCACCAGTAAATCCGTCTCCTAGTCCATAAGTGAGACCCGAATAGCTGAGATAGAGAATTCCTCAATTTCTAATTTAAAAGCGTAATACTGGGAGAGGCTTGAAGGATGCTGTGTTCACTCCCAGAGATCCTTCGAGTGTGCTGAGGGTGAGACGCTGATGATGGTTTGAGCTAAAGGTGTATGTTTCTATTTCTATCCAAGTTGCTCCCTCAACTGATCTATCCAGTGGGGTTGAGTACGGTGCTGTTATTGGTTGCGATCGCAACCTTTTGGAAACGTCCCAAAGTCGCTGCTATTTCCGTTGGCCTGGCCTTAGGCATTCTCTTCTTTTCTGCTAATGGTTGGGTGGGAGATGGTTTGCTGTATGCCTTAGAACATCAGTATCCACCGTTAAAACAGAATGCCACTGCCGATGCAATCGTTGTTCTGGGGGGATGTACTCGAACAGCTCATTCGCCTCGACCCTGGGTTGAAGTCTCTGAGGCCGGTGATCGGGTATTGTATGCTGCCAAGCTGTATCAAGAGGGCAAGGCCCCGAAAGTGGTTTTGGCAGGGGGACGCATTTATTGGAAAGGAGGCGGCCAGGCGGAAGCCTTAGATATGGCTGAGCTATTGAAGCTTATGGGAGTCCCAGAGTCTGCCCTATTGCTTGAGCCTGACTCCCTTAATACTTTTGAAAATGCCACCAATGTGAAACAAGTGCTGGAGCAGAATGAGATTGAGGGGCCTTTATTACTAGTGACCTCTGCGTTTCATATGCCCCGGTCGATGGCGATTTTTGAAAAATTAGGGTTACCTGTGATTGCGGCTCCAACAGATTTTCAGGTGACGGAAGTAAATGAGAATGCTGGGTTTTTAGGATTTGTGTTGCGGTTGCTGCCAGATGTTGAAGCCTTAAACTACACCACCAAGGCCCTGAAAGAATGGATTGGATTTTCGATTTACCGACTACGAGGCTGGGCTTGAATGGTGATGATGGGGACTGCTGAAGATCTGTCATGTTGTGAGGATCGTAGCGGCCCAATTGTGAAATCATGATTTTGGAGTCTAGGCTTTATGGGTTGTGAGAGGTCTATTGTCAGCCAGCATCCAGATGAACTTTGATACGCGTCCCTATCAACTGGATGATCTGCTGTATCTTCGGGAAATTTACCTGGCATCTCGAACTGTTGCCTTTACCTGGGAGTCTCCCCAAGGATATCAGCTGGGAGATTTTGATCGGACGACGGAGGATGAATTGATTTGGGTGGCGATTGTGGGAGATCGCCCGGTGGGGTACATTTCCTGGTGGGCACCGCAAAACTTTGTCCATCATCTGTTTGTTGATCCGCACTTCACCCGCAGGGGAATCGGCAGTGCTCTGTTACAAAGTTGTCTGGCCCAGGTGGATAGACCCGTTTCTTTGAAATGTGTACAGCGCAATACGGCTGCGATCGCATTCTATGTATCCCAAGGATGGCGCATTGCCTCCACGGGCCACTCTCCAGAAGGAGCCTATTACCGGATGGTGTTTGATCAGGACTAGGGGTTATGCGATCGCAGGGGCCGTATCACTTACGGGTGACTCGCCGAGCTGCTCCACCAACTGTTGAGCCTGATCTAGATGGTGCCGATGTTCGGGATCTTGAGGGTCGAGGCACTGTCCCCATTGCTGATGAATGCGGGCTTGTTCGTAGGGCATGGCCATGGCGGTTGCGAGCTGTAGAGCTTGATGCCAATGCTTTTGGGCTGGAGCGGTTTTGCCCTGGTGCCAGAGCCACACCCCTTGCCAGAGCGAGGCCCGAGGTTGGGTTATGGGAAAAGACTGGGCGAATTGCTGCAGAGATGTGCAGGCTTGACGCACCTGTTTGGCATCTTGCAGGTTATGGGTCCATAGATGGATGCAGCTTTCGGCAATACCAACGTAGCCTTCGTGGGTATGGACGGCAATGGGATCTGATTCTCTCAGCAGTTGAATGGCCGTTTCTATCACCTGCTGGGCTTGGTGCAAGTCTTGGTTATGGAGATAGACGCGACTGGCAATACCTGCAAACCGAATTTGGTCGGCGATCAGGCCTGGTTGTTCGGCAAAGATGGCTTGGACTTCCTCAACGCAGGTGGTGGCGGTAGACCAGTTGCCTAGGCAGGCCCATTCTTCCGCCTGGCCCATCAAGCCCCAGGCATAGGATTGAATATCGCCATGCTGTGCCCCTAACTCCTGGGTCTCTTCCCAAAGTGAGATCGCATCTGAGAATCGGCCTTGAAAATGATCGATTAAGGCAATGCCAGCAACTGCTTGGGCCAGGACATGCCAATCTTGCAGTTGGCGACAGGCATCAATCGAGCGCTGAATATTGTGCCGGGCGGATTGCCATTTGCCTACGCCGCTTTTATAGGCCCCTACCACCAAACAAATCCAGCTAATGCAGGGTAACTGGACGTCTATTTTTTGGATGATTTGTTCTGCCAAGTCGCCGTATTGCCGGGCTAAAACATGGACTTGATAAACCCCCGTCGCAAAACACATGTTGGCATAGATGCGAGATAGCTCAGAAGAAGGAGGGACGGTTTCCGCCAGGTTGAGACCGACGAGGGTGGCATAGGTGCCTAGGGTTTTGGCGTTGGTGTAGTAGCAGACTTCCCCCAGGCAAATTTGCGATCGCGTCAGCTCCAAAATATGGGCTTGGCGCATAGGGGATGGGGTAATTCGACGGTGCGGCTGTAGGCGGTGCCAGAGCTGCTTCAACCCCTGGAAGGCCAGTTTAATCGCAATGATGTGCTCATTTTTGGGGATGGGATGACCGAGGGTGGTAATGGCCTGCATCAGCTGGTGTTGACTCTCTGGCAATTGGCCCAGGCCGTAATGGGCCTCTCCTAATTGGCGATACCACCGGGCGAGCTGCATCCGTGGGACCTGGGCCTTAGGAGTATGTAATGCCAGTACTTGAGAGAAGAAGGCGACGGCTTCTTGGTAGGCGCCCCCTTGGAGGGCTTGTTCACCGGCTTGTTCTAAATAATGGGTGGCTTTTTCTGTGATTTCGGCTTGTTGCCAGTGGTAGGCCAGGAGGGTATAGACGGTGGCTAAATCATCGGTGTAGGTTTGTTCATACCAAGTTGCGATCGCACGATGTAATTCCCGCCGTTGGGAAAACACCAGCAGATGATAGGCCACTTCTTGGGTCATGATGTGGCGAAAGATATATCCCAAGTTGGGAGATGGAGTATCGAGGACAATCAGCTCTAATCGCTGCAAACTGTCCAGATGTTCGGGTAAGCGTTCCTTGTCTGCAGCTAGGGGATAAATGGCTTCCAGTAAGTCACCCCGAAAATTACGGCCAATCACACTGGCCACTTTGAGCATTAACTGTTGGGGGGGCAGGAGTCGATCAATCCGGCTGGTGATTAACCCTTGCAGGGTGTTAGGTAGATCCAGACCTTCCAGGCGTTGATCGGGGACTGTGAGTTGACATTGTTCCTGCTCGATGTGGATGAACCCATTATCTCGAAGACTATAGGCCAACTCTTCGCTAAATAGGGGATGGCCTTCTGCTTTGGCATATACAAATTCTGAGACAGGCTGAGGCAAATGCGCTACTTCTAACTGCTGACTGACAAACTGTTGGGTTTCGCGGCGAGTCAGTCCTCGCAACCGCAGATATTTGGTTTGCTCCGTTTCTAAAAGTTGGGTATAGTCCTCCGGCCAGGGTTCTGCCAACGGTCGGGTGGCCATGATACAGAGCAGAGGCAATGCCTGTTGATGGACGGCCAAGGCCAAGGCCCAAGATGCAGAGTCGAGCCAGTGGGCATCTTCGAGAACCAGGATATGGGGGGCTTGATCCACGCCCTTTTGCAGCAAATACAGCAGCACAGTGCGGGTATTGTCGGCCCGAACTTGGCCTTTCATTTGCTGAGTGATCGGGGTTTCGGGGAAGTCGAGACCAGAAATGAAATTGAGCAGGGGCGTTAAAGCAATCAGATCGGCTCGATCCGCCAGCAGGTCTAGAATGCGTTGACGCCTATCTGCTGCAAGTAACTGTTCAAGCTGGAGAATTTGAGTGAAGATGGGCCGCCAAGCAAAATAGGGAGTGAATTTCTCAATGGCATCGCCTGCACCGACGACAAACGGTAGCTCCTGGGTTTGGCACCACTCTAGGAAATTGAGGACAACCTGAGATTTACCAATACCTGCTTCGCCCTCCAGAATGGCTGTGCCCCCCTGTTGATCAAACTGCAAAATCTGGGCTAATTCCAGTAAGTGCTGGCGTTCTCGTTGGCAACCGACTAGCGTTCGCGTGGAATGCTGCTGTTGCTTCAGAGCTCCCAAGGGTTGGTAGACAACGATGGGTTGTTCAATGCCTTTGAGGTTTAAAGGAGGTAAAGCGGTGAAGGCTAGCCGACGGCGGGCAGCTGTATAGGTGGTGGGGTCGCAGAGAATATTGTCCTGAGCAGACTGCATCAAGCGGGCTGCTAAATTAACGATGTCGCCAATCACGGTATATTCTCGCCGCCGGGAACTGCCAACGATGCCGCAGAATACATTCCCTGTGGTGATGCCAATGCTACAGCGCCAGCCCAAGCCCTTTAATTTGGTCTGCATTTCTAGGGCGGCTCGCACCCCTCGGTCGGCGTCATCTTCATGGGCGAAGGGGGGCATTCCTAACGCAGCAACCAGGGTTGCTCCTTTGTCATCGACACTAATTTTGTTGATGCTACCCTCAAACCGATAGAGGCTACTTTGTAGCGTCTGCATAATCCGCTGGGACTGCTCTAGAACGGTATTGGCATTTAAGTCGGGCAGGTTAATAAAGAGTAAGGTAAGCAGTCGATATTCCGATAACCATTCCCGTTGGCCTGCTTCTAACCGATCTAGAATTGCGCCGGGAATATAGGCTTTTAGGCCTGCGGCTAAATCAGCGGGCAGTTCTGTTGGACTAACCTTGGCAGGCAGGTCTACTTTTGACAAAGCGGTTAGATGCCAGCAACGGTTATCTATCGTGGAGCCGATACATTGATATTGGACTAGGGGTAAAACTTCAGGAGAGAGGATGACTTGTCCGGGTTTGGCCAGACTTTGGGTTAAGCGAATTTGCCCCAAGGGAGCGCCTGTGATCGCATGTTCCCAGCGTTTATAGACACCGCCCACATGTGCGATCGCAACATCGCCTGCCCCAATGCCAATCCGTAGGGCTAGGGATACATCACTCGTCGCAGTATAGGACTGGGAAAACTCTTGAATGACTAGGGCACATTGACAGGCCTGGAGAGTTTGGTTTTGGAGAGTCTGGTCGGCTTCCTGCACTGGCCAAACTGCAAGCAGTGCATCTCCCGCAAATTTGAGGACGTCACCGCCATACTTCAAAATCAAATCGACGATTTGGCCAAAATAGGCGTTCAAAATAGCGGTGAGGGTTTCTAAACCATCAGGTCCAGATTTGACTAAGGTCTCTGTGAGGATGGTGAATCCAGAGATATCGATAAAAATAACGGCAGCGGGAAAACGATCAATCTGGGGTTTGGCGATGGGAGTCGGATCTTTGAGTAACCGACGCACGACAATATCTGGGACGTAACTCGCCAGGATGTCTATCTGTTCGGCCACTATCGTTTTCCTTGGTTGGGAGCAGTGTGAGTTGACTCTTTCTATCTTTACTCATGATCTAGCCATTCGTCAGATCCAGCTCACTTTGACCTATTCATGCTGTTAAAAGAACTATACCCATTTGGATATGGCTAAAGATGTCTAATCACCTTATCAAGATGGGGAAAATAGAAGAATACGCTATTTTTTGATTGAAATCATTGGTTTGAGTGATTTTCTCCGTTAATAGCGTCTGAAATCCTACCCTGAGCCCATGCCTGAACAACGAATTGTGACGAATCGAGTCTTTGTACTGGGGCTAGATGAATTCTATCGCCAGGCTATGAAACGCCATGAAAGCACTGAGCTATTGCAATGTGCGGAAGAGGTGGCCTCGATATTGTCGATTGTGCCAGGCAAGGGGCTGGTTGAGGGATATTACACAGAGTTGCCAGAGCTGACTCGGTATTTTCAGTTGGTTCGAACGTTACAGAATGTCTCCCAGGAGCGGGAAGTGGAAGTAGCTGGGGTCAATAGTTTTCAACGGCTACAACAAGTCACCCAGTCACCTATATTTGGGACTCCAGCTGACCAACTCTATTTATTACCTAAGGGTAAAAATGCATTATCCATTGCGATGGAGCAAACCTTTCCGGCCTGGACGATTGCCAACTTAACGGCTGAAACATTTCATGTTGCAATTGATTCCGATGACTATTCCTTGGTGGCAATTGCTGCTTTGTCAAAAGACCCAGTCGTGCTGGCAGCCTGCCGTGAATCAGTTGTCTTATATGCTTTCCTTTCACCGGGTGGTGCCTATAATCCTGAAGAACCGGAGTATATTTGGCAAGTAGATCCGTTAATTGAACAACGGGCAATGAAATTTGTTCATACTTTCAATCAACTCTTTAATGAATCGCTGCCTGAGCCAACATCTAAACATGTCAGGGAATATTTTGCGGCTTACCGTGAGTGGGAGCTAGTGGGGCGTTGTGTGCGTATTGGGTTTGATGACAGTAGCAAACCCATTCGTCACTACCATTGGGCAATCATGCAAGGAACGGATCAACAACTTACGGTTGAAGAGTTTTGGGATAATGAGTTGTGGACAACCCAACGCTACCAATCGAAGTTGAATGGCGAGTGACCCCTCGATACTTTTTTGCACGCTAGGATTTGTGTGAACTACGTGATAACGTCTAATGCCAACACTCCTACTGACACCCCGTTATACAGAAGATGCTCAGGCCTTATGGCGAGCAGCGATTGAGCTGGGTTGGGATGTAGAGCGGATCACTCGTTGGGATGTCCCTGCACATCTGCTGGATGTTGAAGAGCCTGTGTTCTATTTGGAGGCTTTGATGGCACCACTGCTGGCTGAGCAATTTCAACGTCGTCTGCTAGAGCCGCCCATCGACTGGTTGCCAAACCTACCGGAGCAATATCGCCAGCGTTCGGTTCGTTTGAGTACTTTGGAGCAGGCTAGACAAATCGAGACGGCTGCTTTTGTCAAACCCCCCAACGATAAGAGTTTTCCTGCACGGGTGTATACCGGGCCAGAACTACCAGAGGGATATCCTGATGAAACTCCCGTTTTGATTTCTGAGATTGTGACGTGGGAGAAGGAGTTTCGCTGCTTTATTCTGAATCGGACGTTGAAAACCTTCTCGGTTTACCTCCGTGAGGGTGAGCTGCAGCGGGATAATCACTTTGCCCATACTCCTGAGGAAGAAGAAGCACTGCTCGAATTTGTTGGCGAAATTTTAGCGGATGAGACGATTGATCTGCCTCAAGCAGCTGTGGTTGATGTGGGTGTGATTTGCAATTGTGGTTGGGCAGTGGTCGAACAAAATGCAGCCTGGGGGGCTGGAATCTATGGGTGTAAACCGACTCAGGTTTTGGAAGTTTTGAGATATGCTGCAGTATCCGCTTAAGGTTGCTTCTATATCATCTCTAACTCGCTCTTGAACAATATAAATACCAAAATAGGTGTAAGGAAGATATTGTATATTGACTACTTTCTGCTAAATTTAGATATTTATAATTTTTCGGATAAATTATCAGTATTAGTATTTTAATTTAATTTTTCTATTCAAATTATCTATTGAAAAGAAGTATTTTTTAGGTTTTGCATTCCTGGATTAAAAGCCTTCTAATCTTTTTAGCTATAAGCAAAGTATATTTTCTATTGATCATATTTTTACATCTTCTTGATCTAAGTAGGTCAGCCTTAATTCAATCACTTGTCTTCTCAATAGTAAATTTGATTAGAAGCCTTGATTTATATAACGTCTAGCCATGTTTACATTCTGATACATAGCTGAGCTTCAATACCCTCGCCTACTTATTTTGCTCTTCTTATTTTAATAAGAAATTTTCAATTTGTATTAGATGCAAAAATATATCCTTCCATAATTATTTAGATATGTGTGATAAAGCTGAGCAGTTGATTCGATTAGCTGAAAATAACTTCACCCTGATGCCTGCTGAAGTTCATTTACTTGAAGCGGTAGTCAAAGGTGAAGCAGCAAGATTTTGTACAGATAACGAGATTCAAAAGGACTCTGTTCATGCTTCTAAATGTGCTATTCGTGCATCATTGATTATCTGGCTTTGTACAGATTCTATTGGCTCTGATTTCCTGACCTATATGGGTATTAATATTATTGGTGCCAAGATTCAAGACTCTCTCAATTTGAATTTTTTGACCCTGGAGTTTCCAATAATCTTACGTAATTGTATATTCCTAGAGACAATTCGATTGGAAAGGGCAAAGATAAAATTCCTTGACCTATCTGGTTGCTATCTTGCTTTTAGTCAGACACATGATGACTTTGGAAGAGAAATAAGTACTTCGCTAGAAGCCAGCGGCATTGAAATAACAAGTGACTGCTTATTATGCAATGGATTTACATCAACTGGGAGAGTTGCGCTAGACGGAGCTAGAATTGGTGGCAATTTAGTATTTAATAATGGAGAGTTTTATGGTCGGCAAGGGTATGCTTTAACCATTAATAATGGAGAGATACAAGGCAACATTATTGGTGAATCACTCAAGGTGAATGGAGGTCTTAGTATCTTCGGAACAAGTGTTAATGGAAGTATTGAATGCTGTAGAAGTATAATATTTGGAGATTCTCACATAAATGCAATACTTGCTACCAATATCTGTGTTAAAGGTTCTGTTCGTTTAGACAATGCTTGTGCATTTGGGCGTGTATCTTTTCACGGATCAAATATTGGCAATAGTTTTTCTTTAGATAATGCTTTTTTGGTTAAGCTTAATAGCACAGCACTTGATATGGGGCAATCTAAAATCAAAGGGGTTGCTTTATTAGGTAAGCAATTTTTGTCCATCGGAGAAGTTAACTTTAATGAATCCCATATAGGTGGCAACCTTGGATGTGACAATGGAAAATTTTTTAATCCGGACGGTTATTCATTATCAGTAGAGCAAGCTAATGTTAGCTCAGTATTTCTCCGTACAGGCTTTCAATCATCTGGTCAGATTCGCTTAATAGGAACTACTATTCGTGGTAGTTTAGACTGTCATGAGGGTCAGTTTAAATGTGGTTCAGAAGATTGTCCTCAATATGCTATTCTTGCTCAGAATACAGATATTAAAGGCTCCGTTTTTCTAAATCAAGATTTTAAGGTAATAGGAGGTATATCTTTAAATGGAGCCAAGGTCGGTGCTAATATTTCCTGCCGTGGTGGAACTTTTAATTGTCCTAAAGGTTCAGCAATTTGTGCTCAACAAATTTTAGTTAATGGTTCAGTTCTATTAACTAAAGGGTTCTTAGCTATAGGTAAAATTGATTTTAGCTATGCAAACATCTCTAATGCATTTGAATTAAAAGAGGTTGACAAGCCTGAAGGAATGTTCCTCTATTTTCTGTCTGCAAAAATTCAAACTCTTGCTGATAGAGAAGATAGTTGGCCTTCAAAGGATAGACTTTTCTTAGATGGATTAGTGTATGACAAAATACATGTAGAATCACCGAGAGATAGCCAATCTCGACTTCAATGGCTAGCACTACAGCCTTCTAAAGTTTTCTCTCCGCAACCTTACGAACAACTTGCTAAAGTTTTCAAAGAAAGTGGTTTTGAACAATCTGCTTCAGAGGTGCTAATTCGAAAGCAAGATAATCTGCGAGCCTATGGAGATTTGAGTTATTGGGCACGAGTATGGAATTTTATTCTAGGCCACACCATTGCTCACGGCTATCGTCCCAATCGAGTATTAGTATTTGCCCTCAAATTTGTGTTTATTGGAACCATTGTTTTTTCATTAGGGTCTCCCGATTGGGGGGCTTCGAAGATAATGAGCCCTGCCCAGGTTAGGCCCTTCGAATCAATCAATTCTCTAGCGGTAGAGGTCTCTAGAAATTATCCAGTCTTCAATCCACTGATATATTCTCTTGATACGTTTGTCCCAATTATCGATCTTCATCAACAAAAGTATTGGCTTCCCAACTCCAATAAAGAAGCTGAACTCCCACCTAATTCATTTATGAGAAGGTTACCAGGAAGCCTTGTACGCTGGTATTTATGGATTCATATTACTGTTGGTTGGATTGTCACTTCACTTTGGGTTGCTGGATTCACAGGGCTTGTACGTCGTCTTCAGTAATGGTTGGTTTCAAGGGTTAAGTATATGCTGTTCCCAATCACCATTAGCTGTCAGAGTATAGCCACACCTATGGTGAGGCTTTTCCCGAAGTTCTAGATGATCAACTTCTTGGGGAGTGAGTAATAACAAGCAAAACTCGTCCAAAGGGGTTTTGCAAGTAATCGATTCTTGTGATGATGCTTCAGACTCGCTTTTAGGTTGCCCTGGATGAGGCCATGCGAATTGCGATCGCGCCCCTTCGGATAACGCTAACCAAGCCACCTCTCGCAAATGTAGAAGCTCGGAATTCGCCTCTATGGCCGTTACCACCTTCAATTTCCCAGAGATCCGAAACTGTTCACGGGTTTTCGGAAAATACCAGCACAACGCCCCCCAAGGATTCTCAGCAATCTGCTCCACCTTTTTGCTGCGCCGATCTGTCACGAATTTGAGGGTATTGCTGTCTTCTAAAAAACCGCGAAACACTACCGTTCGATTGGCGGGACGATTCGCCTGCACTGTCGCTAACTGAGCATATCGGGCATAGACCAACGACCGATTCCGATGCAAAGCTCGACTCAAAGTTGATCGCCAAGGGGCTAATTCAATCATCATGCACCTTGGAATGCTTCGACTGATTGGCCAGCACCCACTTCACCGCTGCCACCATCACCTCCGGCTCATCTACCCAAACAAAATGACTGCTCTTGCTGGCGGGAAGCTGTTTGCTAACAGAAGAAAGCTGCATCAAATCGAGATGGATTTTGTCTCGTAAACGGTTGGCACTCCGTAGCGGCGTCAACATCGTTAACAGCGACGGTTTGAAAAATGATTGGGACTTGATGCTGGCGAGGGGTAAAGCACCTAAGTTATCTGCTATCCGGAGCTGACGTCCACTTTTATCTAAATTCCACAGCTCTCGGCTCATGGTGATCCAATGTTTGGGACGACAAAAGGAACGGGTGACGGACGTTAGCTCTGCTGGAGGATATTTTTTTAATTCTGGCTTCACTAGCTTAAACACTTGGCAAAGACGCAACAAGCGAATAATGCCAAAGGCTGACCCCACAATTGACATCAAAAACCCGGAGATAAAAAAGAGCTTCAGGGCCTTAAGCTGAAACGGCATTTTCAGCATGGCTCGCTCATGTAGACCATCGGTAAGCACTAATCCCGATACTTTCTCAGGGAAACGATGGGCATAGAGCCGCATGTTGTAGCTGCCAAAGGAATCTCCAACTAAGAGATAGGGCGGTTCAACTTTGGCATGGGTTAGTAGCAGGTCTAATTCCTTAACCACCTGGTCGCTGGTTCGGGGATGAGGACTATGATCGCTCCATCCATACCCTGCTCGATCATAGATATAGACTTGTCCTAAAGGAGCCAGCTTTTTTAATAGCAGATAGCCTTCAATGCCACCTAAGCTGTGGTCTAAAACAATAGTCTGCCGTCCCATGCCCAGGGTCTGGAGATGCAGGGCATAGCCACCGATATCAATGTGCTGCCCTGGGGGTGAGATGCGATTTTCAATTAGACAAGCAATAATTTGGTAAACCGTGGTGATTGCTAGCAGCAAAGCTTGGATTTGGAGCGGCATGTTTAGGGGGACTGACTAGCGACTTTTGGCACTGAACAGGGGTCATAAAGCCTGCTGCTTATGACTTAGTGTATCTGGAGACTGTTGGATCTGATCGGGTATCTAGTTCCAGAGGCGGGAAAAGTCTAAGGCTTCCGGCGCTTTAGATACCAGTGGGAACCAGTGCCCTACAGGTCCCTGACCTTGACCAATATCTAAGGCATGTTTCAAGGCTTGGGTAACGTAGGTTTTAGCGGCTTTGGCAGCAGCTAGGGGTGGTTTGCCAAGGGCAAGATTGGCTGCGATCGCAGCCGACAACGTACAGCCCGTGCCGTGGGTATTCGTCGTGGCAACGGTTTCTGTCTTTAGGGTTTCCATCTGTTGGCCATCAAACCAAACATCGATACCTAAAAGCGTATCGCTCATCCCACCGCCCTTAACTAAGACGTTTTTGGGTCCCAGATCGTGGATTTTTTGAGCTGCTGTTTGCATGTCTTCGAGGGTGTGAATCTCCATTCCACTGAGGATTTGAGCTTCATAGCGATTGGGGGTGAGGATTAAGGCTTGGGGGAGAAGAGTGTTTTTTAGGGTTGCGATCGCAACCTCATCAATCAACACCACTCCAGCTCGCGATACCATCACCGGATCGACCACCAGTTGGTGAATTTGCTGTCGCTGAAGTTCCGTCGCCACCGCCTCCATAATTTCCGCATTCAGCAGCATCCCCGTTTTGGCCGCTTGCACCCCAATATCGGAGGCAACTGCATCGATTTGAGTCACTACTGCTGCTGGAGGGAGGGCATCCACCCGATTCACGCCCACAGTATTTTGGGCTGTAATACAGGTCAGAGCGCTGGTGCCGTGAACCCGGTGAAAGGCAAAGGTTCGTAGGTCAGCTTGGATACCTGCTCCACCACCACTATCGGAGCCTGCAATGGTTAACGCGACTGGAACGGAAGAGGCTTGGTTCGACAGGCTCAGATTCATGATGCTTTTGCCTGAAAGGGGTTGAAGCAATTGCGCTAGAAAATCTAGGGTATCAAATCTGGATGTCGCAATATTAATTTTTTGTCCTGCTAAAACTGGCTGTATTACTGAGTAGAGCTTATATTGCCATGCTTACTGAAATTCTTTTAGAGGTGATTTTTTTGACATGTAGAAGTAATTTTTTAGTAACAAGCTTTTAATCACTAATGTAGGGGGATTTTATCGGTCATTAGCATTAGACCATTCTAAGTATAAGTACCCCCAGATCAAAAGTTTGATCTGGGGGTAGAGGGTTAATATTATGCTGAGTTTATTGGCAAATGTATGCCTAATTGCTTAAGGTTAACCCTTGTCTGGTGCCAGAATTTATTCTGTGCTATCGATTTTTACCTAAACTACTTTTATCCACCTTCTCCACCTTCGTCGCCTTCTCCACCTTCTCCATTCTTAGAATTTAAAGAATATAATGCTCCCCCTGTTGCTGTCGGAAGACTATAGATAACTTGACTAAGCTGTGGATCTCCATCTGCTGGATCCTTAAATAAAGTGCCTCTTTGTTCAGGAGTCAGCAGTAGTTTGGCACTTCCAGGAGATTTAAGATGAATATTGACATATCCCCTGACTTCATAAACTGTTTCTGCTGGTGGGCCTGCTGGCAAAAGTGCAGGATTGGGTTGCAAAATAAATAGGCCAGTATCATGAGCCTTAATGTCAAGCTCTACTATTACTTTTTTATCTCCCTTTCTATTGAGAGTTTTGAGTGGATTAGTCCCATCTATATCAAAGAATGCTAATGTGCTGTTCTCTATCGGAGCTTTTTCAGGTTCTAGAGGGATTATAGGAGAGAAAGCAACAAATTCAAGTTCTAGTTTTACCTTATATTCTGAAAGATTAGATATTTGCAAGAAATATCCTTGTAATGTAGTTCGGATAATATTTCCAAGACCGGGTGCCAGATCAGGAGGGATTTGTGGTGCGAGAAGTAATTCAAATGTTGAAATTTCCATGAGTAGCTACCTTTTAAGGTTAATAATGGGTGCTTTGACGCCTTAAACAAGGCAATCTTAAATAACAAAAATCTTAATTATTAAATAATTTACTTAGTACTAATAAGAAAGCGTAGAATATATTCTTAAAACAGAATCAGCTATTTCAATATATTGGTTTCCTTGGGGGGCAAAATGCCCTCCTATAAATTCATCTGTCAACTCCGACAAATTAAAGGGATGCCTAGCGTTTAGCTGATCTTTTAGGAAAACAGAATCATCTTTAGCGATAGGATCGCAATAAAAGCTGATAAGCCCGCTAAGATTTAATATATTTAAGTCTAATTTGATAATTTCTTCAATTTTTACTGCATTGGGGAATGGCTGAGTGAATGGGTTGCCGACAGGAATATTTTTATTGAATAGCGTTAGAGTCGTGCTATATTCCGGTGCCATTAGCACAGTCATTTGATTTCGGATGACGCGCTCTAATGAGATATCTTTACCAGTAATCTTAGATAGTTCACGTTGAGCAGTCTCTTTCGCTTCCTTCAGGCAGGCTAGGGTGTCTTCAACATCTTTCTTCTCTTTCTCAGTTAAGCATTGACCAACAACCTCAAGAACTTTTTGGTCTGTGGAGTCACTCAAAAGCTCCAGTAGCAAGATATATTTGCATCCTAAACTATGGCCTAACCATCTGTAATGATTTGAATCCAAATAAAAGTCTACTAATTCAGGATTCCCATGAGCTTGTTGTACTAGATAAATAATTGCCTCATAATTTCTTTTTTGTAAATTAACGGATTCATTCCAGTGATTAACATTAAACGGACGGAATGGGAATTTATGGATAACGAGGGGCGTAAGCAAAGGATCGGGGATGCATGGCTCAAAGAAAAACGGGTCAAGGACAATAGATCCTGTACCCGAACCAAAAAACTATCATGACCCTACCATCGCAATTGCTAACCGTGCTAGCCCATGACGAATTTCTAGAACAAACTGAAGCACTCAAAGTATCAACCAGCCTGAGTCAGATGGTTTATATCGTTCTGCAAATGGGCTTGTTTCTAGCTCGCTGTCTTCTGGAGGATGAACTCTCAAGGCGCGCGAAAGCAGTATTTGTATGGCCTGTATGTACTACCTGCGGAACCCGCTTACATTCGAAGGGATGGGAATCTCGTCAGATGCAGACACTGGTAGGCACTATCTCTTGAAAGCGACGGGTGGGCCGTTGTCCCAAAGGATGTCCAGGCAGTCTGTTGACTCCCCTGGATCAAGCCATTGGGATTGCCCCCTATCAGCACAGCAGCGAAGAACTGGTGCGTCTGGGCTGCTTGTTGAGTCTGTTCATGCCCTATGAACTGGCCAGTTGGATGCTGGGTCAGTGGAGTGGTCTATCCGTGAGTCCATCCAGTTTGTGGAACTGGGTGCAATCCGTGGGTAACAAAGCTCAGCAGGAATTAGAAGCTCAACTCAACGCTCAATCATCAGGGACTCAGGCCCCTTGTGAAGCGATTTCAGAGATGTTATCTGCTCTACCTTTGGCCATTGCCGCCGATGGTGTGATGGTCCCCTTTCGCCCCACCCCGAACTCACCCAAGGGAAAAATCCAGTGGCGAGAAGTCAAAGTCGCCATCTTAGCTCGCCTGGGAACACGGGTTACCCGAGCTAAAAAGGAGGTCCCCCAATTACTGCGTCGAAGACTGGTGGCAGTATTGGGCGATATCGACCAGTTCATCCCTTTACTTCAACTCGAAGCTCACAAACAAGACTTTGAATCTGCTCCAAAAGTCATCTGGCTCAGTGATGGGGGACGAGGCTTCTGGCGAGTCTATCGCACCTTGTTCTCTCATTGTGCTGTGGCAGTCCTCGACTTTTTTCATTCAGCAGGCCATCTGGCACGAGCAACTAAAGCGATGTTTGGAGATGCCCGCTCTGCTCAAGCCCAAGCCTGGTTCCGGCACTGGCGACACCAATTGCGACACGGGCAACACCTACTTGTATTACGGTCCTTGACGATATTGATTCACTCACAACTGTTAACGGGAAAGTCTTTTTCAACGTTGCTCCAGGTGCAGGCTTATTTCCAACGCCATCATAACCACATCCGTTATCGGCACTTTGAACAGCAACAGATTCCTCTCGGGTCAGGAATGGTTGAAAGTGCATGCAAGTGGTTGATTCAGCAGCGCTTTAAGGGAGTTGGCATGCGCTGGAGTGAGGATGGTTTCAACCATTTACTGATCTTGAGAATTGCCTGGGTCAATGAACGGTTTGACTCCTTATTCCCAGAGGTGACCATTCCGAAAACTAAGGCATCCCCGATCCGCTAAATACGCCCGATAACGAGAGTGTAGCCTTGGCTCCATAAATACTGAAATAAAGGTTTATATGAACATTTTGGGAAAGAACCAAAGATAAAGCTGCCAATAAATTGAATGACACCTTTAGGCTGATCTTTGATGGCGATTAAACATCCATCGATAGATTTAAATCTTATTTCTTCTGTTGAGTTATTGATCAATTTTTTATCCATAGGTAATGGCTTTGCTACTGAAAACTAGTGCTTTCGATAGCAATAAAATTACGTTGGTTATTCAGGCTTAAATGATCGGGATTTTGTTCGTAGCTTCTATATTTTCTATCTATAAATTCATGGAAGTATATGCATGTCTTTACATTTCTAAATTATTTTGAAATAGGCTATCGAAAATATTTCTATTCATGCGGTTGGTGAATATAATCCATGAGCAATTACGATAGATTTTTGGTGAGAAATTCAACTCAAACACTCATATATAGACTTAATTCAAGCTCAATTAAAAGCATTAAGCCTTAAAGTAGTTAAATTGCCAGCTTTTGCCATTTAGAAAGTTGAATCTAAAAATATTCCATAGCTACCTTTTCCCCTTATTTACCTCTCATAGCAACAACGTCAAGCCAAATAGAGGATATATGTGGCTCTAAAGGCCAAACTTTAGCCAGAATCGAAGTAAGGAAGCAATACCTTTGGTTATGGGATATTTGTTGTGCCATATCGATGCCTTACGTCTCCAGTACTTAGCATCTTGTTGTCAGGTGACAACTAGTCTTTTTGTCGCTGATACACCAGATAGTCTTCTACATCTGCTCGAATTTCGGGTTCTACTACTGGATCGCTGCAGATTGCCGATAGGAGTCCAAGCCATTCGCTTCGCTCTTGCGCTGAGAGATTAGTGTTAAGAATACGATTGGCCAATAGAGCGGTAGTACAAGATGGGCGTTGGGCCAGATCGTGTTTGAGAGTATCTCGGTAGTTGGGATAATACGTTTCGATATGATGGACTAATAGGCCTGGTCCACCAACCGATGACGTTGCATGTTGAGCAAAGTAGTCAAAAATAGGTCGGTATAGATCTTGATGAATCTTTGGGTCTGTTGTTTCCAATAACTGATCAATATCTAAAACGAAGGAATAGGATTCGGGATCTAGCTGATTGAGGGCAATGGCAAAGGCTTCGATGGTATTCATTGGTCTGTGCGTTAGTGGGTGACTCGTGCGATCGCAAATCCGTCATAGCCTTTACTTCCCACCGTTTGAATTGCAGTGGCTGATACCTGAGGGGGCGCGGCCAGCAATTCACAGAAAGTACGTACCCCTTGCACTTTGGGATCTGAACTGTGGGCATTGGCAACTTCCCCGTCCCGCACAACGTTATCGCCAATAATCACCGTTCCTGGCCCAGAAAGCTGGAGTGCCCATGCCAAATAGTGGGGATTGTTAGGCTTATCGGCATCAATAAAAATAAAATCGAAGGGGGCTGCTGGCTGTAGGTCAGGCAAGAGATTCAAAGCATTGCCTACTCGGAGATCGACTGTATCCAGCAGATTCGCTCGGGCAAGATTACTGCGAGCGACCTCAGCATGGTGTGGATTAGCTTCCAGGGTTACCAAATAGCCATCGGTCGGTAAAGCCCGAGCTAACCAAATAGTGCTGTAGCCACCTAATGTTCCAATCTCCAGGACTCGACGGGCTCCCTGTATTTGAATTAATAGGTGCAATAACTTTCCCTGATTGGGAGTGACATGGTGTGGAGGTAAACCAGCAGCATCACTGTCCTGTAATGCCGTCTCCAGAACTGGATCTGCCGATATTAAAAGATCCTCGAAATAGTCATCTACTGCTTCCCAGTCCTTGGACGCCATAGACTCTGGCTCCAGCTGATACCAGTTTTACATTCGCAAACTGTGAAGGATAATTTTGTAGGCTCAGTCCTATTCATCAGTTTTCAAGACATACTTTTCTAGGTGATAAGTATAGGCAGTCCACACTTCTGCCGCCGTATGGTACTGCCCAAGCGCCTGCTTAAGTTTGGAATTTTTCCAGTACTTAATAATGCCATTCATAATGGCTTCTATTTCTTCAAGACCATTGACATTGAGCCAGCGCAGCGTTTTGAGTAAGTTGCCTGTTGTCGCCGATACGCCCGCTTGCATTTGCGTTCCTTCAGGCATATCTTTTGCCCACTTGCTGCCTTTATCGACCTTCTTGCTGGAGTTTCGCGTCTGACTCATGTAATCATTCATGATTTTTTCCTTGGATTCCTTGCCTTCTTCTGCCAGACCCTTCATGGCAATTCCAATATCTAAGAGCAATCCAGATGTATCTTCTAAGCTCCAGGATGTGTCCCAGTTTTCGAGTAATCCCAACATATTATATTTCCAGCTTGCCAAGGGGGCATAGACCATCCAGTCACGGCCAGATTTTTCTAGACTCTTCTTAGCTTTGTCAGATTCCTTGGTAATCTCCAAGATTTTCTTCTTGATTTTTCCCATCGCTGTATCGATATCTGATTTTAGACTTTCGGTATCCGTATCCATGACCGTGTCTTCGATGGGATCTTTCTGAACATAGAAGGATTTTTGAAGATCTACCCCCATGCGATGGATTGGCTGAGCGGTTTGCTGGGGCGATCGATGTAGCCCGCTACCATTTTGCTGAATGACATGGGTTAGTTCATGGGCAATTAAGGCTTGGCCTTCTCGGTTCCCTGGCTGATAAGTGCCCTGGCGGAAGAATAGATCCTGTCCTGTTGTAAAGGCTTTGGCTTGAATGGCCTGATTGAACTGATGGGATTTCGTATCTGTATGGACCCGAACCTGGCTAAAATCTGCCTCCATGGCCTGTCCCATCGTCCGTTGTAGTTTGGCCTCTAAGGGTTGTCCGCCGCCTTTAGCTGACTGAATAGCCGTTTCTAGGTTAGAGGAGACGGCGTTATTCTCTGACTTTGTCTGTAGTGTGCGATCGGTATCGGTTTCCTTGGGAGGACTGGCAGTGAGTGCAGAACGATGAAGGGTGTTCACCACTTGAGAGGCGACTCGATTGGCTTCCTGTTCATACTTATCATTGGGTTCACCGAGAGTTAGTTTGGGCTGCAGCCAAGGTTGGGCTGTGGTTCCTGATGGTGGCGTATTCAACAGTGGATTGCCTAACCTTGCCCATTTCTGTTGCTGGGCTGCCCATTCAGCTAACCCTTCTTCATTCGATTTTGTGGATGTTGTCGAGGTTGTCTGGACTGGTGTTTGATTAGGTTTGGTGGACTTGGCTGGAGCCGTTAGAGGTTTGTAAGACTTCTGTTCTCGAGGCTGATAAGTACGCATGATTATTTCCCCCTAATTTGTCTAACGCTGATCACGCTAACCCTCAAAACTTGCCGCAACTATTTTGTTTTCCCCGTCTGGGTGATGTTGGTTAGTCGTTGATTCCTATCTTAAATTTAGTGTGTGCAGTTTGTTAGTGATGTATACATCTGTGATCTCTTGCGCTTCTTAAGAACGCATTGTAGTAATCATCTTTGTGTCTCAAAGGTGTGATGAGTGGCGAAAAGTAGAGTGTGTACCAAGGCTGAGGCTTTTGCTATTAACGCCAGACATTGCAATAGAAAGCTCACGGTTACCAGGACGATTCCATTGGATAACGAAGGGGGTGGATCGGGCTAACTGACTACGGCATGCTATCCCCATGAGTGTCTCAAATAGGGTGTGATACCAAATCCGACTTATTAACCCCTGAAATATCTCATCGGTCAAACTGGCCACCAATGGTAGTAAGTGAGAGCTTTAATGTCTGATTGCATGGTCATTAAAGTTCGACAGCGCTCCTCGAGCACATCTTCGAGAGCATCGAGGGTCTCAAAGCATCGATTGGCGATTGGTTCATCCGCTAGCCGCCACAATCGTTCAGCGGGCTGTAGTTCTGGAGAATAGGGAGGTAAAACCTTCAGATGAATGCCTTTAGGTACCACCAGATTTTTACAGGTATGCCATCCTGCACCATCTAGAACGAGAAGAATCTGTTTGTGCTGTCCCGCTCCAACTTGCTGAGCAAAGCTTTGCAGGGCTTGATTAAACCATTCTCCATTCACCCGAGGCAGAATGAACCATTCAGTGTCGCCTGTTGCGGGGTGAACGAATCCATAAAGATAGGCCCATTCGTAGCGATGGTCCACCTCAGCAATCGGACGCTGACCTACAGGTGCCCAGATCTTTCGAATGATGGGTTTAAGGCCTAAGCGGTGTTCATCAAAAGACCACACTTCGACTTGAGCATCAGGATAGCGTCGCTCCAATTCTGCTTTGCACTCAGGCAGTTTTTTTAAAGGCGGCTTGTGCCTCTGGGTCGCCTTTACGATGATGAGGACGTGGGCATTGAAGGGACTGCTCCAATCGCTTGAGATAGTCCCAACCTCGTTGGGGCCAAACCTTCTCAACTCCTGTCATTTGGGCGATGACCTGTGCTACTTTTGGCCCGTTCCATAGACCACCGTCGGCAGGTGGGGTTTGGAGACGAGTCGACAATTGTGCACATTGGTCTTGAGTCAGGAGACTGCGAGATTGGTAAGGTCGTTTATCTTTGCGTCGGTTGCGTAATCCATTAGCTCCATTGCGGTTATACTCTCTAACAATTTCTCGGGCGTAATCGTAGTTGAGACCGACCACTTGGGCTGCTTGAGTTAGCTTTGTTTGCTCACTGACGAGCCACAGCAGATGCCAGCGGCGCGATTCTACTGGGTCTTGGCTGGCCCGATAATGAGACTTCAGCTCCTCAGGCGAAAAATGAGGTTCGAGATACAGTTTTCTTGGCATTCTCTAATTATGAATTATATCGGAGTTATATAAATCGGATTTGGTATGATAGACATCTTGCAAACCAGTCGTTAGAGACTAATCCACATCCTTTTTCCACAGGATATCCACAGGCTGAAGTAGATGAATATTTTGGAAGCTGTAGTGGATGAAGTTGGCAACGCCACTGATTAAGCCATCATAGTTACGGTTTGCGATCGCAAACTTAGCAGGTCCCAGAAACCCACCCAACTGGCGATAGTTATCCCAGCACAACCAAGTCTTCAACAGGATAACAGTGGGGATTAGGTAAACCCACATTACTAGAGCATGAGCTGAGTTATCCGCCATACAACTTGCCTGCGCATTACGCCTGAAGAAGTTCATGGGGAAAAGACTTCAATGACAAAAACTCTGCCCTTACAACAAGAGCAGAGTTTAGAAGGAGTAATAAGAACCTAAACTTTAAAGCTGATCCATCGGTTCACTAGAGTCGATGGATCGAGGAACCTAGTTGGTTTCAGTGAAATCAGCATCAATGACATCATCTTCGCCACCAGCAGAGTCGCTGGGCTCATCAGGTGCTGCCCCTTCAGGTGCTCCTGCGGCCGCTGCATCCCCCTCTTGTTGATAAAGCTGAGTGCTGATGCTGTATAGGGCTTGCTGCAACTCAGTCGTTAGAGACTGCATTTGCTCATGGTTTTCACTGGCGACGGCTTCTTTCAGATCTTTGATAAGACCTTCAGCCTTCTCTTTATCCTCACCGGAAACCTTATCGCCTAGCTCAGACAATTGCTTCTCGGATTGGTAGACCAACGTATCGGCCTGGTTCTTGGTCTCGATTTTCTCGCGACGTTCTTTGTCTACAGAGGCATTTTGTTCTGCATCTTGAACCATCTTGTCGACTTCAGAATCAGACAAGGTAGAAGCACCCGTAATGCTAATGGATTGCTCTTTGCCAGTGCCTTTTTCCTTGGCAGTGACATTGAGAATACCGTTGGCATCAATATCGAAGATAACTTCAATTTGAGGAACGCCTCGGGGAGCTGGGGGAATCCCATCTAAGCGGAAGGTTCCCAGACTCTTGTTGTCTGTGGACATTTCCCGCTCACCCTGGAGTACATGGATCTCCACATTGGTTTGGCCATCGACCGCCGTTGAGAACACTTCCGATTTCTTGGTCGGAATCGTAGTGTTTCTAGGAATCAGTTTGGTCATCACGCCACCCAGGGTTTCAACACCCAAGGAGAGGGGAGTGACGTCCAGCAAGAGAATATCCTTGACTTCACCGGCCAGGACACCCGCCTGAATCGCGGCACCCACAGCAACCACTTCATCCGGGTTAACGGATTGGTTGGGGGTTTTATCGAGGACTTTCTTAACGACTTCCAGTACTGCAGGAATTCGGGTGGAACCACCCACCATCACCACTTCATCGAGAGCGCTCTTATCGATTTTGGCGTCACGAACGGCATTCTCAACAGGAATCCGACAGCGATCGATCAAATCAGCGCAAAGCTCTTCAAACTTGGCACGGGTCAAGGTGGTGTCTAAATGCTTAGGACCATCCTGAGTCGCAGTGATAAAGGGAAGGTTGATATCCGCTTGAGTGACATTAGACAGCTCAATCTTGGCTTTTTCTGCTGCCTCAGTCAGTCGTTGCAGGGCCTGCTTATCTTTGCGCAGGTCAATGCCTTCGGCTTTCTGAAACTCTGCTGCCAAGTAATCCACAATCTGCTTATCGAAGTCATCCCCACCCAAGTGAGTATCACCAGAGGTAGAGAGTACTTCAAACACACCATCACCCACTTCGAGGACGGAGACGTCGAAGGTTCCTCCCCCTAAGTCAAAGACCAAAATGGTTTCGTTGCTTTTCTTGTCTAATCCATAGGCGAGAGAAGCAGCGGTCGGCTCGTTGATAATCCGCAGCACTTCCACACCGGCAATCTTGCCTGCATCTTTCGTGGCTTGGCGTTGGGAATCATTGAAATAGGCGGGAACAGTAATGACCGCCTGAGTCACTTTTTCGCCTAAATACTTACTGGCGTCATCGACTAATTTGCGGAGCACCTGGGCTGAAATTTCTTCAGGGGCAAACTTCTTGCCTGCTGCAGGGCAGTCTACTTTAATGCTGCCACCCTCAGTGAGGACTTGGTAGGAGACCTCAGTTGTTTCATGGGTGACTTCGTCTTGACGACGGCCGATGAATCGCTTAACCGAGTAAAACGTGTTTTCGGGGTTCATGACCGACTGACGCTTCGCAATCTGACCGACGAGACGATCACCATTTTTTGCAAAAGCAACGACGGAGGGGGTTGTCCGGAATCCTTCTGCGTTGGCAATGACCGTGGGTTTGCCCCCTTCCATCACTGCTACGCAAGAGTTAGTGGTTCCTAAATCTATTCCAACAACTTTTGCCATAGGTTTTTACAGGCTCCTTCTAAAAAATTGTCTGTTAAGCAAACAGGTCACTGACCGGGTTCTAGAATACCCATTGACGGAGCAATAGTTTTTATGTACTAATGGCGAGCGTCGTGGGATGGTTAACTTACCTCTATACTTGGCTTTCCCAGCCAGATCTTGAAGGCGTATTTACCGAACCTGGTGTAGACGGTTTTAGTGCTGTGGGGTCCACCGAACTGTCATCAAAGGACTTTGCGGTAGGGCAGCACCAGTGGGGAGCCGTCAGCCGGAAAGGGTTAGGGTTACCCCATCACAATTTCCAGGACTTGGTTTGCTGAATCAATACATTCATCACTATAGACAGCACCGCTACAGACTGTCGTTGGGACAACCGTAACGTTTTGGGGGTATTTACCGTCAGCGCCTAAAAATAGGCCTAAGTACTTCCCAATCATGGGTTTCATGGGGTATGTGCTACTATCTGTATCAGATCTGCTTGGGCAAGGATTCATGGGCAAAGTTCTCGTTCTGAATGCCTCCTATGAACCGCTGAATATCACCAGTTGGCGTCGTGCGGTTGTTTTAGTCCTGAAAGAGAAGGCTGAGCAAGTAGAACACAACGGTAAGTTTGTGTATCGAGACTTTCCCTTGCCAACAGTCATTCGGCTGCGCCAATACGTGCGTGTTCCTTACAAAGAAATTCCTTTAACTCGCCGAAACTTACTGCATCGCGATAGCCATACCTGTCAATATTGTGGGCATTCTGGCGATGATTTAACCCTTGATCATGTGATGCCTCGATCACGAAAGGGAGGAGATACCTGGGACAACATCGTGACGGCCTGTGTGCGCTGTAATGTCAAAAAAGGCAATCGTACCCCCAAAGAAGCTCGGATGAGCCTGAAACAAACGCCTCGTCGTCCCTACAGTAGCTTGTACTTTGAGGTCACCAAGCATCTACGAAATGGGGTTCATCAAGAATGGCGTAAGTATGTGATTGGGATGTGATTTGCTGTGATGCCTTCATGTCTAGGCCAAGAAGGCGAGTATTCCTCCCCATAACTTTAGGGGTATCCTCACAATAAGGTGATGGTTTTTTCGAATAAGATCGCTGAAAATAAAAGGTATATGAACAGAAGGTGCTTCCCTGCAGGGTTGTTAGCACCGATCCCAATCCTAGCGATTCATGATAATCTTCAGAACTGGCTTTGTCTTGATAAAGCGGTTCTGTCCGTGTCTATTGTTCCATCTGAATATTACTCCTACCTAACATTAGGTTTTTACTATGGTTTCAACTTCTTTGAAGTCAGTTGACCCTAAACCAGAAGCCCGTTCAGCCAATCTCAATTCGTCTGAAAAACTTGGCTCTCGGTCTTCCAGTAATCTCACGAGCCTGAATGGGCGAGCCCAGGAACAGCGCGCTGACGCATTTGCCAAGATTCTCGAAAGCCATCGGGGCGACTCGCAACTCGTCGTTTTACAAGATTTTCCAGATCCAGACGCCCTTTCTTCTGCATGGGCCTATAAGCTCATTGCGGAACAGTTTGATATCCAATGTGAGATTCTCTACGCTGGTACCCTCAGTCATCAAGAAAACATTGCCCTTGTAAAGTTGACCAACCTGCCCGTGCAACGATGGGCTTGTCAGTCTCCTAAAACGAAAGGAAAAGATTTATCGGCTTACCAGGGCTGTGTCTTGATTGATAATCAAGGCACCACCAGCCAATTGCTGCCGACTTTGCAGGCAGCGAATATTCCGATCACTATCATCATCGATCACCATAGTTTGCAAGAAGGGGTTGAAGCTGAATTTACGGATGTGCGGCCGAATACCCGAGCCACAGCAACTATCCTCACCCAATATCTCCGGGCCGGTTTACTAGAGTTTGATAGCAGCGTTAGTGAACATGTGCATTGTGCAACTGCACTGATGCATGGGCTACGCTCCGACACTAATTTCCTTAGGCAAGCCCAGGAAGAAGATTTTCTGGCAGCTGCCTACCTGAGCCGCTTCTATGACAGCCAGTTACTGAATACGGTTCTCCAGTCCTCGCGGTCAAAGCAGGTGATGGATGTGATTGAGAGTGCTCTCAAAAATCGCAGCGTTTATAACAATGTAACGATTGCGGGGGTGGGGTTTCTCCGCTATGACAATCGTGATGCGATTCCTCAAGCCGCAGATTTTTTAGTCACGGAAGATAATGTCCATACAGCTGTGGTATATGGCATTGTCCATGATGAAGATGAAGACCTAGAACTGGTGGTTGGGTCCTTGCGCACCACGAAAATTACCCTTGACCCGGATGAATTTATCAAAGAGGCCTTTGGCCAAGATACCCATGGCCGCTTTTTTGGGGGTGGTCGCTCCCTTGCAGGGGGATTTGAAATCCCCATGGGCTTTTTGTCGGGCTTAAATGAGAATTCGGATTTCGCTAAGCTGAAGTGGAGTGTCTACGATACCCAAATTAAGCAAAAGCTCTTGCGTTTGGTGAACCCAGAAAATAGCGTAATTCCCAGTAGCTAGCCCCACCTCTGAAAGAATGGGTTAACATTAGTTAATGTAGCGATCGCATCGCCCCATTCTGAACCTGGAGGATTGAAGTCCGTGAATAAGCGGTGGAGAAATGCAGGATTGTATGCGCTGTTAGCCATTGTTGTCTTGGCATTAGGGACAGCTTTACTAGAGCGCCAGCCTGCTGATAACCCAACTTGGCGTTACAGCAAGCTAATCGAAGAAGTTGAAAATAACAACGTTGAAAAAATTCGCATCAGTGCCGATCGAACGATGGCTGAGGTGAAATCTGGCGAGGGTATAATTACCGTCAACTTGCCACCGGATCCAGACTTTATCGATATCTTAACTAAGCAAGATGTTGATATTGCTGTCCTTCCTCAAAGAGAAGAAGGGGTTTGGTTTAAGGCGTTGAGCACATTTTTGGTGCCCGTCCTCTTACTCGTGGGACTTTTCTTTTTGTTCCGTCGGGCTCAGTCCGGACCTGGTAACCAGGCCATGAACTTTGGTAAGTCCAAAGCCAGAGTCCAGATGGAACCTCAGACCCAAGTCACCTTTAATGATGTGGCGGGTATTGAGCAGGCAAAGTTGGAGCTGACGGAAGTCGTTGACTTTCTAAAGAACGCAGACCGCTTTACTGCCGTGGGTGCCAAGATTCCTAAAGGCGTACTGTTGGTGGGTCCTCCTGGAACGGGTAAAACCCTTCTAGCGAAGGCTGTAGCTGGAGAAGCGGGCGTTCCCTTTTTCTCCATCTCTGGTTCAGAGTTTGTGGAAATGTTTGTGGGTGTGGGTGCTTCTCGAGTCAGAGACTTGTTTGAGCAAGCTAAAACCAATGCCCCTTGTATCGTCTTTATCGATGAAATCGATGCTGTTGGCCGTCAGCGAGGTGCTGGTCTAGGCGGCGGTAATGATGAGCGGGAGCAAACCCTTAACCAACTCCTAACGGAAATGGATGGTTTTGAAGGCAATACCGGCATCATTATCATTGCAGCCACCAACCGTCCTGACGTACTGGATTCTGCTCTGATGCGTCCCGGTCGTTTTGACCGTCAAGTAGTGGTGGATCGTCCAGATTACAAAGGACGTCGTGAAATCCTTAACGTCCATGCCCGAGGCAAAACCCTCTCTAAGGATGTTGATTTAGAGAAGATGGCTCGTCGGACTCCTGGATTTACGGGTGCTGACTTGTCGAATCTCTTAAATGAAGCTGCGATTCTAGCAGCCCGGCGAAATCTGACTGAGATTTCGATGGATGAAATCAACGATGCCATCGATCGGGTCTTGGCTGGACCTGAGAAGAAAGACCGCGTCATGAGCGAGCGCCGCAAGCGCTTAGTGGCATACCACGAGGCAGGTCATGCTCTTGTGGGTGCATTGATGCCGGATTATGATCCAGTTCAAAAAATTAGCATTATTCCTCGAGGTGGTGCAGGGGGTCTAACTTGGTTTACACCGAACGAAGACCAAATGGATTCTGGTCTCTACAGCCGCAGCTACTTACAGAACCAAATGGCTGTTGCTTTAGGCGGTCGAATTGCTGAAGAAATCATCTTTGGTGAGGAAGAAGTGACAACAGGTGCTTCTAACGACCTGCAGCAAGTGGCTCGCGTTGCCCGCCAGATGATTACTCGTTTTGGTATGAGCGATCGTTTGGGGCCTGTGGCCCTAGGCCGTCAGCAAGGCAATCCATTCATGGGACGCGACATCATGAGTGAGCGGGACTTCTCTGAAGAGACTGCCTCTACGATTGATGATGAGGTGCGTAACCTAGTGGATCAAGCCTACCGTCGGGCTAAGGATGTGTTGACTTCTAACCGTTTAGTACTCGATAAAATTGCTGAACGATTGGTTGAGAAGGAAACGGTAGATTCTGATGAACTTCAGGAAATTCTGAATACGAATGAAGTGAAAATGGCTGCGATCGCATAACGCTGCATCACCAGAGATAAGTCTCTGGTGGTTTCACATCCTGCATTAATCATTGACTATCTCAAGAGGCTCTGTTCCCAGAGCCTCTTTTTTTGGGCTATGGGATAAAGACGCTATATATAGACATTAGATTGTATTTTTAACTACATATGGCGTAGTGGTCGAATATTCATGAAATCCTCACTTCACCTGTTTAGGGATTGACAGGGGCAAAAAATGCAGATAAAGTACATTTGTACTAACTCAGCCCCTCTGGAGACTCAAGCAATGTCCATCGGTCTTACCACTCCTCCCCCAACGTTTGTGGCAACCAAAGTGGATCAAGCCTATTGCAACCAACGCCAGCGGTATCAAAAGCGCAAACTCCGCATGGCAATTCGGTATCGACGGCGGTTAGTACTTTTGCGAGCAGCCTTCCAGAACGAGCTAGATCGGGCCTTAAGTGCCAAACTGCAAAAAGGCTTGGGGTTAAAAATTTGCCTTAGTGAGCAAGCGGAACATCAGGCCCATTTCATGGCTCAATTTGAATTTGAGGGACAACAGTGGGTATTGACCTGTCAGCGCCATTTTTGGCGTTGTGATTGGTTCTTTACCAATACTGATCAAAATCGGGTAGTGCGCTGTAACCATCGCACGTTAGAGCGTCGCCTCTGCTATGCCTTAGGGCATTGTCGAGCCCTATCCCCTCATTTCAAAGCGGCTTAGAGCCGATATGATAGGGACGTTCGGTTTGCCACAGTTTTTATGAACGACCAGGATAGGTCCTCCTCCGATGCCCCGTTTTGCCTGCTGCTATTTGTCAAAAATCCTATCCCTGGCACTGTTAAATCTCGATTAGGACGAAGGATTGGGTTTGAAGCGGCTGCTGCGCTCTATCGCTGCTTTGCTAGGGATTTACTCCTCACCACTCAACAACTGGGGATAGACCAACTTATTTTCTATGCCCCGGCAGAAGTGGAAACGGCGGTGCGGGATTGGTTAGGGTCTGAATATACTTATCTTTCTCAGCAAGGGGATGATTTAGGCGAGCGGATGGCCCATGCCTTTACCACCTGTTTTGAGAGGGGATATGGCGGTGCTTTAATTACGGGCAGTGATAGTCCTGATTTGCCCCTGTCCTATTTGCAGAATGGACTCAATGCCCTGAAGCAGCAGCACATCGTGATTGGTCCTAGCGATGATGGTGGATACTATACCCTGGGGTTTACCCCTGAGACTTTTACCCCTGACGTTTTTTCAGATATGCCCTGGAGTACAGAGACGGTCTTTGAGCAGACCCTCCAGCGCCTCCAACCTCGTCCAGTCCACCAACTGCCAACTTGGTATGATGTCGATACATTAGAAGATTTACGCCACTTCCACCAAAGACTATCCCTAGCTGGCGTCCAAACAGAGAGTATGGCTTTTCTTCAGGAACATCTTGACCTTTTGGGCCACGATGAAACCTGAACTTTCTATTGTTATTCCTGTGTTGTATGAAGGGGCGAATATTTTGCTCCTGGCTGATCATCTCAAGGCCATTGCCGGGGATAGGGTTTATGAAGTCATTGTGGTGGATGGTGATCCAGAGGGCTCAACCCTGCAATATCTGCCCCCCGACATCCAAGGGATAACGGCTGCAGCGGGTCGAGGAACGCAGATGAATGCCGGGGCTAAACTAGCTCAAGCTCCAACCCTGCTGTTTTTACATGCGGATACCAGACTGCCCCAGACTGCTCTATCCCAAATCTGTAGGACTCGGGAGCAAGCGACTGCGGGGGCGTTTGATCTAGGGATTGATAGTCCTAGAACAAGCCTGCAGTGGATCAGTCGGGTTGCCTCTTTGCGATCGCGTTTCACGCGCATTCCCTATGGTGACCAGGCTATTTTTGTTGATCGAGCCACGTTTATGCGAGTGGGTGGCTTTCCCAATATCCCGATTATGGAAGATGTGGCTCTGATGCAGCAGCTCAAACGGCAGCGGATTCCGATTCAAATTGTGCGCGATCGCGTTTTGGTTTCGCCTCGGCGTTGGGAACAAGAAGGCATTCTTCGCTGTACCCTGCGGAATTGGATGTTGTTGGGGCTTTACACCTTGGGAGTCAGCCCTCATCGTTTATGGCGCTGGTATAGACCCCCTTCTCTGCCAAAATCTGGGCTTAAAAATTAGTTATATTTTTGGGGGATAAAGAAAAACAAATGGTTTGGCGTGATACACTCTCGACTTAAAACGAACCCCTGGAACAAGCCAGACGATGCTTGTCGTCACAAAGGCTGACCCATGTCGCTCAACATAATTCACCATCACGTTGTAGAGCCAAACCCATGAAACTATCATTACGCCCCATTGTTCAATTACTCGCTGTTGCGGCCTCTGCCACGTTTGCAGTGGGAGCTACTGTCCCAGAGGCCCGAGCCGCTACTTTTAGTGAGAAAGAAATCAATCAGTCTAAGTTTGTTTTAGTAGCCGCCCCCATCGGCAATGGCAATATTCACCAACTCCTGATCCTGGAACAAATTTCTACTGAAAAAGAATGTTGGAGTGAAAGTGGCAGCAATCCCGTCGTCATTGATCCGCTTTTGCTGAACTTTGACTTCACCGGTTTGTGTAGCCGCAGCGTCGATCAAAATGGTTACTCGATTCGTGTGGACGGTGACGATTTGGGAGGCCGATATTTGGTCCAAATCCGTAAGACTGACACGGATATGGTGCTGATGGGAATTCCTGATTCCAAAGCCGGGGGTGATCAGGAGATTGAATTGGGTCGGACCAACGGCAAAACAACAGGATTTGCCAAGATTGCCCTCAATCCTGACTGGCGGCTGACCAAGCGAGCATTCAAAAAGAAAACCCTAGGTCATGTCTATATCTCCAAGGGCATTAGCGCCGTGCCGTTTCCCGATGTTGAAAATGACATTTACCTCAAAGATATTAGTCAGGCCGTTGCCCTCAAGTTTATTGCCGGATTTGAAGATAATACCTTCCGTCCGCTAGAATCCCTGACCCGTGAGCAATTGGTGTCTATGATTCTGGAGTCCCTGAAGAATATTCCTGGGGTGAGCTTTACCGTGCCTAGTCAGGCCAGCAGTAATCCCTATCCTGATGTGGAAGCAGGCCGTTGGAGCGCAGCCAAGATTGCCTTTGCTCAGCAAAACGATATCGTCAAGGGTTATCCTGATGGGACCTTCCAGCCGACTCGTAAAGTCACCCGAGCAGAAATGATGGCAGTCCTTAAGAACGCCGCCATTTATGCTAAATCCTTAGGCGGACTTGATACGCAACTGGCCGTGAAGCAACCCCCTACTAATTTCACGGATACCAGTGGTCATTGGGCAGTTGACGTGATTACGGAAATGTCTAGCTATTGTGGAGTTGCCTCTCCCCTAAATGAAAAGGGTTTGGCCTTTACCCCGAATCAATCGGCTCAGCGTAATTATGCAGCAGCAGCCACCTTGCGTACCCTCAACTGCGTGAAAGCAGATGCATCGACGGGTGCATCGCCTGCTCCAGCGGGAGCACCATCGGAACCATCGGTTGCCCCAACTGTGCCGTTACCATCGGTTCCCAAGCCATCAGTACCGACTACTCCTTCTGTACCGGATGCGCCCACGGTTCCTCCTGCGGATTCCAATATCGCCCCAACTGTGCCGATGCCATCCGTTCCTAAGCCTTAGGACTCCGACTCACAATCTCGAATGTCGTCTCTACTGATAGAGCAATGCTTCCTTCGTAGAGTGCTGTATCCCATGGGAAGGTATAAAAACGGCTCAGCCTCAACTTTTTGTCAGGGCTGAGTCGTTTTCTTTAGGAGGTAGTTTGGGTCTGTTAAAGACCGTTAGTTCTCAAAGGTCTGACGGGGCACCCATGACTGAGCACCTCACTAATACTGGTTCTCAGAAAAAAATAGTTTCCGTAAATCCACTCAGGTGGATAAACGAATGAGCTTGTTAGGATGGCGTTTGCCTCAGGGGTTCTGCTCCCTGGCTCCTCGCGAGCCCTCCTGGGGCTAACTTTGTTTTGATTACGTTACATCCTGTCTTCTTCTCGGCCAGATCCTATGATGAAAGAAGAGATGTAAGTGATGAAAAGTTCCTAAGTGGTGTAGGACAATGAATTGTTCTACATGATTGGGTTATGGATACGCTGCCCACCACCTTGATTACTCCCCACAGTGGTTATCACTGGGATGGTAGTCAGCGACGATTTTTTGAAGGCTGGTATTACCGGGTGACTTTGCCGGAGCTGGATCAGACCTTCGCCTTTATGTATTCCATTGAGGATCCGATAGGGGGCCAACCCTATAGCGGTGGGGCCGCCCAAATTTTAGGTCCTGAGGATACTTACTTTTGCCGGACCTTTGCGGATGTTAGCCAGTTTTGGTCTTGGGGGGCTCCTGTTGGTATGGGACCCTTAGGGCTGGGACATTGGAGTCGTGGGATTCCGGGCTTACAGCCCCAGTTGCTAGAGCCAGACGAGTTTGATCGACAAATCACCCAAGGCTATCAGGGCACTCATACTTGGCATCAAGGCCATCTGCGGGATCCGGGGACGGGGCAAGCCGCCCATTGGGCCTATCGGATTCAGCCGATTTATGGTTGGGGAGAAGTGGGTAAGACTTCACGATCAACGGCAGGACTGCTGTCTTTTTTGCCGATTTTTGAGCCGGGTTGGCAGGTGATGATGGCCCATGGATGGGCGACGGGGTGGATTGATTGGCAAGGCCAGCGATATGTATTTGAAAATGCCCCGGCCTATGCGGAGAAAAATTGGGGTGGTGCCTTTCCCCAGAAATGGTTTTGGATCAATTGCAATTGTTTCGAGGATCAGCCCGATTTGGCGTTAACAGCGGCGGCTGGACGTCGAGGGGTGCTGTGGTGGATGGAATCTGTGGGGTTGATTGGGATTCATCATCAGGGTCAGTTTTATGAGTTTGCCCCCTGGAATTCTGAGATCTCTTGGTCGGTGACCCCTTGGGGCGAATGGACGATGACGGCCCGTAATTCGGAATATGCGGTGGAGATTTGGGCGAGTTGCGATCGCAACGGCACTCCCCTCCGTGCCCCCACTCAGAATGGCCTGATTTTTATCTGTAAAGACACCATGCATGGCCGTGTCACCCTCACTTTAAAGCGCTATCATCAGCAAGGAACAACCCTGCTCTTGAAAGCCCATAGTCATCTCTGTGGGTTGGAGGTAGGAGGAGGACCTTGGCAGACGGCATGGATTGCGGAAGAGGCTGCTTCTCAACCCTTGGATTCTGCGCCTTGGGGACTGGCTGCGACTTAGAACGCTGTTTATCTAGCCCACCTGTACGCCATCTCTAAGTTACAGAGGCAGTCACAGACAATGGTTTACACTGAGATTTGCGACTCTAAGTGGTTTTAAGGTGGAATTAGACCGATCCCCATAGCATATGAGCAAAGAATTGATAGGTCCAGCAATATGGTGATCCGACTGTATCTTGTGGCGGCTGGTTTAGGGATAGCCCTGATTGGCCTTGGGGGACAGCCGTCTTTGGGGCAGACCCCTGAAACAGCTGTGCCAGAACCTAAACTGAACCGCGACTCCTCCTTGTTGAGTTTGCCCACTCAAGAGTCAGATGTAGAGATTAATCTCAATCAGCCCCTCGCTCTCCAACAGGCTTATGAGTTAGCCCTACGCAATAATCTGACTCTACAAGTGACCGAGCTGCAACTGCAGCAAAACCAGAGTTTTTTGACCCAGGCCAAAGCCGCCAACTGGCCCACCGTGAGTGTGCAGTCAGCCTTGACCCGGACGGATTCTGCTAACTTTCTGCTCAACCAAACGCCAATTCAGGTGGATGCGGCAGCTCAACTTCAAGCTCAGCAGCGAACGTTGCAAAGTTTGCAAACCCAGCAGTTTCAGTCCCAACAGGAACTGTCTATCGATATTCAGCAACTGCAGTCCCGGCTACAGCAGGATCAAAACCAGAGTCAACAGCAAATTTTTGATCAGCAAATTCAGCAGCTCCAGTTGCGCGCTAATACGAGTGCGACGCCCTTTGCGATTACGAATGTGGCACCTTTGCAGCCCATTGCTGCAGTGCCGATTAGTCAAGGGAACAGTGGAGGCATTTCGAATCGAATTCAAGGGACGGTATCGGCTACCTACAATATCTATACTTCCGGGTTTCGGTCGGGGCAAATTGGGGCAGCTAAGGCCCAGGTCAAAATTTCTGAGTTAGAGCTGAAGCGGCAGCTCGAGCAATTGCGCTTGGATGTTGCCAATGACTACTACAATCTTCAACAATCGTCAGCCCTGATTACTGTGTCGAAGGATGCGGTGCGGAATGCGGAGGCTAGCCTTGAGGTCGCTAGGGTTAGGGAACAGGCCGGGCTTGGTACCAAATTTGATGTGCTGCAGTCGGAAGTTCAGTTAGCCGATACGATCCAAAATGCGACTCAGGCCGAGAATTTGCAGAAGATTGCCCAACGCCAACTAGCCCAGCGGCTCAATGTGAAAGAAACCGTCAACCTGTCGGCTGCGGATCAGGTCAATATTGCTGGCGGCTGGCTGTTGACCTTAGAAGAAAGTATTGTGTTGGCCCTCCAAAATCGGGTGGAGCTGGCGCAGCTCCTCAGTCAACGCCGGTTGGCTCAGCAGCAGCGTCGCGTTGCTCTGGCGGCGAATAAGCCTCAACTGCAGGCCTTTGCCAGTGCGGAAGTGGTGGAAGGGCTGGATGATGGTGTGTCCGGTGCCTTTGGCTATGCCGTCGGCTTGCAAGTGTCCATCAACTTTTTTGACGGCAAAGCGGCTAAATCTAGGGCGGCACAGCAGGAAGAGAGTATTGCGATCGCAGAAACCCAATTTGCCGATACCAAAAATGATCTGCGGTTTGAAGTAGAGCAAGCCTATTCCGATCTGCAGTCGAATTTACGCAATATTAATACGGCCCAGAGCAGTGTTCAGTTGGCAGAGGAAAGTTTGGCCTTAGCGCGGTTGAGATCGAGCGCCGGGATTGGCACTCAGCTAGATGTGACCAGTGCTGAAAACTCGTTGACTCAGGCAAAAGGTAACTTAATTTCCGCTATTTTGAACTATAACCGAGCTTTAATTTCCCTCCAGCGGGCCACCAGCTATGCTCAGCCCGTCAGTGGGGTGACACCTCCAGGAGGTTAAGGGTGCGCGTTCTCATTTGGTTTCGCAATGACTTGCGGCTCCATGACCATGCCCCGCTGCACCAGGCGGTGCGTTCTAATGCGGATGTGATTCCCTGCTACTGCTTCGATCCACGCCAGTTCGGTCAAACGCCTTTTGGCTTTCCCAAAACAGGACCGTTTAGAGCCCAGTTTTTGCTGGAGAGTCTGGCGGATTTGCGTCAATCCTTGCGGGCTAAGCAGAGCGATCTGATCCTGCGCCAGGGCCATCCTGAAACGATTCTGCCTGAGCTAGCGCAAGCGTTGAACGTCGATGCAGTGTATTTCAATCGAGAAGTTACCTCTGAAGAGGTGGAGGTCGAAAACCATCTGCGCAAAGCTTTAGCCGACCTAGGGATTGATTGCCTAAGGTTTTGGAGCAGTACCCTCTATCACCCAGAACAGCTGCCCTTTCCGATTCGAGAGCTGCCGGAGGTGTTTACCCAGTTTCGTAAGCAGGTAGAAAAATCAGCTAAGCCTAAACCCCCGTTCCCGACACCACAGACTTTATCGGCACTGCCAGATTCTGAGCCAGGTGAGCTGCCCCAACTGGAAAACTGGGGATTATCCACTGCTCAGCCAGACTCCAGGGCGATGATTCGGTTCTCGGGTGGAGAAACGGCAGCACTGGAGCGATTGCAGGACTATCTCTGGGAGCAAGATTGTCTAAAGCAGTATAAGGAAACCCGTAACGGGATGCTGCAGCCCAATGATTCCACGAAGTTCTCGCCTTGGTTAGCCTTGGGCTGTGTATCGCCGCGCTATATTCACCAGCAGGTAAAGGCTTATGAGCAGGAGCGAGTCAAAAATAATTCTACGTATTGGCTGATTTTTGAGTTAATCTGGCGAGATTATTTTCGGTTTATTTGTGCCAAGCATGGCAAGGGAGTCTTTCGGCTGTCGGGCTTGCAGGAGCTGGCGTTGCCCTGGCAAGACAACCGCGAAACCTTCGAGAAATGGCAAACAGGCCAGACGGGATTCCCGTTGATTGATGCCAATATGCGGGAGTTGGCGGCAACGGGGTTTATGTCCAATCGGGGACGGCAGAATGTGGCCAGCTTTTTAACCAAGAATTTGGGCCTGAATTGGCAAATGGGGGCGGAATGGTTTGAATCTTGCCTGATTGATTACGATGTCTGCAGCAATTGGGGCAATTGGAATTATGCAGCAGGGGTGGGGAATGATGCCCGAGGATTCCGGTTTTTCAATATTGTTAAGCAGGCGAAGGATTATGACCCCCAGGGGGATTATGTGCGCCATTGGTTACCGGAGTTGAAGGATGTGCCAGGGGGACAGGTACAGACGCCTTGGCAATTAACAGCGTTGGAACAGGAGATGTTTGGGTTTGTTGTGGGGCGAGATTATCCAGAGCCGATGGTGGATTTGTGGCAGTCGGCTAAGGTGAATGAGCAGATTTATAACCGAGTGGTGAATCGATAGAAAGCCCATTGTTTACTTAATCTGCTTAGATCACTGAAGTTTAAGTTAGGGACTTATCTTGGCAAGGTTTGGGTTGTGGGTCCGCTTTGGCAAGATTGGTGGCAAATCTCTCAGGTAGGCGAATCATTTCGAAGCCATCTTTGATCGTTCCTTTCCAAGCCTGTCTGGCCTCATAGCCACTTTTATCTTTGTTTTCAAGATGGAGGTGAGCCCGAATTAGAAGTGTTTGATTGTCTGACGCTTGGATGGGCTTACTCGTACTAGAGAAAGGCTGTTGATCATCATGACTGATGTCAAAATGGGGGCGATCTAATAGCTCCTGATCTTCACTTAGGATTTCCCACCAATCCACATACTGATTACAACCTTCTGTAGGACCATAAAGATTGGCCTTGAAGGTATATTTACCCCGTTCTTCAGATGCTTCAGGCTGCTCTACAATCACTGCGCCATTGATCAATCTAGGATTTTTTTTCTCAGCCCAAAGGGTCAAAAGTTTGATCTGGGCTTTCACTTTCCAAGATTCTGGGCAATATCTCAGGGCCTTTAATGACTGTCCCCAATCGCTTAGATAGGCATATTTTACAGAAATTGCTTCCATAACACTTTCGGCATTAGCTGCTTCTGCAGCTTTTAGAGTCTTCTTTAATCCTTCCTGGGCGAGTTTGGGGTCATTAATTTGACCATAGGCATCTGCAATCGCTCTCAGGGTATTGGATTTGTCACGTGGGTCATCAATTTTTTCGGCGACGGTTAGGGCATTTTTCAATCCTTCATGGGCGAGTTTGGGGTCATTAATTTGACCATAGGCGTCTGCAATCGCTCTCAGGGCATTGGATTTGGAACTTGGGTTATCAATTTTTTCGACGACAGTTAGGGCATTTTTCAAGACTTCATGGGCGAGTTTGGGGTCATTGACTTGACCATAGGCGGCTGCAATCGCACTCAGGGCATTGGATTTGTCACGTGGGTCATCAATTTTTTCGGCGACGGTTAGGGCATTTTTCAAGACTTCATGGGCGAGTTTGGGGTCATTGACTTGACCATAAACGGCTGCAATCGTTCTCAGGGCATAGAATTTGTCAGTTGGCTCATCAATTTTTTCGGCGACAGTTAGGGCATTTTTCAAGACTTCATGGGCGAGTTTGGGGTCATTGATTTGACCATAGGCGGCTGCAATCGCACTCAGGGCATTGGATTTGTCACGTGGGTCATCAAATTTTTCGGCGACAGTTAGGGCATTTTTCAAGACTTCATGGGCGAGTTTGGGGTCATTGATTTGACCATAGGCGGCTGCAATCGCACTCAGGGCATTGGATTTGTCACGTGGGTCATCAAATTTTTCGGCGACAGTTAGGGCATTTTTCAAGACTTCATGGGCGAGTTTGGGGTCATTGATTTGACCATAGGCGGCTGCAATCGCTCTCAGGGCAGAGGATTTGTACCTTGGGTCATCAATTTTTTCGGCGACAGTTAGGGCATTTTTCAATCCTTCATGGGCGAGTTTGGGGTCATTGATTTGACCATAGGCGGCTGCAATCGCTCTCAGGCCAGAGGATTTGTACCTTGGGTCATCGATTTTTTCGGCAACGGCTAGGGCATTTTTCAATCCTTCCTGGGCGAGTTTGGGGTCATTGATTTGACCATAGGCGGCTGCAATCGCTCTCAGGGCATCGGATTTGGAACTTGGGTCATCAAATTTTTCGGCGACGGCTAGGGCATTTTTCAATCCTTCCTGGGCGAGTTTGGGGTCATTGATTTGACCATAGGCGGCTGCAATCGCTCTCAGGGCAGAAGATTTGGAATATGGGTCATCAAATTTTTCGGCGACGGCTAGGGCATTTTTCAAGACTTCATGAGCGAGTTTGGGGTCATTAATTTGACCATAGGCGGCTGCAATCGCTCTCAGGGCAGAAGATTTGTACCTTGGGCCATCAATTTTTTTGGCCCTTACTTGCATTAGGTTTAAATCTTTTTTGATGGATTGATGGTCAGTCTCATGAATCAACACAGATGTAAATTGACTAAAAAATTGAGCCTGACTCCCTGGACGATCAACATATTGGGTCACCATATCCATTGCTTTTTGTTTCTTGCCATCTTTGGCAAAAGCAATCGCTGCACTGACTGCATCTTCATCGCTAACTCTATCTAAGGGGCCACCCATTGGATTCACCAAGGCCCACCGCACTTGCTGAATTTGTCCTGCCGGCATATACCATAGCCAACCTAAAAACACAGAAATCCCTAAACAAACTGCCATCAATGCCCCCGTGAATCCTTGCACTCGCCGCCAGCTTAAAGCCAACAGTTTTTCTTTTTGAGGCCGTTTGGGTCCCCAGGTTAAATAGGGCTTTTGCTGTTTAATCGACCACAACTCCCGTGGACCAAAAAGATAACGCCCACTGCGGTTATTCCCCAACCACTCATTCACCCGCCGATCCAAAAGCTGATTCGCCTGATCTGCCGCCGATAACTCTCGACCCGCCTGTTTGAGTAAGGATGGAATTAAGCGTTCATGGGCCAGTTCATATCCCACTTCTTGCTGCTGTCGGTTGATCGGGGTAATCAGCCGTACATCTCCCCGCTCCAACCATCTCACCGCCTCGCGCACCTCTTGAGAAGAGAGAGATCCCGTTAATTTTTGCTGTAATTCACTGACCGTTAAAACCCCTGCCCGTACCTGCCGTTCCAAATCCGTTAGGGCCAACAATACTTTTAAGGCAGCCTGTCGCTGCCCCTCCGAGACCCGAGCCATCAAGGCTTTATCCAAGAACCGCATCAACAGCCCTTCCACACCCCCAAACTTCTGGAAAGCTTGGCGATTAAAGGCCCGCAACTCCGAGGCATTTTGGCGTTCAATCATCCAGGCCAAAATCTGCACATCCACCGGAGAAATCAGCCCATCTTCCCGACCTGCCAACTCTTGCTCCGCCAGCTCCATGACAAAAGATTCTTCAAACCGGAGATTTTCTGTGTGAGCAATCACCGCCAATACCTGGGTCGCTTCAGCAGGCGTAAACTTGGCCAACTGAAACACATCCTGGGGACCGAGGTCAAAGTGGAGTGCCTTCTGGATTTCTACAATATGGAAAAACAAATCTGAGCGGATCGAGACCAGAATCTTCACTGGCGGAGTGGGCTGTTTGTACCATGCCATTAACCCTTGCAAAAACGGCTGACGATCCTCGGGCTGCTTGGCATGGACATACCATTGCTCAAACTGGTCCAAAAACAGGACCACAGGCTTGTCCGCAGCAGTCACCGCTTGCGTTAAGAGCGCCAAAAAAGGATGTGCATCCGTTTCAGTGGTCAACCACTCCATCGGAATTTCTAGCTGCTCAGCTAATGCCTGCCGAATGGCAGCCAGCGGTTCTTGGTCCGAAAACCGCACGTATACACCGCAGAACTCACATTCGGACCTCAGAAACTGAGGTAAAATTCCAGCTTGTAAAACAGAAGTCTTCCCACAGCCCGACTCTCCTACTAAAATTCCAAATCGGAAGTCAGAGCTAGTGATCACTTCTACACAAGTTTGGAGCAATCGTTCTCGCTGCAATCGGGCAAAAATTTCTGCATCGTCTTGGCTAAAGGGTCGCAGTCCCTTAATCGCTTTGCGCTCTGCTAAATCTTCGAGGTTAGGGGGCTGAGTTCGAGGTAGGGTTTTGAGGGCAAACCCCAAAGCCACTAGAATGATCAACACCACCCCACCCCATAGAAAAAATGAGAAGGCAGTTTGATATTCTGGCTTGATGAATTGATTGAGCTGATCTCGACCGAAATGAGTTAATAGTGCTAGCCCTACTCCTACTAAAACCAACAGCATGTACCAATTGCGCTGTCGGACTAACTCCGCGATCCAGCGAAGCAACTGAGCCATTGACTCAGTTGAAGATTTCAAAAAATGCTCTGGTGGAGGGGGAGGAGTTTCAGAACCCATAATTCAAGTGGATTTGGCAAGATTACCTTATTTAATCCTGAAATCATGGATGAAGTATCTTTTGTCAGGATATTTTTAAGATAGCTTTAAGCTAAAAAGTGACGAATAAAAACCCCAAAATCTACCTAGAATTTGGCCATCAATGGTGATGATTAGTCGTTCATTTTTTATCAAACCCCAAGCTAAAGAAAAGCTGCACCCTCCCTAGCCAAGCCGTAGATAAAGATACAATCTCGATAATATGCAGTCCTTGTGCCCAAGCCACTATGCCTGACCTTGCCCAATCCAACGTTGAATATAAAGTCATCAACCAACAGGTCTATAACATCCAGTTGATGGATCGGCAGGTTGAGACCAAAATTCAATTTGTTTCCGAAAACCCCAACGACGCCACCATTAGCAAATATGTCGCTCTAGAGCATTGCTTTAGCGATCAAGAATGTGATGCCATCGAAACTTACTTTTCCAAAGTCAAAACCATGACTGGAGAAGTGGGCGGTAAAGCGGTCCACAAAGCAACCCGCGACAGCACCCTCCGCTGGCTACGGCTAAACGAATACCCAGACAGCGTGTGGATCTACGAAAAAATCATGAACCACGTTGCCCAGGTCAATGCTGAAAACTGGCAGTTTCGGCTAGATGGATTTGAAAGCTCTATTCAACTCACGGAATATGAACCCGGTGGCCATTACACCTGGCATCAGGATATTGGGTCGCGGCGGAGTGGCTTGCGGAAGCTGTCCGTCTCGGTGCAGCTCTCAGACCCGGATACCTACGTAGGCGGTGGACTAGAACTCCATGCCACTCAAAAGCCTGTCCTGATGCCTCGCTCCCGGGGCACCCTCGTTATATTCCCTAGCTATACTTTGCATCGTGTTACCGCTATGACCGCAGGAATGCGCTGTGCTCTTGTCACCTGGATTGGTGGCTTAGAAGCCTATCGATAGCGCTAATTTTAGGTGCAATAACTTAGGTGCAAAAACAATAAATAGGTGTGAACTTACAGCGGTTTACGGGTAGGCACGCCCACTCGTCGCGGAAATTTGGGATCGGTGGGTTGGGTTTTGCGGAGATAGATACAGTGCCGGATGCCTGGAGAATGGGGCATCTTCACAGGCAATACCGCCACGACCTCTCCTCCAAGTTTGGATGCCACAGCCTTTAATCCCTCCTGCTCTTCCGTTGTCCATTGGCCGCGATACAGCACGGCATAGCCTTGCAAGGCTAATAAAGGGAGTGCATATTCAGCGCAGACTGAGGCTGGACCCACGGCTCTAACGAGGGCCAGATCAAAGGATTCTCTATAGGGGGACTGTTGGCCTAGATTTTCAGCGCGATCGCAACACCCCTCCACATTCTCCAACCCCAGGTCAGCCGTTGCCTGTTCTAGAAAGGTCAGCTTCTTTTGGGTGGAGTCGAGTAGAGTAATGGGCCAGGTCGGTTTGATGATTGCGATCGGTAAACCCGGAAACCCACCCCCTGTACCAATATCGATCACCCGCATGGCTTGGTTGAGGTCTGTAGATAAGCTCGCTAGGTCTTGGAGCCAAGTAGGTATAGGAGAGCCAGGCGGCAACCAAGGCGCAATACCCACGAGAGAATCCCACAGGTGTTTTTCCCAGAAGTCTTGGGGATCCGTAATTCGGGTGAGATTAAGCTGCTGATTAGCCCGCAGAATTTGCTGAAACAAGCGTTCAAACTGCTGTTCCTGCTCCGAGGTCGGTTGCCAGCCCAAGGTTTGCAGCCACACGTCAGATCGATTGGGTAATGTGCGGTCGCTCATAGGTTGTCCGTCTAGATCTAGTTCTATAGATTAGAAATCGTTTGGGCCATTTGGAAATCCATTTCCGTCAGTCCCCCCGCATCATGGGTAGTGAGGGTAATATCGACCCGGTTATAGCTGATATAAATATCGGGGTGATGGCCTGCGGCTTCAGCAGGGTCTACCAGGCGATTGACAAAAGCCATAGCCGCCAAAAAATCCTTGAACCTGCGGGTGATTTTGAGGGATTGGCCGTCTACGGTCCAACCGGCGAGGGACTGTGCCCGTTCACGAATGGTCGCATCATCTAACCTTGCAGCCATGAGAAACCTCCAATCTGAATGTTGTGGGTCTGCCGCGCCAGGGCGACTAGGATTCTTTCTTCTTCTTTAGTTTGACATGAATGTCGTAGCGGGTACTCCACTCATTGTTAATGGCTGTCGTCACGCCAATTGTTTCAATCCCTTGCATAAATTTTGTGGTGTCTGGCGTCAGTTTTGGCAGTAGGGGATTGGTGTCTAGCAATCCCAGCATGCGCGGCATATCAATATAGAAATTGCCGTTATTGGGGTCCAAGTCTGAAGTAGTGGCCCCTTTAAAGCTCGCGGCTTGGGTTAAATTTGTCTTCGGAGCCGGGAGCAAGCGGTTGGCGATGGGAGCCCCAAGGGTAAAAAAGGCCACATCATTATCTAACCAGCCATGACTGGCAATGGGGAGTCCGGGAGGCACCTTCCAGTTCGTTACGGTTTTCTTCCCCACTTTGGATTCAGTCACTAGAAAATTAAAGCGATCGCGCATGGCCTCATCGAGGGCTCGAAAGGCCTGATTGGCGGTGGTCCGATCTTTGGCCTTCGCTAAGAAAACGATCCCGACCCCTTTTTTATCCTTGGTTTGGGCAGGGATGATGGCGGTAGAGAATTCGCCATCCATCCAGCTAACAAACTGGTTATTGAAGTCAATGCCCGTGCGTTTGCTCAGGTCATCATTCCAAGCTTTGGGATTGAGGGGAAACACCAGTTTGGCTAAATTTCCCTGGGCATAGTCCCGCCAGACCTGTTGAAAATTCCCTCCCGAGGTCATCAATAACGTATCGTCGGGTAAATGTTTGGCAATATCTTTAGCCTCGTTTTTGGTCTCTAAGGTGTCTTTGGCATCGGGCTTTAGCCAGGAGATCGCCTTAAATTGGATGCCATCCTTGACTACCATCAGGGTTGAGCCAATCCCCTGAACACTCTGAATGCGTTCCTGGCTGGCCGGAGATAAGGGCACGCGACTCATCTGAGCCGCGGCGATGGGGACATTAATATAGACCTTTGCGATCGCAGCATCGTTTTCGATTTCTTTGAGGGCCTCTTGATAGCGGGGCACATCGGCTAAGGCGGGCTTCCCTTTATGGGTATCGATAACGGCGTTGATGGGGGCATCGGCGGATGTAAACACTAACCAGCGATTATCTAACGTGGCAAAACCATAGCGTTTGCCATCCTCTGCATCAAATTCATACACCTTTGTTTCTTTATAGGTGCGCGTATCTGTCGAATTAGCAGCAGTCAGCTTATTTTGAAAGACTTTTTCAAATTGGCCTTGATCTCGAATGGGCACTATCCAAATGGTGGCTTGTTGGCTTTGCTCCTCCACCGATTCCACCGTGGGGGGCAACAGAGCCATGGTCAGTTGATTGGCGGCCCAGGGCTGGATATTGGCTTTATAGGACAGGCCATTGGGTTTCAATACGTCCGTCTCTAGTTGCTGGAGCCGGTCTTGCAACGTCTTTTGAGTGTCAGGGGTGCCGAACTGGGCGATTTGTTGCCATTGGTTACCCCCGGTATTGAGGGTGACGCTTAACATCACATCTCTGGGCACTACTTTGGAACCTAGGGGTAAAGGCCCCGCTTTCTCTTCACCTTGAAGCAGAAAGAACGCGAGGGTACCGCCTACCACCAGCAACGCTGCGCCACCCAAGGTCAACATCAAAGTCCGTGACTGGTTTTTTTGCGGCTTCCGCTTGGCCAGCTTAGATCGGTTGGGTCGGGTCGGTCGAGTGGGTCGTTCGCTCATGGTTGAGTTAAATCCAAGGTGTAGAGGTCAGTATGCACAACTTCACTAACTTAGGTAAAGCCTGCGATCGCAATTAGGAATCAGCCAAATCCCTAGGTGTCCCCATGATTGATCGGTCATTATTCATCTATGCAGACGGCAATAACCAGAAGATGTCCATCGCATTTTAGAATAGTTTCGTTTTATTGCCCCTAAAATCACCGGACACTGCGAATGAGAATACCTGGCTAGGGGGATGGTCAGGCTGATTCAAGAGATGTTGACTCTCAATTCATCACTCCTTTTGTGGATTATTGGCCTCAAAAAATGAGAATAAGTACAACTTTTTATCGGTAAATTCTATCTTTGCCCTTGCTGAAATAGAGGTTTCTTGCTACAAATTACAGGTAATTCAACCTAGTAAAACAGGGATATTCGAGTGACTTTCGTTCATAATCCCCCTGATCAAAATCGACATTCTGAAGCGATTCAATTGCCATCTCCAGACATGATGTTGGCAACTGCTCGTGAGGCATATCAATCCTATTGCCAGATCCATATCGATGCACAGCCTCCTGTTGGGGTGGCAATGGATCGGAATACAGGGCGCGGACAACTGATTTTTTCTGAGCAACCCATCTTGCTGCCCCATGAATGTTTTATCTCTGCTGAACAAATCGAAATCGACGAGCCATCTCAACCCGAAGATATCGAACTCAATTAGAGAGTGGGTATCCTGCCTATAGGAGTGGAACTTCTCTGGCAGAGGTTTTCTCCCTTCAAACATCAAGGAGAAGCACTCAAAAGATAGCCGTGATCCACCCTGGGATCTGGATATCCGTGCGCATAAAGGTATGAGTTGGGCAGAAATCTTTATCTATGGACTGGTGATTAGCCTGGGGGCTTCGGTCGGTAGCTTTTTGAATGTCGTAATTTATCGGCTACCCGAGGGCTTATCTTTACTCCATCCCCCCTCTCGCTGCCCTAAATGTCACACCCCACTGAAGCCTTATGACAATATCCCTGTTCTAGGTTGGCTGTGGCTTCAAGGCAAATGTCGCTATTGTAAAACCCCGATAGCTAGTCGGTATCCCTTAGTTGAAGCAGCCACAGCCTGCATGTTTCTGGGGATCTTCTTGGTTTTTGGCTATCAACTGCAAACCTTGGGTTATTGGCTGTTTGCCAGCGTGCTCATTTCCCTGGCTCTGATCGATTTAGATGTGATGTTACTGCCTAATCCCCTGACCCAGTTAGGTGTGATCTCAGGCATTACGTTTCAGACTCTAGTCGGCTGGCATCAAAATGGTCTTGTGGGGGCGGCCCAAGGGTTTACCTTCGGTGCTTTAGGCGTGATTGCGGGGATCTGGCTGATTGATGTGATTGGTTTCCTGGCCCACCTGGCTTTTGGCCGTGTCGCCATGGGCGGCGGCGATAGCAAACTGATGGCGATGATTGGTGCTTGGTTAGGATGGCGATATGTCTTGCTAACCCTATTTCTCTCCTGTCTAGTCGGTTCAATTGTGGGGCTAGGAGGTCGAACTTTTGGCAAGATCGGTCGATTTCAGTACATTCCTTTTGGCCCATTCCTCGTGCTGGGAGCATTGCTTTGCATGATGTGGGGGGCTCACATTTGGACGGGCTATCAGCAGGGGATTTTGTGGCTGTATGGCTGGATGGGAATTGAATTAGGGTGAGTTTTGGTCTCTTGCCCCCTGAGGTTGGGGCCAGACATGATAATCCCTAAACTCCGATGGAGAACCGGAGTATACTAGGTCCAAGGCTGTCGTTGCCTCAGGGGGGCTTGCCCTGTGGAATTGTCATGTAAATGTGAATATGCGGTGTTGGCGTTACTGTCCCTGGTGGATCACTACCCTCAAGGGGAGCCGCTACGAATCCGCCAAATTGCAGCCCAACAACATATTCCCGATCGATATTTAGAACAGCTCCTGGCAATCCTGCGTCGTTCAGGTTTAGTCTGCTCTCAGCGGGGGGCTCGCGGCGGATATTTATTGGCCCGTGAACCCTGGAAAATTACCCTTCTAGAAATCATTAACTGTATAGAAGGGAGAGACGCACAACCGAACGCCCTGCCTCAACCGGGACTGACGACGGAGAAAGCCGTGGTCCAGGAACTGTGGCAAGAAGCAGATCAGGCGGCGAGTCAGATCCTCAAGAATTGTACGTTGCAAGATCTTTGCGATCGCAGAGATGCTAAAAAACAAATTGACTTAATGTATTACATCTAAACTAAGGGCAGGCCTCAGTTGCCTGAGCTACGCTTCCCTCCTTGACCGAACTGATAAGCAGAGACTTTCACTATGCGTATTGCCCACGATATTACTGAACTGATTGGTAAAACGCCGCTCATTCAACTCAATCGCATTCCCAAGATGGAAGGGTGCCTTGCCAAAATTGTTATCAAGCTGGAGAGCCTCAATCCGTCCTCTTCAGTGAAAGATCGGATTGGTAGCAATATGATTGCTATTGCTGAAAAGCAAGGACTGATTCATCCTGGCATCACGGTATTGGTGGAACCCACCTCTGGTAATACGGGGATTGCCTTAGCAATGGTGGCGGCGGCCAAAGGCTATCGCCTGATTTTAACGATGCCGGAAACCATGAGTGCCGAGCGCCGGGCGATGCTGCGGGCCTATGGTGCTGAGTTGGAGCTGACCCCAGGCACAGAAGGGATGCGGGGCTGTATCGAACGGGCCCAGGAGCTAGTGGATACTCTCCCCAATGCCTATATGCTGCAGCAGTTTCGTAATCCAGCTAATCCCCAAATTCATCGCCAAACCACAGCAGAGGAGATTTGGGCCGATACCGATGGCAAAGTAGATTTCTTAATTGCCGGAGTGGGAACGGGGGGTACCTTGACCGGGGTGGCAGAAGTTTTAAAAGCTCGGAAGAAATCGTTTCAGGCGATCGCAGTGGAGCCGGAAGGCAGCCCGATCTTATCTGGCGGATCTCCCGGTCCCCACAAAATCCAAGGGATCGGCGCGGGATTTGTGCCTCCCGTTTTAAAAGTGGATCTGATTGATGAAGTGATTCTGGTCAATGATGACGATGCCATCGCTTATGGTCGGCGGTTAGCGCGGGAAGAAGGATTGCTCTCTGGGATCTCATCCGGCGCGGCTCTATGTGCTGCCATCCAAGTGGCGAAACGACCTGAAAATAAAGACAAATTGATTGTGATGATTCAGCCTAGCTTTGGTGAGCGCTATCTCAGTACACCCCTGTTCCATGATGCCGAATCTCATTAGCGGTTTGAATTTGTGCGTGCCGCCAGTATGAGTCAGCGGTGAGCAGGATAAGAGCTTGTAGTTCTTACCCTGCAAGTCAATTACATCTCGCGAACGATGGGAGTTCCGTCTTTAATCTCACCGATTAAGACAATATCGGTCATGCCCACGAAGATGCCGTTTTCCAGCACGCCCGGAATATTGTTGATGATTTTCTCCAGCTCAGGAGGATTGGGAATGGCGCTGAAGGTGACATCCAATACCATGTTGCCCTGGTCGGTAATCACGGGACCATCTTTTTTGATGCCCATGCGCAGTTCTGGCTTGCCGCCTAGCTTTTCTAAGGCTTTGACGACAGGGGCGATCGCCATGGGTAATACCTCTACAGGCACGGGGAAAGTCGATCCCAATTTATCGACAATTTTGGATTGATCCACCACCACAATAAATTGCTCGGCCAGGGAATCCACCACCTTCTCGCGGGTATGGGCAGCGCCTCCGCCTTTAATCAAATTTTTCTGAGGATCGACTTCGTCTGCTCCATCAATGCCGATATGAATCCGATCGACTTCATCCAGAGTAGTTAAGGGGATGCCATATTGCTTGGCCAATACGGAGGCTTGAAAGGAGGTGGGAATGCCTTTGATATCGGTTAATTCACCTGACTTAATCCGATCACCTAAAAACTGAATGGCAAATGCCGTGGTGGACCCGGTTCCCAACCCGATCACTGAGCCAGACTGAACCCGATCTGCTGCGGCTTTGCCCACCTGTTGTTTCATTAACTTAACGGGATCAACTGCGCTCATATCTGAACCTCCAAAAAAAAGCTGCTTGAGAAAACTCACGATTTCTAGCATGACCCAAAGCGGTCCCTCTGCCTAGCCCATTTCCCTTTAGGAATAGACCTTAAGAACCCTAAGAAGCCCATTTATCTCCGTTCACCGCTGCTGAGACTGGGGATGGATCGGATTCAGTGTATAGTAAAGGGGATGTTACAGAAAAAGCTTCATTCTCTTGATTAAGTGAAGGTTATGAGTTCCTTTGGATCTTCTTATACTCACCATCTAGAGCAACGTTGACATCAAAAGATAAGCTTCTTGTTCCAATTACATATTGAGCTGGGTTAGTGGGTTTTCTCCTCTAATTCACAGCGTTTTTCAGAACATTTTTGGTTGTCCTGTCATTCCTCCCTACCCCTATGCGACTTGTTTTTCTTGGCCCACCGGGTTCTGGCAAAAGTACCCAAGCAGCATCTTTGGCTGCCCGCTGGCGGATTCCCAGCCTGTCTACGGGGGATCTGTTGCGAGATGCGATGGCCAAAGGCCGGTTGGAAACCATCGCATCCCAATCTGACTTAGGTAAACAAGCCCAAGCCCAAATGGAAGCGGGAGAACTCGTGCCCGATCAGCTGATGGTTGACCTGATGCGGGAAAGCTTTGGCACGCCCGCCACCCAGCATGGATGGATTTTGGATGGGTTTCCTCGTAATCTGGCTCAGTCCCAGGCTCTGGATACCTTACTGCAAATTATGGGACAACCCTATGGGCAGGTGGTGTACTTTGATGTTCCCGAAAATAAACTCGTGGAGCGGATGCTAAAGCGAGGTCGACAGAATGATAGCGAAGACCTGATCCGACAGCGTTTGCAGGTTTATAACGAACAGACTGTCCCGTTAATTGACTTTTATCGGCGTCGCCAATGTTTGGTGGAAATTGATGGCAGTCTGTCTCCCCAAGAGATTACGAATGCGATTTCATCTGTGATTAAGCCCTTGGCCATCGTTTAGACAACAAGCCAGTATAATAGGTAAAAATACTTAAGAAATTGCAGCTTGGCGGCAATATCACCATTCAGCCTTGTCAGCTCATGTGTCTTCGGTTGAGATTAGCCTGAGATGACCTCAGGTCTAAGGATTGAAAAACTCCTAGAGCAATAAAGACAAAATGGTACGATAGCCAGGCTAGCCCGTTATAACTCTTCACATTGACCCATTTAAGGAACAGCTTCTATGTCAACATTCCCTATTAATTTAAAAGCTTATAAACCGCTTACCCTGGACGCTAGCAATCCCAAACTCACCCCAGAGCAACGGGATGCTCTTAAAGCGAATATTCAGCTTTGCCGTGATGCCATTGTATTTTTTACCGCTACTGGTGCAGCCAGAGGCGTGGGCGGACATACGGGTGGACCCTACGATACTGTCCCCGAAGTCATGATTTTGGATGCTCTCTTTCGGGGGAGTTCCGACAAGTATGTTCCTATCTTTTTTGACGAAGCTGGACACCGAGTCGCTACGCAATACTTGATGTCTACTTTAGAAGGCTCCTTGCCTGCTGAGCAGTTGATGAACTATCGGGGTGCCAACTCCACCTTGCCGGGACACCCTGAACTGGGTCTTACCCCTGGCGTTAAATTCAGCTCGGGTCGATTGGGACATATGTGGCCCTATGTGAATGGTGTTGCTCTCGCGAATCCTGGCAAAACGGCTTTCTGTTTAGGTTCAGACGGATCTCAACAAGAAGGCAATGACGCTGAAGCCGCTCGTTTAGCCGTTGCTCAGCAGATTAATGTCAAACTCCTAATTGATGATAACGACATCACTATTGCCGGTAGCCCTTCCGACTATCTGCCTGGTTTTAGCGTCAAAAAGACTTTAGAAGGTCATGGTCTCAAGGTTCTAGAAGGCGATGGCGAAGATGTTGACGGGCTCTACGCTCGCATTTGTGAAGCCATAAACACCCCCGGTCCCGTGGCTGTCATCAACAAGCGGGCTATGTGTGTGGGTATTGACGGCCTGGAAGGGTCTAACCACGGTCATGACGTGATTTCTGTGGATGCCGCCCTCAAGTATCTAGAGGCTCGCGGTCATTCTGATGCGGTTGCCAATCTGAAGAGCGTTGTCAAACCCAGTCAGGACTATACCTTCCTTGGGGCCTCTGAGAAGTACGACTCCAACCGTAACGTCTTCGGTGATGCCGTCGTTGACGTCCTCAGCGGCATGAGCGAAGACGACCGCAAGGCTAAGGTGCTCGTGGTAGATAGCGACCTAGAAGGGTCCTGTGGTCTCCACAAGATTCGGGCTGCTAACCCTGAAATCTTTATCAGTGGTGGTATTCAAGAGCGGGGTAACCTCTCTGCGGCTGCCGGTTTTGGGATGGCCAAAGGCAAGCAGGGCATTTTCGCCACCTTTAGTGCCTTTTTGGAGATGTGTATCTCTGAAATCACCATGGCCCGCTTGAACAAGTCCAACTTGCTCTGTCACTTCTCCCATGCGGGAATTGACGACATGGCGGATAATACCTGCCACTTCGGTATCAACAATATGTTTGCCGATAATGGTTTGGATGATGGTTACGAGACTCGGCTCTATTTCCCGGCTGATGCTAACCAGATGAAGGCCTGTGTGAAGTCGGTGTTTAACAATCCTGGTCTTCGGTTTATCTTCTCCACTCGCTCTAAGGTGCCTCTCCTTACAGATACCAAGGGTGGTGAGCTGTATGCAGGGAACTACACCTTTACCCCTGGTAAAGACGAAGTGGTCCGTGAAGGGACTGCGGGTTATATTGTCAGCTTTGGTGAAGCCCTCTATCGGTCTTTGGATGCTGTTGAGCGTCTGAAGAAAGAAGGCATTGATGTCGGTCTAATCAATAAGTCCACCCTCAATGTGGTGGATGAGGACATGATGAAAAAGATTGGAGCCACCTCTTTTGTGGTGGTGGTTGAGTCCTTCAACCGTCGGACTGGTCTAGGTAGCCGCTTTGGTTCTTGGTTGCTAGAGCGTGGTTTATCTCCTAAGTTTGCTTACTTGGGTACCCATGAAGAAGGTTGCGGTGGTCTTTGGGAGCAATTCCCTCACCAGGGAATTGACCCCGCTGGCATTATGAAGACCGTTAAGTCTCTCGCTAGCTAATCTCAATTAGATTCAATCTTGGAATATCTCCCTGGCTGATGTTGGGGAGATATTTTTTTACCCTTGCCGACATAAGCAATGGCTAATCTAAAAGTGCCATGGTTCAATCGCTTACCCTATCTTCTTAGCCAGATCAATAAATGCTTTTAATCGCGCGGGCACATGGCGCTTCGTCAGATAGTTAATGGTGTAACGGGGCAATGACGGAATGTATTGATCAAACAGCGTGACTAACTCGCCTGAAGCCATGAAAGTTTCGGCGGGCTTTCGATAAACATATGCCAGTCCTAGCCCAGCCTTGGCAAAATTGATCATCGACACCAAATCGTTGACGATCATGCGCGATTTGGGCGAGACGGTGTAATTTTTTTTACTTTTACCTTCCACAAATGACCACGGGGCCAGTCGATCTGTACCCCCAAAGCCAAAGCGTATGCCGTCATAGTCTGTGAGATCCGTCGGCTTTTTGGGGCTGCCGTTTTGCTCTAGATAGGTGGGAGAGGCGACCAGAGCCATGTCTAGTTTCGGACCAATTTCAACGGAGAAGGAGCCTTTCTGCACCAACGTTTGGGAGCGAATCGCTGCGTCAACACCAGACGCGACTAGATCGACTTTGTGATCGTCATACATGATTTCAAGATTGACGGCTGGATAGGTCGCACAGTATTTCGCGATCACCTCATCGAGAAAAAATGGAGAGCTGCTTCGGGGCGCTGACAGACGCAATGTGCCAGCAATTGTGTTTTGATCGTCGTTCAAATCATCCAGCGCACTGGCTAAATCAGTTAGAGCAGGCAGGCTTCTTTCAAACAGTTGTTCGCCTGCATAGGTCAAAGATATTTTTCGGGTGGTGCGCTCAATTAAGCGGACACCCAAACGTCTTTCAAGACGTTGGATCGTTTCACTGACCGACCCAACCCCAAGATTCAGATTGGCTGCCGCCGCACGAAACCCTTGCGCCCGTGCGACTTCCGCAAATACCCAGATATCATTCAGACTTGCATTTTTCATTGTTCATTTAACAGAGCAATCTGTTTTTTATAGTTCTATTTACAGTAACAATAAACTTGCCTATATTTGAGTGGTCGGGGTTCAAAAGTACGCAGATATTACTCCGGCCTTCAGAGATTCGCGAGCTTTATTTGATTTTTTGGGGCAGCTAGTCACGAGCGACTCCAAACAATTAAATAAGGCCGGATTTAACGTGTCCCCATATACAGAGAGGCGACTATGGCTGAAATAACAGAGATTTTTGTGTTGAAGATGAAAGATCCTCAGCGTGCTGCTGCCATCAGAGAGCGGGCGTGGGCAGATTTCACCTCCTTGGAAGGAGTTACCTCATGGAAAACCTATGTGACCATATCCCCTGATCGGCCCACACTCTTTGCGGAAATATATACGTTCCCCAATGAAGAAACCGCAAAACGAGTAACGCCACAATTTGCCGAACGTGAGCGGACCCAAGCGTTTCTGGCCGAAATTGAAGAGACGCTAGTCGGACAATATTTTACTGAATACTTACCTACTGAGGCATAGAACGATGAATGACATTGAAAAGCTCAAAGCTGCCCTCGACGAATGGAATGCAGCCCTAGATAGTGGTGATATTGAAAGATTGGTGGCAATTTGTGACCCAGACCTCATCATTTGTAACGAAAATTCTCCAACATCGATGGGTCTCCAGGCTCTGCGTGATAAGTATGCACCGCGTATAAAAGCGTTCACGTTTAAGTCTGAGGTTGAAATTGACGAAATCAAAATATTGGGTGATTTTGCAATTATGGTCACTCACTTTGACGTCAAGACGACTCATAAAGAAACTGGAGAGCAAGGAGGAGGTGCGGGCCGTTTAGTGATTGGTTATCGTCGTGATGAAGAGGGTGATTGGAAAATGGCACTAGATGTTGATAATAACGGCTAATACTTCTGGTTATGAGCAATATCTGGATATCAGTGGGGCGCATAGCTAACTTCCTGTACCAGTGCTTTCCTCAGTAAATTAGAGGAAATCAGGCTAAGAAGAGCCGTAAAAACAGCATTTACGGCTCCCAAACTACGTCAGTTATCATTTTTTGTCTCTAGTCCATGCTGCTTTGCAGACTCCAAGGAAATGTCTGGAAGATTGCGGAGCATGTCATCCCAAGTGGGGTGCGATGGCCGATGGCCGGTCAAAGACCATCGCAACGCCGATACAACAATAGGCAACGGCTCAGCCAGTACGGCAGGAAAGTCTGCCTCTTCTGCAAACTGTAGACTAAAGGCGAGCTTTTCCTGGGGTGGCGTAAATTGAGCATCGATACCTGGTTTATTGCCCCTCGCATCTACGCGATACCAACCTGTTTCTGGCAAATAAATGGCATTAAACCCATGCAAACTATAGGGTGCACCTTGGTCATCAATGCTGAGTCGCTGGTAACAAAATCCCACTGGGATATGGTTGGCTCGGAGGAGTGCGGCTAATAGATGACTTTTGGCAAAGCAGTAGCCTGTTTTGTGTTTGAGGACTTCAGAGGCGCGGCAGGTGACAGGATTCATCTGATAGTCAGAACTATGGCGAATCTGATCGCGGACCCATTCGAAGGATTGTTTGGCGATGGTCTTTGACCGGCTATTGGTCATTGCAGTTGATGATTCACAGCCTGATGCCAACTGATGAGCCAGTGCAACAATGTCAGGATGGTGCCAGTCAATAACCTCACTGGCTTTGAGATATTGCTCCATCTCATCGGTTACCATGCTTGACCTCTCACTGTGTTCTGATAGGTTCAATCTAAAGTCATAATCAAAATAGTACCTGTTTAGAAGAGTGATACTTAAATAAGACCTAATCTCGCTGAACCTGCTGTTCGGCTAGCCGAAAGTAATGATTGGTCCCATGGCAAGGCAAACAACTCCTATTGACCAACATCTAACACTTACGGGATAGTGCCAGTTCCGATGGTACTGAATTGCCAGGCCTGATTTTTTGAAGCTACTCCACCCATTAGAAAAGTCGTTGACCAATTATTTTTCGCCCAAGCAACTCCAGAAGAACCAAATCTCCTAGAGTTGCTGAAGTTCATTCTAATCAATGACATTATCGATAAATCTCAGGCCTGAGTTTGCTATCAATTAGCATCACAATTTAGAAATGATGTCCGCCATGATGGACGCGGAACCTTTTCCAGTGACAATGCCGCTTGAACTTCACGATTTTACGGCCATGGTGATAGAAGACGACTGGGCGCTTGAAGCAGACCCACTTTTTGCGCCAGCGTACTCGACGAATTCTATGTCTTTTTCGCCACCGAGATCGCCATCGGGAAGCCACTAATGTGCTTTCAACTTGCTCCGAAGTTTCAGGCTGTTGTCCAACCGATGGAGAGAAGGCATTCGCTTGAGGGATAGCGAGTGTAGTTGTGGTTGCTGCCATTACACCTAGCAGGGTAACTTTTATTGGCTTTAGCATGATGGATTCCTCCAACAGAAATCAAATTTAGAACGTTGACTGATTGATCAGAGATTCTCCAGATGAAGCCATTTTGAGTTCTCTGTTTATTAGTAATAGATAACCGAGAAACTTGCTTTCAATCTGTTTGTCTCTCTTCTTACAAGGTATCGGTAAAGTCTTTCTGTTTATCTAACCTGGATCACATCAACAACGTGATACTTCTTGTTTTTAAACGTGATCTTTAACAGCGATATGAGTCTAAAAGGTTCTAAGGGATTTCTGGAAAGCTTTCAGATATAGGCTTGCAGCTGTATTTTTTTCCTGCTTCTATAGTATGCTCCTATCTTTTTGATATACTCGGGCCAGTATTTACAACATAAAAGTGAGCTATATCTATCTTTGTCAGAACTCATATATATTGTCTTGATAGACTAGGCCTAGAATGAAGAAATATTTCTTTGCTTTTTTCTTTTGTAGATTTTACATACAAAGATCAAATGTTGATTGCAAGTATTAGATCAGCTCTCTATTACCTAAAGAATCTAGGCCTGTTTTAATAACCTGGATAAAAAGTAGGATGACTCTACCCCATCTTGAAGTAATCGATGAGTCCTCTCACTGATCTACCGTGTGTGTATTACAGGATGTGCCTGGTATCGAGATTGATGGTGAATCTGATCGCCGACTCGTTGGCAGGTGTTGTATGCGATGGTCTTTGACCGGCCTGCCTCCAGAGAAGGAGCTTCGCTAACGGCCATCGCACTCAATGCTTCACAGATTGAAGCTAAGTGATTGGTCAGGGCAACAATGTCAGGATGATGCTAGTCAATGATCTCACTAGCTGCGATATATTGCTCCATATCAACGGCTACCATTCTCTAACTCTTACTGAATTCTGATAAGTTCAATCTAACGCCACAACAATGAAAGTATCTGTTTGGAACAGTGAGACTCAATCTCTTAATCATTGCAGAGTAGGCAATATGCTGCCCATTATATGGACGATCACCCAATCCTAGAGTCCAGTATCAGTACACGGGTGCTGACGCCTACTGATGCAGAAGTATATCGTTCAGTGCGCCTGCGTGCACTCCATGAACGGCCTCCAGCTTTTGGTTCCCTCCCCGAAACAGAACCCAATCTCGCTGAAACTGCTGTTCGACTAGCCGAGAGTGAGGATCGTTGCTTCTTTGGTGCCTTTCAAGGCAAACAGCTCCTCGGCATTGTTCGATTGTCTCGCTATGAAGCCGCTAACGAAAAACATCGTGCTTATCTGGCGGGCCTTTATGTCCTACCCGACTTTCGTAGACGTGGCTGTGGCAGAGCGCTGGTGAGTCAAGCCTTACATCGAGCAGCGATGATTGCTGGCATCAGGCGGGTCAACTTAACGGTTGTCACCCAACAAAAAAGTGCCATTCGCCTTTACCAATCTTTTGACTTCCATATCTACGGTACAGAGCCGGAAACCTTTATCAAAGATGGACAATTCTATGATGAGTACTTGATGACTTTGGAACTGAATGCTGACTCTTGACGAGGTTTAATCCCTCAACCGTTATGTTGGACTCTCGATTCAGATCATGGCAAGGGTCAAGAACCGACTTTCTTCGCTTCAGGAATGAGGTTGAACAATATCAATTAGGCCATCAGCCCAGCCACTCAAAGGTAAAACCATTCACTGTTGCCGAGCTGCGATCACTATTTTGGCGCAGGCTTCGGCATCTGAAAGGGCTTGGTGGTGCTGTAATGGGATATCTAAGAAGTCACAAACGTTGGGTAATTTTGTCGGTCGAATGTTCCATACTTCCCGAGCAAGCTGGACGGTACAGAGAAAAGGGAGCGGTAAGGGATCTAACTCTGCTATCTGGCAACATGCATTGAGAACTGACCGATCAAAATTGGCATTGTGGGCCGCGACAAAGTCACTACCAGCAAATTTAGGTTGAAGATTTGGCCACAGCTCGGCAAAGGTTGGATGATGTTTTACATCTGACCAGGTAATGCCGTGAATATGAGTGAATTGAAATTTCTGACGTGGGGGGCGGATTAAGAAGTGGGAGCGATCAACAATCTGGTCATCTTCTACGCGGATTACGCCAATGGCACAAGCACTATCTCTTTGATAATCTGCTGTTTCAAAATCAATGGCGACAAAGTTGCCTGATGTTGCCTTGGTGCTCATAGCCGTGGGAGATCTGTGACAGCCACCTCATTGTAAAGAAGACTCTGGGTTTAACCAATGTCCAACTCCTGTTTGGAGGATGTAGCCATAGATTACAGCAATTTTTCATTGGCAGGTGCCTAGTAGATCTGCCATGTTCACATTTATATTTCGATTTTGAGACAGCAAAAGATTGCCTAGAAGAGTTTTTACTGGTGCTCCTGCAATGTCAAGACTGCCGTCTGAGTAGTTACCATTTATCCTTGTAAATGTAGATATTTAGCCGAGTGTGAATGGCTCATCTCTACCATAAATGAGTTTCAAACATTTATGTTCTAATTAATCCGTATATCTACACAACGCTTTGGGGGAGAGCATAACTGTGAGAAAACACGATGACAAATTTATTATTGCAGTTGAGCTATTTGCATAAGATCTGGGTAAAACTTGCTTATGTCGGGGTTGTTGTTTGTGCAAATACTAGTTTGCTATCTGATGGCATTGCTCAATCAGTTGAACATACAAGTCCAGCCCAGCCAGCATTGATAAACACTATCCAAGCACCTTTGGTTACGGAAGATGACAGGGCACGTGGAGAAACCGAGTCTTTGGGTATTGTTACCCCAAACTTCTCTGAGGCTTTTGGAAAGCTCGAAAAAGGTTCTTCTGCAGCTGATGTTGTTGCATTTGGTCGTGCCTCAAGTAATTGTGGGTTGAGTATACTAGAGGCTCAGCTCAGCTTCTAACCTACCCATGCAATGCCCACTATGCGGTCATTCCAAAGCACACAAGCATGGCAAGATGCCCAACATGCTTCAACGATACCGTTGTCCTGAGTGCCAGCAGACCTTTACTGAACGCTTTGATACCCTTTACTATCGTCGTCAGGTGAGTCCAGAGCAGGTCCGACAAGTCCTCCAAGCCCATGCAGAAGGGAGTAGTCTTCGAGGTATCACTCGGACCAGTGGCCTAGCTTACAACACTGTAGTCTCTCTAGTAAGAGCTGCTAGCCAACGATCTCAGCAACTCCATAATGGCCAAGTGCAAGCCGTTGAAACGGAGGATGTCAGTGCAGATGAAATGTGGTCCTTTGTGAAAAAAAGCAAAAACACTGTCTTCCCCATGAGCTAGAGATGGGTGATTGTTGGATGGCGATTACCTTGGCAAACACAAGCGGCGTGATCCTCTCGTGTCGTGTGGGCAAGCACACCGATTCATTATTGAATGAACTGGTGACTAGCACTGAAGGTAAGACCGATTGCAAGGACTGGAATAGCGACGATTGGGGGGGGTACGAAAGAGTGTTGCCTTGGGAGATTGACCATTACATTGGCAAGGACAGAACTCAACGACTCGAACGCACCAATGGCATTATTCGGCAGCACAGTGGTCGATGGCATCGACGCCAGAACAAATTTGGCAAAGTGTGGGCGCAAACCAAAGTCACTGCTCGATTAGTGGTCAGCTATTTCAATTGGATTTGGACACACAGTCGGCTTAAAACAACGGCGGCACAACGTGCTGATCTAGCCTCGCGAGCTTGGCATTGGGATGACATACTCACCTACCCCACAATTGTTTGATGCACGACCTTGCATTTCTAGGTCCCCCAAAAAGTAAAGGCAAAAAGCAGTTCTGGGGGGGAGGGCCTACTTTTCGCTATGCACAATATTGGGAATACCCTCAACAGGGTATTGCCTTACTCATGGTCTCTGATACTCAAGACAGTCCCCAACGTGTTTATGACATTTCTATAAAGTCACCTTCACAACTGCAAACGAAGCTTGGGCTTAAGATTGGTGATTCAAAACAAACGTTTCTTGAACTCTATGGTGACGGTAGGATGTGTGGTCCAAGGATAACTGAACTCTCAAGTCATGGGATATGTGGAGAGGGGGCTAGAGATGAAGTGTACAATGGCCAGTCACCCATATATGTATCTGAAGATCATCATGTCGGTGGTTTGATTAAGTACTACGGGGGCTTTTTCATTTGGATTGATCAAGGTCGTGTGAAAGAGATGATCATTGCGGGTGGTGTTGGATAACAAATGCCTTTGCGATTGCCTTCTTCTAGTTGGGAATAATAGCTCTAGTGATAGCGTCCTATCAAGCAGCTCAGGCACTTCCTTCTCAACATGTCTCACAGCATTCCCCTTCATAATTAATTGACCGATCGCAGACTTAACCAAAATCGGCTCTCCGGTAATTAGCGTGGTGACACCCTACATATAGTGTTTATTCCTTAGTCATCTCCTATGGAATGATCTGAGGAGGTACTTCAGAACGAGAGTGTCATGGATAACTCAATTCGCATTCCCCTCAACCTTCCCGATGTTCAAGTTCTAGAGCTATCGAAGACGGAACGAGGGGATTGGCTGATCAAAATTGAGAGTACTCTGCAAGGAACAACCTGCCACAAATGTGGACATGAGATTACTGACCTTCACTGCCATGATCAGGCTCTTCGAATTCGTCACTTGCCATTGTTCGAAGTACCAGTGTATTTAGAAATTCGGCCCAAGCGCTATCGATGCGGGTATTGCGATGACCATCCCACAACAACTCAACGCTTAGAATGGCATGAACCTCGTAGTCCCAATACCAAAGCTTATGAGCATTGGCTTCTGCGTATCCTGATCAACTCAACGGTCTCAGATGTTGCTAGGAAACTAGGCGTTAGTGAGGATGTCGTCAGTGGCACCATTGATCGCTGGATTGCCTGTCAAGTTGACTGGAGCGAATATTTAGACCTCCAAGTCATCGGGATTGATGAGATTTCTCTGAAAAGAGGCCACCGTGATTTTGTAGTTTTGATCACGATTCCTACCACAGGCGGAGTCGACATATTGGCAGTTCTGGCTGACCGTAAACAACAGACCGTTGCAAATTTCCTTCAATCGATTCCCCTTCATTTACGCCAAACCATTGAGCGGGTTTGTACTGATATGTATCAAGGATTTGTCAGTGCAGTCCGTGAACAACTCCCTCAAACAAAAGTTGTCATTGACCGCTTTCATGTGGCCAAAGCCTATCGTAATTGTGCCGATACGGTTCGTAAACGGGAGGTCAAACGTCTACGCCAAGAACTCCCTAAGCAAGACTATGACAGTATCAAAGGTGCGATGTGGGCCTTTCGAAAACGGCCTGAGAATCTCCAGGAGTCAGAACAACAGTTGCTTGAGCGAGTGTTTGCTTATTCTCCTGAGATGAAGCAGGCCTACAAACTCCGAGAGGAATTGACACAGATATTTGAGGGTAGGTACACCAAAAACGGAGCTAAATGTGCCATCCGGGCTTGGTGTAAACGAGTCCTCAAAAGTGACATCAAGGATTTTGAGAGTTTCCTGACCACTGTCAACAATTGGATGGATGAGATGACCAACTATTTTCTGGAGGGATGGACCAGTGGCTTTGTCGAAGGATTTAACAACCGAGTTAAGGTCCTAAAAAGACGATGCTACGGTATTTTCGATATTGAAAGGCTCTTCCAAAGGATTTCGCTTGACCTCAATGGGTATCAGACTTTTGCCTTGACCTAAACACTATATCTAGCGGCTACCACGCTAATTCCCAGAGAGCCCCAAAATCTATTCGTTTTGTGTTTTAGTTTTCTGTCCTCATCAGTGAAACTATTGGTTAGAAGCTAGTAACTGGTAGGCTACGAATATAGTCCTGCAAAACAGCATTGATTACCTATGACTGACGCTAGCACTTCAGAGACACGTCGCATTTTGGTATTAGGCGGCACAGGTACGATTGGGCGAGCCACCGTTGCCGCGTTGGTGAAGCGCGGTTACAAAGTTGTTTGTATTTCTCGACAACAGGCGGGGGTTGGCGGGCAATTAACCCAAGAAAAAACTGCCCAGCTTCTACAAGGTGCTGAGGTATGCTTCGGCGATGTCAAAGATCCTAAGTTCCTTGCTGAGCAAGTTTTCCGTAATCAACCGTTCTATGGAGTGGTATCCTGCTTGGCCTCACGGACAGGAGAGCCAGATGACACCTGGGCCATTGACTATCAAGCCCATATGGACGTTCTCTCCTTGGCGAAAGAATCTGAGGTGAAGCAGATAGTGCTGTTGTCAGCCATCTGTGTGCAAAAGCCGCGCCTTGCGTTTCAACATGCCAAGCTTGCCTTTGAAAAAGCCCTGAGAGAATCCGGGCTAATCTATTCCATTGTCCGACCCACCGCCTACTTCAAATCCCTAGCTGGGCAGGTGGCCAAGATTCAGAACGGGAAGCCGTTTTATCTGTTTGGTGATGGTAAATTGACCGCTTGCAAACCGATCAGTGATCCAGATTTAGCAGCCTACATTGTGGATTGTCTAGAAGACGCTTCACTGCAAAACAAAATTCTGCCGATCGGCGGGCCTGGACCTGCTCTTACGCCTTTAGAACAAGGAGAATACCTGTTTAAACTGCTGGACTGCCCACCTCGCTTCAAAAGCGTACCGCCTGGAATCTTGAGTGGGGCAGCGACGTTGATGGGCGGGGTTGCCAAGATTGTGCCGAGTTTGGTTGTCAAAGCTGAGTTAGCACGCATCGGACATTACTATGCCACAGAATCGATGTTGGTGCTAGATACCGAGACGGGGCTTTACGATGCTGATGCAACCCCTGAAACAGGCACAGATACTCTATTTGAGTATTATCAGCGCCTTGTTGACGGCAGCGAAGCCGCTGAACGGGGTGACTTCGCCGTATTCTAAGCTAATTGTTGCCCATTATGTTTCGTCACCGTGCCCAACAATTGGCATCAGAGTTTCTGGCCCGTGCCGATGCCAAAGGATGGTTTGAAGCTCTCTATGCTGAAGCTGGGAATGATTATGCTGCTGTGCCTTGGGCTGATTTGGCCCCCAATCCAAACTTAGTCGATTGGAGCATTGCCCAGGAATTAAAGGGGGTAGGCAAAACGGCTCTGGTAGTCGGTTGTGGCTATGGAGATGATGCTGAGTTTTTGGCGGAGTTGGGGTTTGATGTTGTGGCTTTTGATGTTTCGCCAGATGCGATCGCACAGTGTAACCAACGCTTCCCCAATTCACCGGCATCCTACCAAGTTGCAGATGTGCTAAACCCTCCAGCTATTGGGTCTCAAGGACTTGACTTTGTTTTAGAATCCTATACCTTACAAGTCTTTCCCCCAGCGTTACGCTCTGTTGCCATCTCAAAAATCAGTACCTTAATAGCCCCACTGGGCCAACTCTTAGTGATTGCGAGAGGTCGTGAAGAAACAGATCCACCGGGTCAAATGCCTTATCCCCTGACTCGGAGGGAATTAGCAACATTTGAAGATTTGGGGCTGAGTAGTCAGTCCTTTGAGGATTTTCTCGATAATTAAAATCCTCCTGTCCAAAGATTTCAGGCATTGTATACAGTTGAAAGTACAGCCTAAAAAGAGTCTATATACCGACCACTTAATAGCTGTTGGACAGGGGGCATCTGGGATTATGGGCAAGTAAAATTGCCAAGAATGCTTCATTCCCAAATAGCGTGGAGTTAAAAGGTGGGATCAACGTTTTTGCTGCATAAGCCTGTCATTTACGGGAGTGCCTTAGCCAACTCGCTGTTCTTGATCGTTCTGCTACTTCACATCATTCCTGCAGTGATGGCCCCTATCTCTGCCATGGTGGCTTTCCTAGCTCGCAAAGGCAGTAAATTACACCTGCGCTCTGGACGATTTTTTGCCTGGTCGATGGCTACCATAGCGTTAACAGGTATTGCCCTTGATATTGTCCGACTCGGTTTTTTCGTGGAAGAAAACCATATGAAATATGCGGGGTATACCATGCCTGCGACTTATCCCGCTCGTTTGGGTTTCATGTTTGTGGGGGTCTGTGTTCTTTACATGCTCCGAGAGGTGACCCCACCTCGTATATTTGGTCGGCAGTCAAGGGAGCAAGCCGCTTCAGTAGTCCCTAGTTTGTTGGTCGGCACCGGACTATCCCTCACCGCCATCATCACCTTGCGACTCAATCCGTGGACAGGTGCCTTGTGGATGATCTGGACATTTATCCTGATTGTGTTCGTCATGGCACAACCCCCTTCTCCCTCGATGAATAACCGTGAGGCAGATGTGGCACGACATCGTTTTGGGATGAGCTGCTTGGCAGGATATAGTTGGTGGGGGGCTTTGCAGGGATTTGGACCCGCCATCGCCATCCTGGTTAATGGCGATGATCTCTCGACCACAGCATATGTGGGCAATCAGCCAGGTCCATTTTCGCCAGCATTTTTTCTCTTTTTCATTGCCTGGGCACCGTTCTTTGTCCTTGCCGCATATTTGATTCGCCGCTTCCAGAAACTACGTCACACAGGAGCCAAGGTGGAATCCTCATAAGAATGAGCTTTCTTGAGCTTCATGACCACCATTAGATGAGAGTCAGTCACTCCCTACACTGCCATTGCAGGCTGACTCACTTCCACTAAAAAACGGAGAGCCATCACCACATAGGGGCCACTTAGTTGGGAAGGCATTTTGTAGAACGCTTGCCAAGCCTTCGCTTTATCCTCATCATAGGAAGCCACCCGCTCAGGATGGGTATCCCACCAGGCCAGCCGCACCGCATGGCCAATAATCACATCCAAAACCACATGATCATCAAACTGCAGATCGGGATTCGCCTCCACCACATCGGCTAGCTCCAGCAACGCTTCCACATTGAGCTGTCGATATTCTGGAGCTGGAATCTTATTGAGCAGATGCTCAATCATCAGAGCAAAATTGGTTTCCCCTTCCGTCATCTCTGCCAGCAGATGCTCACTATCGAGACGGTTCCGACGATCCAACTTTTCGCCAATGATAATACCGTGGGTATGTTTCAAGAGTCGCCAGACTTTGATGTAAAACTCTCGGGGCACCCGATTGAGAGACCCTTCAACCTGGCGCTTCACCAGCCAATTTTCTGGCTCGGCAGCATCCACCTGAGAGACAGGCTGAGTCAGTCCCCAATTCACCTCACCTCCACAGCAGACAATGTGCAACGATTCTTGTTGATGCAAACTCTTATGCACCTGATCATAGGCAGATAGAACCTGGCGTAAGCGAGATTTCAAATCGTAGGGGCTCAGTTGGGTCAGCCGCTCATAGGCCTCATCGTGGGTAACCTGCTGCTCCCGAGCAATCTCACTGGTGAGGAGCAAAATCAGATAGCCAATTCTAAGGGTCAGTAAACCTTTCACCAACAGCGGTTCTGATTTAATCAACAGATCGAGATAGATCAAAATCTCCTGTGTAAGCACCCGATCGCGTTCATCTTCCCGACAAAATTCATTGATTCGGGCCACAATTGCTTGTGCGGGTATAGGCGTGTTGATTAAAGAATGCTCAGTGTAGGACCGTCCTACCAGGATCTGTTTCTGATGGGTCAGTAGATTAGTCACAGCATCGGACAAGCTAATGTCCACCATGTGTAATAGACCTGCTGCTCGCCGAACAATTGACCAATGCTCTGCTTGGGCGGCATTGAGATAGACCTCGGTCAACAGAATGCGCAATGTTACCGATTGTTCCTGCTCCCAACCCATCTCGTCATCTAGCGAACGCTGATGAATCAGGAGGTGCAGCACTTCTACCTGCTCATATAAATTCTCTGACTGTTTGAGGGTACTCAGTAATGTATCAATGTCCTGATTCCATTCCAATGTCTGTTCCTGCAGATGAGTCAGGGGATGACAGTGCTCTGTATTAAAGGATAGATAATGGGTAGGGGCCTGATCGCCATAATCCTTTGAGGGAGAAGGTGTCGTCTGTTCTAGTCCCACAACATCAATGACAGCACTACGGTTTATAAAGTCGCTTAATACTCCCACCTGAACCTGTGCCGAAATCTGTGACTCCCCTGACGACAAAGATTGCAACAGTTCAATCAATGGGGCCTGTCCCATTTTGATCATGCGATGAGTGAGTAAAAGCGTCAGCGTTGGCGGTTGGTCAGCGATCCAATAGCGCTGTAAATAAGCCAATTCACTGTGAAGTTGCGAGATCAGGAAGTGAATGTCTAACGTCAGATAAAATTCCCGGTTATCAATAAAAGAAGGCAAAAAGACAATGTTTTCCCCTGCAATCCGATAGAGATGGGAGGTCATTAAAGTCCGCATCCGTTTATGCGGTCTTCCCGAGAGCCCTAGCTTAGGATTCTGACCCAACTGATGGTAAATATCGGTCAAATCATGGGCTGGTCGAACTTGTAGCGGGGCAATCTCTTCTAAGGTTTCCGTGGTTATCCCTGCTGCAGTCAATGTTGCCTGCAAAGCTGGGTCTTCAGCTAGTAAAGCCACTTGCAGGGTTTCAGTTCCCATCTTTAGGATTTGGGGCTGATGATGACGGCCCAGAGGGTCGATATCATCCAAAGTAATCAACCCTTCATCGACGAGTTGTCCCAATAGGTATAAACTCTGCGCCCAGACTAGAGGGATATTTTGATTGGGTACTCGATCTTGACTATGGGGCTCAGCTTTTTCGGCTTCTATCCGGTCTTCCGGCACAATGTACAGCTCAGGCAGCAGTGACCAACCCTCTTGCTCTACGCCTAAATCTTGCAGTCGTGTTCTGTAGAAGGTCGCTTGAGTGGCATCCCCTTGGAACAGGCTATCTAAAAATAAATAGGTGAAAAATAGCGGCCATTCGCTTTCAATATCTTCAAACTGCTTCAGTTCCCAGGTTTCATAGTGCAGACGGATATGGTCTTCGAGAACGGTTTGATGACCATCTCGCAAAAAGCGTTTACAGCCGTATCGTCCTTGCAATTTATCGATAATTTTGGCTCGGGTGCGGTCTACGAGGGTGCGATCGCACACCGCAAACGCCGGAAACCCAATCACGCTCAAAACCGCAGCATCCACCTCTTTCGACTTAGATTCTCGGGGCAATAGGGCCGCCAACTTCATTTCTGTGCGGGCAATCTCATCCGCCATCACATGGATGACTGCACCAGGTCCACCCTGCTCACCCATAATATTCAGGCCATTCATCGCCTCCAGGGCTGCCTTAGCCATGCCCACAGAACTAGCATTAATCTCTGCAGTCCCCGTATTAATTTTGTTGCCCCGTTCCCAAATCCCATAGTCTGGCGTCCGGTAAGCGCGGGAAATGTAATAAACCAGATTTTGAACAAAATTAACTTCATCCAAACTGTAGACAATCAGAAGACCCGAAGCAGTCATCTGGGCCATCATCAACAAAAACAAAGAGGTGGCATCAATTTGTAAATGTCCCCAGGCATCATCATCTACAACGACATCACCCGTCGGGGTATCGTACTTAGCATGGAGGGCATCTAGGGGCGCTTGAGTATGTTTAAAAGTCTCCACTTTATGGGCCTGCCGCATCATCGCTCGCAACAACCCCCGCATCAGCCGGACAACACTTTTCTCTAGTAACAAGGTCCGGGCTGGATCCGACTGATCTTTGCGGTAGGCCAAGGCCAATCCCCAAACCGCCAGAATGCTATAGACGTTGTCGCGCACCCAGGCATCCGTATAGTCTCCATGAATGTTGACAGCCGTGCTCGCAGGCAACAAACCACTAACCGGATGCTGCCGCGATAAAATCATGGCATTGAGTTGTCGGTAATAATTATCCAGCCGATCAGACTGAGAAGAAGTCATATCCATGGGTGATGCAGCCTAAAAAATTGCTAATTCTAGAGGTGAATTGACAACGGTTTTTTTAGGATTCCCATTGATATGAAGTGCTACACTTTACCGAAATAAAATACTGTCTTTATACCCAAAAGATTTGCCGCTCAATCCGTGGCAAAGAGCGGGTAGCTCTATCAATTTGCAGAGACGGTTCAATAAACCAATGGTTTAGAGCAGGCTGCACCCATCAGTTGCTATTTAGAGCCAACCCCAGGCATTTGGTTCGAGCAGTCCAGGTTGATCCGCTGGCCTTTCCGCTTCAGGGGCCTGATTCGGATCTAAAATTTTGATGGCGCGATCAATATTAGGATTAGTTTCCAACTGCTTCGCAATATTTAGGATTCCTTCACCCACAATCATATTGGCCTCACCCATACTAGTTACCCTCTCTAGCCGTTGATGCATGGCGTTAAATGCGTCTCGAAGCACGCCAATGTATGGGGAGTCTGGTAGGACCTGAGTTATCTGGGCAATCTCAGCTCGGACCTGAGATGTACTTAATTTGGACTGAACCGGCATTGCTTGAGACGGACCTCTCAAAGGAACGGTTGTCCCTGAGAAGTCTTCCAGCTCAGGTAACACCAATGCCATAAGCGGCACGGAATAACAGCCAATACACATTATTTATCTGCTTGAGAGTAATGCCCTGATTTTACCAGGAGACTATCTGAATTCCTCACCAGCCTTTACCCAGGCTTGCAGAGAAAATGCAGGCCAATGCAGCGGTCTGCCTATCTTATTCCCCACCTTTATAAACCCTAAAACCTGACCTTCAAATTTCTATATCTTCCGGTAACTGGTCAGGACAATCAATGCGTAAATCTTTATCACCAAAGGGAGCATCTACAAAACCGCAGTGATGGGGATGTTGACTGTCTGGATACTGATTGGGATGGAAGAACTGACAGGTCAAGCACATCCGTGAAACAGTGATATAGCCTTCCGCTTGCAACCTACGGATAATCTTGATTAGCCCTTTGAGAAAGATCTCTTGTTCAAACTCAGTCAGGTCATCAATAGCAGAAAGCAAAAAATCAGACCACCCCATCACTTGTTCTGCTTGCTGAATGCCCTTGGCGGATAAAGTAATCGAGATGGCTCTGGCATCTTCTTTCGAGCGTTGTTTATCGACCAAGCCCTTTTTGCTTAAAACCGCTACTGCATCACTTGCAGTGGGAGAAGTAACCTCCAAGACATCAGCAACCTCCGACAGCCGAATGCCAACCGGTTGACGATCTCGCAATAGTGTCAGGATCTTGCCTTGTGTAGGCGTTAGTCCTTGCAGGTTCGCATCATGCCATGCCTGACTCTTGAGCACCATACTAATTTTCTCTAGCCCTATGCCCAACCGTTGGCGTAGGGGGGGATCTGTTGCATCATGTGAAGCCTTTGACATAGATACCTTCACCTCCTTGCAGCAATCGAACACTCTTAAATTCTAAAACGCTTGCGAGAGAACTGCGATGAGATTTCTTTGACAGAATTATCGTCCATAGTTAATATTTAGGAGTCCTAAATTTAGGAGTCCTAAATATAATGCAAGCCACTTTTCAACAATACCTTCAGCTTGATGCTCCAACCATCGATAGTCTTCTCCCGCTAGAACTGACAGACTTTTTGGCCCTACCCGCTGTAACTGAATTATTGGGAAGCTTAAATGCAGGATTGCTTCGTGAGACCTTGCCAACGGCTGGACAGGTCTTAGCCAAGCAGCTCCCTCCTTTTTACGATTGGCTCAAGCAAGAGTTAGGGGTTGATAAGGTGCCTGATAGTCCTGATCATGCAACCAAGTGGGTTGTGGCATTTCTAAATAATCAGGAAAGTCTGACACACCTCGTGGAACTTCATGGCCCTATCCCAGAGAAAGCGTTGCAACGCTCCATTCCTCGTTTGGTGTCAGCTTTTGATGGCGTGGAAGAAGATAACGTACGTCTCGAATGGCAAAAAACGGTTGCTGCACTTTGCCTAGTTCTTGCTGTTGGAGCCCATGAAACAGCCTCAGCTGCCACTTAAAGCCTATTGCAGCCCCGCATCCAGTTTGAGGGGGCGGGGATAGATAAGAGAACCAGCCGTACACGCGTAACGACTGGTTCTTTGTTTGCGGTGGCCATATTGCAATTGCCGTTGACCCATCTGATACCAAATCCGATTTATATAACTCCGATATAATTCATAATTAGAGAATGCCAAGAAAACTGTATCTCGAACCTCATTTTTCGCCTGAGGAGCTGAAGTCTCATTATCGGGCCAGCCAAGACCCAGTAGAATCGCGCCGCTGGCATCTGCTGTGGCTCGTCAGTGAGCAAACAAAGCTAACTCAAGCAGCCCAAGTGGTCGGTCTCAACTACGATTACGCCCGAGAAATTGTTAGAGAGTATAACCGCAATGGAGCTAATGGATTACGCAACCGACGCAAAGATAAACGACCTTACCAATCTCGCAGTCTCCTGACTCAAGACCAATGTGCACAATTGTCGACTCGTCTCCAAACCCCACCTGCCGACGGTGGTCTATGGAACGGGCCAAAAGTAGCACAGGTCATCGCCCAAATGACAGGAGTTGAGAAGGTTTGGCCCCAACGAGGTTGGGACTATCTCAAGCGATTGGAGCAGTCCCTTCAATGCCCACGTCCTCATCATCGTAAAGGCGACCCAGAGGCACAAGCCGCCTTTAAAAAAACTGCCTGAGTGCAAAGCAGAATTGGAGCGACGCTATCCTGATGCTCAAGTCGAAGTGTGGTCTTTTGATGAACACCGCTTAGGCCTTAAACCCATCATTCGAAAGATCTGGGCACCTGTAGGTCAGCGTCCGATTGCTGAGGTGGACCATCGCTACGAATGGGCCTATCTTTATGGATTCGTTCACCCCGCAACAGGCGACACTGAATGGTTCATTCTGCCTCGGGTGAATGGAGAATGGTTTAATCAAGCCCTGCAAAGCTTTGCTCAGCAAGTTGGAGCGGGACAGCACAAACAGATTCTTCTCGTTCTAGATGGTGCAGGATGGCATACCTGTAAAAATCTGGTGGTACCTAAAGGCATTCATCTGAAGGTTTTACCTCCCTATTCTCCAGAACTACAGCCCGCTGAACGATTGTGGCGGCTAGCGGATGAACCAATCGCCAATCGATGCTTTGAGACCCTCGATGCTCTCGAAGATGTGCTCGAGGAGCGCTGTCGAACTTTAATGACCATGCAATCAGACATTAAAGCTCTCACTTACTACCATTGGTGGCCAGTTTGACCGATGAGATATTTCAGGGGTTAATAAGTCGGATTTGGTATGATTTTGATAGTCGCTTTCTTCACCAGATATTCGGATAACTAGTTCTGCAGCTAATGGCATAATCCCTGTCGCTTTGATGGAACGTAGGATTTTTATAAAAATATCAAGGAACCGATCGGTCGTTTGGACGACTTGGAAATATCAATACCTTGGTCTTGTTATCAACAATGCAGGCGAGGGGCGTGTTGTTGCATCAGATTCACTGAGATACAGACATTATTCCTATTGGGGTTAGGTTAGAGTCGAGGTATGCTTGGGAAAATCGCTGTACTATTGCGAAGCTAAGGTAAAGGGGCAAATAATAGCAGAATAACCAAACTATCCCTTCAGAGAGAAATGTTTGACCTCCATGACACAATAGTCAACAGGTGTAATTCAGCAAGCAATAGAGGCATACTACAGTCATCTCTCTTTTAACCATTCACCCTACCGCGACTGACAGCCCGAATCGTGAGTAACCTTGAGCAGGATCAAAGACAACGTTTCAGACATCTATTCATCATTGATGATGCCGAAGGGCGTCGAACCATTTCCTTAGAAGCTGCCACCTACTCGATTGGTCGAGATGTTACCAATTCGATTGTGTTGCACTCCAAAATGGTGTCTCGCCAACATGCGATTTTGCTGCGGGTAACCGCCCCTGAAACCTCTAATTTTCTCTTCCGAATTATTGACGGTGACTTGCAAGGGAAGCGCAGTACAAACGGCTTGATAGTGAACGGTCGTCGCCTGTTCTCCCATGACCTCAAACATGGTGATGTGGTCATTTTTGGGGGTGATGTCAAAACTAAATACTTTGTCGTTTCCAATCTGTCAGATGCCGATTTCGATAAGTTCTGTGAGGCCACAGATCTATCGATGATTCTGTCTCAGTCTGTCAATCCTTTCCAAACTTTGGTCCCGGATGACGCTGACTTACAGAACATGAGCGAAGCCTCTTTAGTGCGGATGGCCTCTTTCCCCGAGTTAACGCCTAGTCCCATTCTAGAAATGGACTTGCAGGGGACGGTCACCTATCTCAATCCTGCTGCGGTCATGCAGTTTCCTGATATTTCTAAAGAAGGGGTCGCACACCCCATGTTGCAGGGACTGTTGAAGATGTTGCAAACGGAGCATTCTTCCAGAAGTAACTTCTTTGTCCGGGAAGTGGAAATGGATCAAAATATTTATGAACAATCCATCCACTACATTGTCGAAAGCGACCTTGTCCGCAGTTACGTCACTGATATCACTGAGCGTAAGCGGGCAGAGGAGAAACTTCGACATACGGCTCAGCGAGAATCCATTATCAATCGCATTGTCCAAGCGATGCGGGGGACGATGGTCACCGCTGAAGTATTGCAAATTACTGTGGGCCTGTTGACGGAGGCACTGGGAGCTAGCCACTGTCTGATTGTTCAGATGAATTCAGATGGCGAATTAGCGGATCATTATGTGAGTGATACTGCTATTGGGCATCAGGAGCTCATTCAAGCCAATGAGCTGTTTTTGCGACATTCCCAAGAGACCTTAGCTCAAGGACAACAGGTTGTTTTCGCAGATACCAATGACCTCGATCTAGAACTGATTGCTATTTGTGAGCAATGCAATATTCAGACCCTGCTCATTTCTCCTCTGCAATACTTACAAAACTATTTAGGTAGTATTAGTCTTTACCATTGCCAGGAGGCCGCTGAGGATGGTCTTCCTCTAGATACTCGAACGTGGAATGCCGATGAACGAGGATTGGTGAAAACGATTGCGGATCAATGTGCGATCGCAATTCATCAAGCCCAACTCCACCAACATGTCCAAGATCTGAACACCAATCTGGCCCATCAAGTCGAAGAGCGCACCGCTCAACTCCAGCAGAAAATGCGAGAGTTAGAACGCTTAAACAGCCTCAAAGACGATTTCTTGAGTACCGTTTCCCATGAATTGCGGACGCCTATGTCCAATATCAAAATGGCGATTCACATGCTCAGCCAGTTCCCCCTCGAGCCTCGGCAGCGCCGCTACATCAAAATTCTGGATGCCGAATGTAGTCGAGAAACAGAACTCATCAACGACTTACTAGATCTACAGCGCCTCGAAGCAGGTGGCAATCAATATAAGTCCGAACCGATCAAAATTCAGGTGTGGCTGCCCCGTGCCCTAGAACCTTTTCAATCACGGATTAAAGATCGGGAACTCAACCTGCGGATAAACTGCGACCAAAGCATCCCCACCTTCCATTCCGATCGCATCAGCCTGGATCGAATTTTGGCAGAGCTATTAAATAATGCCTGCAAATACACTCCACAAAGCGGTGAAGTGTCCCTTACCCTGCAGTATCTGGAATTCCCTAAGCCGATGTTGCGTCTGCAGGTGACCAATGAAGCTGAAATTCCGGAGCAGGAGCTACCGCGGATTTTCGATAAGTTTTATCGAGTCCCCAACGCTGACCCCTGGAAACAAGGGGGAACAGGCTTAGGACTAGCCCTCGTCCAAAAGCTGATTGAACAGCTCGAAGGTGAAATTTCTGTGTCTAGTCGTCAGGGAACCACCACCTTTATCGTCAAGTTACCCTACAAATCGTCTCTCCCCCCCGCTACCGGTGCCAATTAGGTATCTTCAAAATAGATGTCTCTTGGTGTTTCCTGAATGCCCTCGACTGCTGATTTACTAGCAACCCTACCCGCGCCATTTTTGGCCAATTTGCAACAGGCCGATCGTCGCTGGAGTCAACTGCGCCAAGGTCCTCCTGCCCAGGTTCCCACTGTCGTCCAAGAAAGTCCTGACCGTCTAGGCGCTGTGGACTGGGATGTCGTGATTTGTGGCGGCACCTTAGGCGTCATGATTGGCACCACCCTGGCTTTACGAGGTTGGCGAGTCTTAATTCTAGAGCGAGGCATTCTCAAGGGACGCGAACAGGAATGGAATATTTCCAGAGCTGAGCTGTCGGTTTTAGTGGAGCTAGAGCTGCTGACCGAAGCGCAACTGGAAGTCGCTATCGCCAGTGAATTTAATCCCAATCGTATTCAGTTTATGGGGGGACCTGCTGTTTGGGTTCAAGATGTCCTCAACGTTGGGATTGACCCCGTCTTTTTATTGGACACACTGAAAGCCCGATTTCTAGAAGCTGGAGGTCATCTACAAGAACAGACTGCCTTCTCCCATGTTGTGGTTCACCCCGATGGGGTTGCGATTCAAACAGACACGACCCTAACGGCCCGACTGATGCTGGACGTGATGGGGCATTTCTCTCCCGTTGCAGCTCAGGCTCGTCAAGGGCAAACCCCTGCCGGTGTCTGCTTGGTGGTCGGCACTTGTGCGGAAGGATTACCGGCCCGAGAAACCGGGGATTTGTTGGTATCTTTCACCCCTATTGAAGATCGGTGTCAGTATTTTTGGGAAGCCTTTCCAGCCCGAGATGGCCGCACGACCTATATGTTTACCTATGCCGATCTCCATCCCCAGCGCCCCAGTTTAGAGCATGTGTTTCACCATTACCTGGAACGGCTTCCCGAGTACCAAGATACTGATCTGGCAGAAGTCAAAATCCTGCGGGCCTTATTTGGCATGTTTCCCAGCTATGAACAAAGTCCGCTCCAGTACCCGTGGGACCGAATTATGCCAATGGGGGACAGTAGCGGTAGTCAATCGCCCCTCAGCTTTGGTGGATTTGGAGCCATGATTCGGCATCTGCGTCGTCTCGATGCAGGCATCCATGAAGCCCTCAGTGCCGATGCTCTAGAGACAAAGGATCTCAACCTATTGCAACCCTATCAGCCGAACCTATCTGTAACCTGGCTGTTTCAGCAATCCATGCGGGCTCCCGCCGATCGCGATCTGAATCCCCACCAAATCAATCAGCTTCTCAAGGTCGTTTTCCAGGAAATGGAGAAACTCGGAGACCCTGTCCTCAAGCCTTTTCTCCAAGATATTGTCCAGTTCCCTGCTTTATCCCAAACTTTGTTACAAATCTCACTGCGTCATCCGCAACTGACCCCTAAAATTTTGGGGCATGTGGGTTTAGGAGCTTTATTCAAGTGGATGCCCCATTACATGAGCTTGGGACTATATAACGAGCTGCATCGCCTGATCCCTGCCTTGAAGCAGTGGAGTCAAACCCTCAGTCCGAAACAACAATACTATTGGCAACGTCGATTTGATGGATGGACCTATGGGACTGGGCACGATTATGAGTAAGTTTACCTTGACAAAAAAACAAGATCAATTTGCCTATACCGCATCCGTGAAAAAATGTTAAATTCGAGTAAAGATATGTTACTAATTCCTAGTCAGTCCTGCTCATGACAGGTGTGCCACCCTTTACCCTTCCTAGATCAACATTAGATGCCACACAAACTGTAGTGCAAGATGACTGGCCTGGATCTCCAATAGCTTCACAACTCACCATCTTTTGTGATCTGGATGGTCCTCTGATTGATGTCTCTCAACGGTATTACAGAACCTATCAGCTTGCCCTCGCAGAGACCCAAGCGTATATTCAGGCCCAAGGAGAAGCTTTATCACTTATACCCCTGAGTCTTGATCAGTTTTGGAGCATGAAGCAATCGAAGCGACCGGATATCGAGATTGCCCACTTGTCTGGGCTCTCCGATAACTATATCGATTTCTTTATGCAGCAGGTTCAAGCTATCGTGAATCAGCCTTTGTTGCTGCACGAGGACCGCTTGCAGCCTGGTGTTCATGAAGCTCTAGAGCAGCTTCTGAATCAAGGTGCACAACTGGCTGTCGTCACTCTCCGCTGTCAATCTCAAGTCGACCAAGTATTGCATCAGCACCATTTAACACGCTACTTCCGGTTGATTCGAGGGACTGATGATGCTAAGGCTGCCTACAAGAACTATGCCGTCTGCAAACAAGCTTTAATCCAAGATGCAATTAATGCCATGGGACTCACCAATCACCAACAAATCTGGATGATTGGCGATACGGAAGCAGATGTGTTGGCAGCCCAAGCCATGAAGATTAAAACGGTTGCGTTGACCTGTGGGATGCGTAACTATGCCTTCCTAAGCAGTCTGAGACCGACTAGCATCCAGAGTAATTTGCCGACTGCAACTCAATTGATTTGTAATCTGGCAGTAGCATCTCAATCTTAGCTACAGCTACTGTATCCACAGACAACACAGGCACCTCCAGAACACCCATTTACTTGATGGAGTTCTGCTCCACACTCAGGGCAAATAGAAGCCTCATGATCATGGTCGGCAATTGTGGTCCACGTGTCTGTGGGCATTAAGGTAACCACTTGGGTGCCATTGCTACTGCCGTTACCATTATTGGCAAGGGTTTGTACAGCTTCTTCTTGCCTGTCTGTGGGCTGTGTAGGTGCTAAGCTTTCGGGAGCTTCCTGCAATACCTTACCGATTAAATCTGCTAATCCTAGGATGCGATTGGGACCTAATCCTTCTGAATCTGCTCCTCGAATGCCGCGAATCTGGCGAGCAATGTCAGGAATAGGGATTTGGTTTGCAAGTAATAGGTTGATCAAACGTACAATCGCTTCGCAAAGCGACTGCACCTCGGTCCCTGACTTGCCCACAGTGACCCACATCGATTGTAATCCGCTATCCCCATAGGTCAGGTATAGCTCCACCTGCCCCCAGGTCATCGTAGATATTTGCCGTGTGAGTGCATGGGAATAGGTTCCTGGCTGAGCCAACGGCAGAGGATTAACGGATGTAGCCGTTGGAGGGGTATCCACAGCAATAGTCACCGCTTCTTCAATGGCAGTTTCTGCAAGGGCTGAATCTTCATTTACCAGTTCAGACTGGCTATCTTCCCCACCTAGATTGGTCACGGGATCCATAAAAGCACTGGGAAATTCAGCAATTAGCTGTTGTAATTGAGGGGCCAATGCGGGGTCAACATCAGGAGTTTTAGCTGCAATGTCAGCCATTCCTGTAGCAGACTGCACCTGTTCAAAGGCATCTGGAAAGCTATCCATTAAGCCTAATAAATCATCTGTTTGAGTCATACTTTTTCCTTCGTCTGCGCCTTGCTGGTCTAGATTATGGGGACTAGGAGTCTTTCTCGCTATTGCCGACCTTAATGGGTTCAGAATCTAAGGTGCCGGACCGATAGATGGTGACACCTTTTAGCCCTGCTTTTGCTGCTAACCGATAGATCTGCTTAATTTCATCTACCGTGGCATGGGCTGGGAGATTGATTGTCTTAGAAATTGAAGAATCAATCCAGCTTTGCCATTTGGACTGAACTAGGATGTGCCAGCCCGGTGGAATTTCCCGGGCAATCTTGAAGCTAAGGGCAATCTCTGGATGCTGTTTACCATAGTCGGTATCGTTAAGGGATCCTGTTTGTTTGACAATTTCAGCATCTGCTTCCGGTAGGTCCAATTCATCTAAATAAGGATTGAGAATTTGTACCCAATTTTGTTTGCTCTGAGAGGCATCAACAAACACTTGCTTCCATAGGGTCAATCCAAAGTCAGGTTCAAATGCCCAGGAACAGGCTGCCAATTGAGCAATACTTCCCGTTGGTGCGATCGATAGCACCGTAGAATTTCGGCGAGGCACCTGGGTCAAATCTTGGCGATTGCTATTGTGGGCTTCTGTGCCGTTATGGTAGTTACCTTCACTATCCACCCACCGCTCGAAAGGATTACCCGTTGGGATGTCTTTAATTTGATCCCAGACACCACAAGCTCCTTTTTCGGCTGCGATTGCTTCCGAGGCTCGATAGGCATGATCCGCAATCAAACTGCCCCAGCGATCAATTTCTGCGAGGTGCTGGGCTGAATCATAGGGGATCCGAGCTAATTTCAAGTAATCGGCCCACCCCATAATGCCTAAGCCCAACTGGCGAAAGACATCACGGACATTATGCTTTTGATCTGGGGTCGCAAATTCAGATACATCCAGAACGTTGTCGAGGAAGCGAATCGCGATTCTAACCGTTTCGGCTAAGTCATCCCAATTAATTTCAACCTTGCCCTCCTGATTGCGACTGACAAATTTTGTTAGAACCAGGGAGCCAAGGTTACAGGCAGAGTTGGGCGGCAGGAAGATCTCTCCGCATGGATTCGTGCAAGTGACAAAGTCGCGAATAGGACTGCGACGCTTGGCATTGTCGATGAGCAGTAAGCCAGGGTCTGCCGTTGCATGGGCATTTTCGGCCATGGTCTGCCAGAGCTTGTTGGCTTCTTCATCGCCTTGATCGAGCTTGGCAAAGAACTCATCGTCAAGCTGGACAGAAATATTGGCGTTATGCCATCTGCGATCGCGTTTCCCTTCTGGATTTAAATGGGTTTCTACCCAAGCCGTGCCGACCTCATTATGCAAGGCTTTGAGCTTCTCTTGATTTTTTTGAGAGAGTCCATCCTGTTGAGCAATTTGGGCTAATTGCTCAATCATTGACTTGGCAAAATTGGCATCAATGGTCGACTGGGTTTTAGCTTGAATGAATTCCCAAATATCAGGGTGTTTCCAGTTCATGGAAAATAGAAATGCACCCCTACGAGCCTTATTGCCTGTCGTAATTTTTTTGGAATTCTCTGACACCATATCTAAGACAGCGCAAGGACCCAGTGCTTTCCCATCTTGGAAGGGTGCGCCTTTGTGTCGAATGTATCCCTTTGTCCCTTCTACACCGATATTGATTCCGACCCCACCTCTGAATTTGGTGGTTAACACTGCATCTGAGACCAATTTGGTGATGTCGTGAATATGATCTTCGGTAGAGAGGACAAAGCAATTCAACAATCCGCGAGTGCCATGGTTACTGTTGGCCAAGATAGACCCACCGGGCACAAACTTCATGGGTTGCAAAATCGACAGGAATTTCTCTTGCCAATAGCGTTGCTGCTCAGGGGTAGATTCCGCGCTGGCAACATAGGCTGCTACTCGGTGAACTACATCTTCCCAAGACACTTCGTCTTCGATTAGGTATTTCTGTAAAACCGCTTTTTGGGATTCACTGAGTTCAGTTGTTGAAAATTGAGTGGCAACCATAGCAGATCTAGCGTTGAGGTCAGTAGGACGGAATGAATTCGCACTATATAGAATTTAGTTTTCCAAGTATTGCATGGCTATCCAGCTTATCCAGGGTAGCTAGCTAGCCGTGTTCAAAATAATCTTCTATAAGCACTATATGTGTGGTCATTGACCATAGATAAACACTATATATGCTTATTTGCTCTTCTGACACTTCAGTGCAAACATTTTTAGCTAAGGCCATTCAGTTGTCAAAAATAAGGCTGTAAAGCCCGCCTAGCTTACACTATTGATCAATGGCCTGAGTGCCTAATCCTGGTGGACAAGATCATTTCTTAATTGTTTTTTTAGTTGAGCAACATAATGCTCGATAACAATCCTTGGTTGATTGGGGTTGCCGGTCAAGACGTTTGGGTTTAATGCCGGTTTGCGATCGCAAGTCGATGCTGCCAACCCTCCGCAAAGTGTCTGATCCCAACAGAAAGACAGCTTAATTGTTACAATGCTTTACAAGAGGCAGTATCTTACCCTGGCCAATGCCATGACCAGTCGATACGTCTAAGCAATATCGTCCTAGATCTTCGCACCCATGACCTTGGCTGACCCGACATCCCAGCAGTCCCCATCTCTGCCCGCTGCCCCATCGACGGCAGATTTTCCTGGGGTAGCCGTGGCCACTGAAACCCCCTCGAACCTCACCTCTGCCATAGAATTTGAGGCTTACGATCCAGCTAAGATTCAGCAAAAATTCCAAGGTCAGATTTTTCGAGTTCTCCAGCGATGGATTACCATCCTATGGCCTTTTCTCTTGCTTTTTGTCCGGCGTTGGTGGGATAAGCGAACACCGACTTCTCCGAAACGGCAAAAACGACGGGCTGTGCAGTTGAGGGAAACGCTAACAGCCTTAGGTCCAGCCTTTATCAAAATTGGCCAAGCCTTATCGACACGCCCTGATATTCTGACTGGACCATTTTTAGAAGAATTATCCAAACTTCAGGACCAGCTGCCGGCTTTTTCAAACGATATTGCCTATCGATTTATCGAAGAAGAACTCGGTCGTCCGCCCCAAGACCTGTATGCCCAATTAACCCCAGACCCCATTGCGGCTGCCTCCCTGGGGCAAGTCTACAAGGGGCAATTGCACTCTGGAGAATGGGTGGCAGTTAAAGTCCAGCGCCCTGATCTAGCGGAGCAGGTGACCCTCGACATCTATATCTTGAGGGGCTTAGCCGCCTGGGTGCAAAAGAATAATAAATCCATCCGCAGCGACTTAGTCGGCATTCTTGATGAATTTGCGGGACGCCTCTTCGAAGAAGTTGACTATACCCAGGAAGGTCGCAATGCTGAGCGATTTGCCCATCTGTATGAGTATCTTCCTGAGATCTATATCCCCAAAATTTATTGGGAATATACCAATCGTCGGGTCCTAACCATGGAGTGGATCACGGGGACAAAGCTCAATCAACCTGAGAAGATTCAGGCCCAGGGCATTGATGCTCGTCACCTGATCGATGTCGGCGTCAACTGCTCCTTGCGCCAGCTTCTAGAGCATGGCTTTTTCCATGCTGATCCTCATCCGGGTAACTTGCTGGCCACGCCTGATGGCAAGTTGGCCTATCTCGATTTCGGCATGATGAGCGAAATCAAGCTTGAGCAACGTTATGGCCTTATTAACGCCATCGTCCACATCATTAATCGTGAATTTGAAGCCCTAGCCCATGACTATGTGCACCTAGGCTTCCTAACTCCAGAAACGAATTTAGAGCCTATTATTCCGGCTTTGGGAGTGGTCTTTAACAACGCCCTAGGGGCTAGCGTTGCAGAACTCAATATTCAGAGCATTTTTGATCAGCTGTCTGAAATTATGTACGAGTACCCGTTTCGGGTGCCTTCCTACTACGCCCTGATTGTGCGCTCCTTACTCACCATGGAAGGGATTGCTATTGGGGTTGATAAAGAATTTAAGGTCTTGAGCGCAGCCTATCCCTACGTTGCCAAGCGTATTCTGACGGATCCCGCTCCTGAACTCCGGGAAAGTTTGAAAGACTTACTGTTTAAGGAAAACAGTTTTCGTTGGAACCGCCTCGAAAACTTGATGAAAAATGCCCGTAGCAACTTTGATTATGATCTCAGTGGCTCTCTGGACCAAGCACTCGATTACCTGTTCTCGGAACGGGGGGAACTGATCCGCGATCGGATGGCTCAAGAACTCGTCAATGGTATCGATGCCTTTGGACAGACCACTTGGCATGGGTTGACGGCTAAATTCCGAGAGCAAATGGGATGGGAGGTCGATGAAGCATCGGTGGCGGACTTAGAAGCTAATTTTGGTCATATCCAACGTATTTTTGGACTATTGCAAGAGACGCCTGGTTTTGACCCTGTCAAGCTCGCCAGCGTGGTTCCTCCTTTGTTGATTAAGCCTGAAACCCAAGCCCTAGGCCAACAAATTGCTACAGGTCTTCTACAAAAAGCACTGGCCAGGATTATTCGAGAATTTCTATTGCCTGAATCGAGTGACTCTGCCAATGGAGCCAGGTCTATGCCACCCGCGCCCCTTTCTCCCTTAGCTAAGGCAAGTTAGGCTCTTCGGTGATTAATTTAATTTGGGGCAATAATAGCGGCAGACAGCCCCTTGGATCGGAGTCGTTTCGCTAACCGCTTTGCTGCTTCTATGGACTCTAGGGCCCCTGCTTGCACCTGCTGACCCCCTGTACCATTTGTCAGGAAAGCAGTGGGTACTAGTTTTTGGGTTTTCTGGAGAGAGGCTGCATTGTTATAAGGAATCACCACATAAAACAAGCCTGTCTCTGATGTCTGATTCTTCAAAATGGGAGCAGGCTCCTGGGATAGTGTCGCTGATGGTTTTGGAGTTTCGCTAGTCGGTTTTGGAGGCTTAGGGGTTGGGCTGGCGGCAGGAGATGCTGGAGAGGGGGATGCACTAGGCTTAGGCTCAAGGCGACTCAAGCTCTCCAAGTTGACATCAGAAAACTCCTTTTTAGATAAGTCGGGCCCTGGTGGTGACGTGGTCGCAGTAGTCGACTCTCTGGGCTTAACGGTTGGAGGACTGGACGCTTGAGATGGACTGGAATCTGGAACTTGTGCAGATGGCCGAGGCTGTTTGGGTGGCCATAGTTTATTGCGTAAGCCCGTGACATTGAGAAACAGCACCACGATAAATGCTCCCACAATGCTACCCCCCAGGAGGAACATAATTTTTTTGGGGGTAAAAGGATTGTTATTGGTTTCTGGTGGCGTCTCAGGTTCAGCAACAGCATCTTCAAGATGCTGACGTAAGGCTGTGGAAGAATCGAGATAGTCTTCAATAGCTGGGTCTAGTTTAGAAACATGAGGATCATTCTCGGCTGTCTCAGAGGGCAACGGTGCTCCAGCAACGTCAGCAGAACGCTTAAATCTGGGTGAAGGTTCTAATACTGCTTCTTGTTGTTCCAGGTTTGTCTCACTGTTCTCTGAATCAACAGCGGATTCGGTTTCAACCTGGAATAGTGCGAGTTCAGATGGGGTGAGATCCTCTGCAACATCTTCTAGCTCTAATGCAGCAGGGATAGCGTCTTGTGATGCATTGTCAGCCAGGGGTTCCTCGGCGGCTCTCGCCTCTGACTGTGACGTCTCAGGTAGCATCTGTGGTTTACTGGCCTCTTCCTCTATATTGTGAGGCAACTCCGCCAGAGTCTGATGCTGGCGAAACAGAGACATTTCAGATTCAACAGTCATATCCAACGTCCCCAGAGCTGCTTTCAACAGAGGGTGGGGACCATTTGAACTAGTGGAGTGAGTCATAGCTAGAGGTCTTAAGAAGGAGCATATGCCCCAATACAGCCACAAGAACTATAGCTGTTTTCATGCTGGGTTGGGAGAGGGTGTGATGGATGACTAACGCTCAAATACCACTGGCCTTCTCACTCTAGAGAAATCGATTGAGTTGAATCGAGATCACCAGCTGTCACAGCTGAGTCCTGTAGACTTGGACCATAGAATTTGCCCCTAGAGAACTGTCTTGAGCTGCCAATAATACTGAGTGAAGGGATGTTTAATAGAATATTAAAAACTGTTACAGCTAGCCTGTGATGGTGACCGTCTTATCTGAAAATGGTCTTTGAAGACTTTTAAGCCATGAACAAAATAGATCCAATCTAAAGCGTTCTGCTCGGTCTCAGGTTACTATAGAAGGTGTGGTTTATAGATTTGATAGTATCTGCATCCGTTTATCACAGCAGCATTGGTTTACTGCGAATGTTTAACCAGTAGCAATGTTAGCTCTGGCTTCTGGTCAATGTAGAGCTATAAAGCTTTTAATTTTTTTAGATTTTATCGACATTTAACAAGGAAGCAGGTAAGGAAGTTAAATAATGATGGAAAACACAATCACCTCTGTGATTACCTCATTTGACCTTCAAGGCAAATACATTGATGGTGGTGCTTTACAGCAGCTCAAGCATAGCTTCCAAATTGATGAACCGAGAGTTGAGGCCGCTGCTATCATCCGCGACAACGCAGCAGAAATTGTCAAAGAGGCGGTTGCTAAATCCTTGGATGTATCGGGTAGCGATGCTTTGCCAACGACCCGTCGTTATGCGGCATGTGTACGGGATCTAGATTTTTATCTTCGCTATGCAACCTACGCAATGGTTGCTGGTGATACGGCCATTTTGGATGAGCGAGTGCTGAATGGTCTCAAAGAAACATACCTAGCTTTGGGCGTGTCTCTCACTGCGACTATCAAGGCCATTCGGGCCATGAATGAGGTTGCCAGTGAAGTAGTGGGTCCTGCAGCAGGACGTGAGATGAGCCCCTATTTTGAGCATCTCTGTGCAGGCTTGAGCTAAGCTTGGCAGATTTAATTGCTGAACGACTTGAGATTTAATAAGCGCCTCCAAACATTTGGGGGCGTTTATTTTTTAAGGACTATTCCTGATCAACGACTTTTCCAGACCAGCGAAATTCTCCAGGTGTCATATTCTGTTGATTCGCCAACTGGGCAACCAATAGCTGAATGGGCAAAATTTCTAACAGGGGATGAAGGAAAACGTCCTCAATCTCGGGCAGTGAAATATGGGTTGTACCTACGGTGGGCTGGCCGATACAAACCACTTGCCCCCCATAATCTAAAATATCGGATGCAAGGCGTTGATTGATGCCCAGAGTGGTATCAGGGCTGGTTAAGACGATCGAGCCAATCTGAGGAACGATCATTTCTCTGGGGCCATGGCGAAACTGACCCCCTGAATAGCCCTCAGCAGGTAAGCGAACCCCTTCTTTGAGCATCAAGGCGGCATTGTTTGCGGTTGCCAAGGCCGGACCACGGCCAATAATGCTGATATAGGTACTCGCTTTTAGGGTATTAAACGCTGTGGAAATGTCGGTTTGACTTTCTTTCAGAAAGGTTTGGGTATGGGATGCGATCGCATCCCCGTACTCAAAATCTTGAGGTTGCAGCTGACCGACTAATGCCCTGGCGATAAAGTGAAGCACTAACATCGAACTGGTATAGGTTTTTGTCGCAATACCCACTTCTGGGCCGGCTGCAGTGGGCAAAGCAACATCGCTATGGTCTGCCAACGTATTTTGGGCGGAGTTCGTAACGCTAATCAGCACAGGGGACTGTGCATTGTGATGACGATGAGATTCAATTTGCTCCACTAATTTCTGGATTTCAATACTCTCTCCAGATTGAGAGACAGCCACGATAATGCTCGGTCCCTCTAGCAGAGTAGGAAGGTAGTGAATTAAAGCAGATGTTTCGAGATGTAAGGCGGTCTTACCCTGCTGATTTAAGTAAAACCAAGCGGGATAGAGGGCATTGTAGGAAGCCCCCATACCTGTGAGGAGGATAGATCTCTGGGGATATGCAGCTAAGAGAGACCAAACTTTATGGTGCTGATAGGTGTGAATAAGCGTGCGTAGAACTTGGGGTTGTTCCAGCACATCAGACTGATAACTCATGGGGCTGGATCTGAGCCAATAGGAGCGCCCGCTGGAATATCCTTGCCTTCCAAGGGAGCAGGCGTACAAGCCTTTTGCTGTTCCGGATTGAGCTGGCCAGCAGGAATGATTTCTGTGACTAACGATTCCAGCTGGGATCGATCCACCCAGCCAATCTGGGGAGAGGATGCTGTGGCTGTTGATGCACTGTCTGGATTCTCATCACTCAGCTTTTCATCGATGAGTTGCGCGACTGAATCAGCACTTGGATCTGCCCCTTCTTTTTCCAGTTTTTCATCTAACTTCTCTGGCGTCAGAATACCTGCCCCTTCTTGTTCTGACTGGTCTGTTACCGGTTGGCACGTTCGAATTCGCAGGGCCTGGATCGGGGCTTCTGGTGCAGTCTTATCAGGGGCAGTAGGGATGGATGGAGGAAAGATGCCATCAATAACCACCAAACTGTCACTTGGAATGGAAATCTTAGAGCCTAAAGCGATTGGCTGGGCTGAAGACTCAGTCGTTGCGTCTTCACCTTCTCCTGCATCGGCCACTCCGCCAATGCCCTGTAAGAGTTCTTTCGGATCTTTAACGATAGAGATCTCAATAGGATTGTCATTTATGCCTACTAATCGGAGGACATCCAACTTTTTGGCTTGAGCTAAATCTGGGGGAGGTGGGGGAATGTCCGGTGAGTTGGTAGTGGGCGTGGGTGATGAAGAAGAATCAGCGACTGGTGAATTCAGAAAAGGGAGTTTGAGCAAGCCCAGCTGGTAGGCAACGGCACCGCCAACGCCTACTAAAAGCAATCCCAACAAAATCCATAAACCAAATCCACCTCCCCGACCTTTCTGGGCCAGGGGTTGTGGTGCTTCGCTGGCGACTTGAGTTTTGGGTATGACCGTCGGTGGAGTGTTATCGACCGTGCTATTTGCCGGGGCAGGTGCTTCCGTTGGCGCACTGTTTAAGCCAGTGGTACCGGTGCCTTGGCGTTGACGGGTTACATGGCAATGCACCAGGCCAACGGTAACATTGTCATGACCATTGAGCTGATTGGCCAATTCGATTAGGCGTTTGCTCGTGCTGGCTAAGTCTGTGCCCCCTTGGAGGAGTGGCAGTAGCTCTTCTCGCCAAATCATCTCGATGCGATCGTAATCACTGAGACCGTCTGAGCACAGCAGAAATAAACAGTCTTCGTCTAATAGGAAGCGCTGGACCGTCGGACGCAAGACTGAAGAAGAGGCCATTCCTAGGGCCTGAACCAAAGATCCGGAAGCGGGTTGGAGTAGAGCTTCCCGGTAAGGGACATACCCCAATCGCACTTCACGGGACGCAATGTCGTCGTCCACCATGATTTGGTAACAGCCTTGGGTTGTGATCAGGTAAGCCCGACTATCCCCAATATGAGACACATAAATTTGGTGAGTTTGGGATAACGCAGTTACCAACGTAGTTCCCATGCGTTGCCGGTCTTGGCGCTGTTCTTGGTCGTTCCGCTGGCAAATGAGGTCATTGGCCTTAAAGGAGGCATTTTCTAATTCTGTGATGACATCAGCAGGGGAGAGATCATCAATCGGCAACTGAGTGAGGTGATCCCGTAGGGCTTCGATGGCAATTCCGGATGCGACTTCGCCACCGGCATGTCCCCCCACTCCATCGCAAACAATGGCCATCCGCTCTAGCGAGTTTTGAGTGACTGCACCGTCGGCAGGATAGCAAGCATCTTCGTTATGCTCGCGAACCATGCCGGTATCCGTGCGAGTGGCAATATCTATTTTGACTCGATAGGCTTTGTGGACATTCTCAATCCAGCTTTCTAATTGTGCGAGCAGTTCTTCTGCTGATTCAATGTCACCGCTGGCTAATTGGTCACAGAGGCCATCTAGGGAGTCGGCTAGTTTACCGCCGGTTTTCGGGATGAGCTGTTGCCACACTAAACCTAGGTCAGCCAGGCTGGGTTCTAAGCGAAAATCATTTTCTAATTCTAATAATCGAAACAGCGGTCCTTCGACCCGCAAGAAGTCAGGCTGCAATAAGCTCGATGCCACACCCTGAATCCGGAGGGGTTGCCATAGTTGAGCCATCTGCCAGAGCCAATGAAGCTGACGCAGGGGTTGGGCATTTGCCCAAGCGTCAAATAATGGCATGCCAGCTCCTAGGGCTAGTCCACCCTGGTTACTCGGATCTAGATCGGCATTGCCCAGGGGAGCTTGCTCTAGTAAAAGGATGAGGGAAGGTTCTGAATCTCCTAGAGAAAGGAGCGTATAAATTTGAGGTAGATGGAGGCGATAGGGAAATAGTTTTAGGTAAGGGACTAAGGTCTCCGGTAACTCAACACTCATTTTGAGGGGGATGCCCGGTTGCGTATCAAAGACAACTCTGGGACCCCGAAACAAAAAACGATCTTCTAGCAGGTCACCGACTTGAAATTTATCTGCACGAGCGCCCACAACCCAAAGGAAGCGTTTCGGTAAGTATGTCCCACATTTTTGGCAAAACTGATCTCGATCAGAGTTGGCTGCTCGACATCTGAGATTGGGACAATGCAATTGGGGTTGGGATTGTGGCATGTGCGTAATTAACGGATGGGGTCCTTGTCAGTCAGTATCTAAATATTGCCCATATTCATGAGACTAATAGAGATACATCACCTGGACGATAGTATTAAAGCTATTTTTACCTGAGAGTGTTGGAGAGCTAACACATATGTAAAGATGTTTAAACCTAAATACTGTTACATTAGCCTCTTCTAGACCTCAAAGTGTCTCTAGTTTAAGTGTCAACCTCAATCTTTCAATCAGAGCAATTATTGTTTACACCAGGAACGCCAACACCCAATAGGCTTCCGCTTATTTTCGCATTTCCAAACACTTACTGTGTAGGAATTACTAGTTTGGGCTTCCAGGTCGTTTGGGCCATGCTGTGTGCACGCTCTGATCTACAGGTTAGCCGACTTTTCACAGATGTCCATGAACCCTTACCCCAACAGCCCCAACTATTGGGTTTTTCTCTGTCCTGGGAATTGGATTATGCCAATATTTTGCAGATGTTGGAGGATTTGGATATTCCGTTGCGTAGTGAGCACCGGACTGCGGCCCATCCCTTAGTCTTTGGGGGCGGGCCAGTGCTCACTGCGAATCCCGAACCCTTTGCTGATTTCTTTGATGTGATTCTGCTGGGGGATGGCGAAGAGTTGCTGGGGCAGTTTGTGGATACGTTTCAGACGGTTTATCAAGCTGATCGTTCTACCCAGCTGCTGACTTTGGCACAAGTGCCGGGGGTGTATATTCCCAGTTTGTATGAGGTGCAATACCAGGCATCGGAGGGTGCGATCGCAACTATCAAACCCAACTCTGCAGACGTGCCAGCCCAAGTCCAAAAACAGACCTATCGCGGCAATACCTTGTCAGCCTCAACGGTCGTCACCCCCAAGGCGGCTTGGGAAAGTATCTATATGGTAGAGGTGGTGCGCAGTTGTCCAGAAATGTGCCGTTTTTGCCTAGCCAGCTATTTAACGCTGCCCTTTCGGACCCCAGATGCGACCCAAACGTTACTCCCCCAAATCGAAAAAGGACTCGCTGTTACCAAACGCATTGGCCTTTTAGGGGCCTCTGTAACCCAACATCCAGAGTTTGATCAGCTGATCGACTACTTTGCCCATGCAGACCGAGATCAGGTGCGTTTGAGTATTGCATCCGTGCGGACCAATACTGTGACGGTTAAGTTGGCTCAGGTGCTTGCTCAGCGTGATACTCGCTCTATTACCATTGCCATTGAAAGTGGCTCTGAGCGATTGCGGCAGATTATCAATAAGAAATTACAAAATGATGAGATTCACCAAGCGGCTGCCAATGCCTATGAAGGTCAACTGAAAGGTATAAAACTGTATGGGATGGTGGGTATTCCAGGGGAAATGGACTCTGACGTCGAAGCGACGATTGATCTAATGCTGCAGTTAAAGAAAGAGGTGCCTGGGCTGCGATTAACCTTAGGATGCAGCACCTTTGTCCCCAAAGCCCATACGCCCTTTCAGTGGTTTGGCGTGAATCCCACAGCCAAAAAGTCCCTGCAATTGATGCAGAAGAAGTTGCGAGCGCAAGGGATTGACTTTAGGCCTGAAAGCTATAAATGGTCAATTATTCAGGCTTTACTTGCCCGCGGTGATAGACGAGTTTCCCATCTATTAGAACTGACTCGACACTTTGGTGATTCCCTAGGGAGCTATCGTCGAGCATTTAAGCAACTTCGAGGGCAAATCCCTCCTTTAGACTTTTACGTTTTTCAAGAATGGTCAACGGATCAAATTTTACCTTGGTCTCACTTGCAAGGTCCTCTGCCACAATCCACATTAGAAAAACATTTACTCAATGCCACAGATTTTATGTGAATTATAGAACCAAATAATTTATGGCATTAGTTGCTCAAATTCCTGCTCTTCTCTATGAAGCTGATCGATCTGTGGCGGTACTTTCCGTTTTTTAATAGTTTTGAAATGGTTTTAATTCCGGGAAATATTTAGGATTTAAAGTAGCCATATTAGAGAATTCGGTATTTCTACTGGACTATTTTCCTTTCTTCGTCAGTTATATAGGATATAGCCGCTGTTGGTTTTTGGTGGATTTAGAGCACAGAAATAGGGTTGATCAGTCGTTGGTGGAGTCCATTCCAGGAAACGATGCCAATCTTTTGTTCTTTTAGAAAAAAATAATTGTCTATTCTGTTCGGTCACTCCATATTCTGCTGGAGTGATTGAATATATGAAACTTAAGAATAGGCCATGTTTTTTAGTGCCTATTTATTTCTATATGGGTATTTTTTATGGTTTGAATTATCTCTAGGCTAGGTAATTCATCTATGTCAATTAATTTGTTTATGTTTTACTATGCTGCGTAAGCTATATTCTTCATTCTTTCTTGTTTTTAGTTTGGTGGGTGTTGGTAGTGTCGCAACATCGATTGCGCTAGCTTGTACAGACCATTCTTCTCAGCCAGTCAACCCATCTAATATCCAAGCCTCTACCAGTCATAGTTCTCATCGCCCAACGTGGTCACATGAGATGCTGGAGGCTCATAATCAATGGCGTCAGCGAACGGGTATTCCCCCGCTCACTTGGTCGGATGATTTGGCAACCCATGCCCAAGCCTGGGCTAATCATTTAGCTAACGATAATTTTCGGCTCTACCACCGTCCTAATAATCCCTACGGTGAGAACTTAACGTGGGCGGCTCACCAACAACTGTCACCGACCCAAGTGGTGAATATGTGGGGGGATGAAATCAAGCACTATGATTACGAGACCAATCGCTGCTCGGGGGTCTGTGGTCACTATACTCAGCTGGTTTGGCAGAAAACGACGGAAGTGGGTTGTGCCAATATTCGCTCTGGTTCTCAAGAAATTTGGGTGTGCAATTACAACCCACCTGGCAACTATCGAGGCCAAAAACCCTATCAAACGGTTCTCAAATCTGATCCAGCAAAACAGATTCTGAAGCAGACTATATCCCGATCAGGGCTACAAACCCAGCTAGAGGTTGGACAGGAGAATGTTTTTCGGCATACTCCCTAACTTCGAGTTGATGGTTTACTCAGGGCTGTCCAGAATCTAGTTTGGCATCAGCCATTTCCCCTATGGGTGAGGCATAGATACCTAAATGGGTAGCAACGGGCCGTTCATTCATGGGCCATTTGCCATGGATCGGCGCATTCAAAAGTTTTGCTCCGGATCTGGTAGATGTTACTAAGGTGGCGGATCCGCCACCATCAAGGTTGATTGCAACATCAGCTCCAAGTTTTTTGATCAGTTGCTCAATATCAGCAAGGGTTGCTCCTTCACTGTAGTCGGGCTGTTTGCCATCCACTACTATCAGCCAGAGGGTTGTCCCAGCTTGGTCTAATGCCGCGATGGAACGGGCATAGGGTTTATCTGGGTCTAACTTTAGTGGTTGATCAGGGCGAAGGATATAGTTGCCAGCTACAGCATGGAGAGTGTCAGGTGGACAACGTCCTGTTTCCACAATTGTGCCCTGCTGGTTTTGATCAAAGCAGAGGACAGGCCACGTTTTCTGAGGAGGAGAATATTGTTGTCCCATGCTGATGGACTGCCCTAATACATTCACCCGACCGCCAACATGCGGTGCATAATCCCAAGGGGTTTTTTCGGTGAAATGGTAGAAATAGCCTGCATTCATGGCCAACTGCAGGCGAAATTGGGTGAGAAAGGCTGAGGTGGGTTCGGCATGGAATTCATTGTCATCGTCTGCAGGCTGCCCTGGGGTTGCGATTAATCTAATACCAGGATGGGTGAGATTAATTTTGGCAATATGAACGATATAGGGGCGAGGAGAACTATGAACTTGCCGTTGGTAAGTAATACCGGCAAACAATTGCTGTATTTGAGGGGTTTGGGCCGGACGTTGCCATTGTGATCTGCCATAACAGTACAAAGGGGTTAGTAAACTAAAACAGATGGCTGCCCATCCCCAAATTTTTAATCGTTGCATGACTGAAGTACACAAGTGGTCTAACCGGAACCTCCGGAATCGTTCCTTTCGAGGTCAGAATTTACAGCAGGCCAATTTTAGTGGTTCTGATCTTCGAGGATGTAGTTTCGATTTGGCTCAATTAAAAGGGGCCAATTTTGATCGAGCTAGGGTAGGTTATGGTCCTGAATCTATCTTAATCGGTCTATTGGTCGTGATCGATTTTGTAGGGCTGGCCTTTTATGCCATGAGTCAGATGCTCTTTGGGGGATTGGGAGTCACTGCTGAGGTGTCAACCTATCCTTACCTCATGGCCTTGCTAGGGTTTCTAGCTAGTGCAGGTATCAGTAGTGCGATTTGTCCCCGTAGACGACGAGTAAAGCCCATCGCAGCTCTGACCATAGGGGCGCTATTAGGCTTTTTCTATGGTGGGGTCATGCTGAAGAATGATCCTCAGGCTGCAGTTATGACTGCCTGTATTGCGGGAGCCTTCACAGTTGTAATGAGTGCTTTTACCAGGACTCGGCTGGTCACCCTAGCAATTTATACCGTCGGTGGTTGTGCGGCTTATGGGTTTTGCTTTTTTAGTGGTACCCGAGCTAGTAGCCTGTTGAATGTCCAACAACTCGTGGCAGGGGTTGGTTGGAGTGTACTCTGTCTCGTCTTTTTGGGGATAACGCTCCAAGTGATTGCCAATCTTTTACTCGAACTGAAAGACTTTGCCCACACTTCATGGCGAGGAGCAGATTTATCAGATGTCAATTTAGGTGACATCCAGTTAGACAGCTACAAAAGAAATCGGTATGGATTACCCAGTGAACGGGCGAGAACTAGAGAGCCTGCAAACTCTACGTCATCGGGGTAGCAATCTATTGGGAGAGTTCGCTATTGTTGTTGGAGTTGTCAGCCCATGGGTATTGTTGGATGGGGGAAATTCAGCACGGATTTCCTTTATTAAAGACACCACCAATGTTCTGATATCCGCGTATTCCCTCTAGCTTGAGTTTTTGGTATGCCAATCAGCAAGCCTTATTTGCAAATGCCGATTGTTGAATCGGGGGAGACCCTACTACCCATTCCCCAGGATCGCTTTGCCTTTGAAACTCCTCACCCTTATCAAGTTTTAGGTGCCCCCTATGAGCAGGCCTCTCCCTATTTTCTCCGGGAGAGTGTGCTAGAAGCTCTCCAATCTGCCCAAGGCTATCTCCAGCAGCTTCAGCCCCACTGGCAAATTATGATCTTTGATGCCTACCGCCCCATTGCGGTGCAGACCTTTATGGTGAATTTCACCTATGCTCAAGTTCTCCAAGAGAAAGGCTGGCAACCAGAAACCTTATCGCCCAGTCAGAAAGAAGAAGCATGGCAGGAGGTATATGGGTTATGGGCGCCTCCTAATGTGGATCCTAAATCACCTCCCCCTCACAGTACGGGTGCTGCGGTAGATATCACCCTGTTTGATTGGACAACTAACGAACCTGTATTTATGGGGTCAGAGATTGATGAATTGTCGGCGCGATCGCATCCCCACTACTTTGCGGATCTTGCCGCCAATCCTCAAACCTCACCCAACGAAAAACGGCTTGCCGAGCAAGCCGATCAGAACCGTAGGATTATGTGTGAAGCCATGCAAAAGGTAGGCTTTCAGCGCCATCAACAAGAGTGGTGGCATTTTTCCTTAGGCGATCAGATGTGGGCCTGGCTCAATCAACTTGAACAGCCCCATCTCACCTTTAAGGCGCGCTATGGCCGCATCGAGCCAGTTGGATCTTAAGCTCGATGCGGCTGCGGATTAGTGACCTATGCCAACATATTGAAAGCCAGCTTCTTCCAGCATCTTGCGATTGAGGAAGTTACGGCCATCGATGAGCACAGGGTGGGTCATCAGTTCCGCCATCCGCTTATAATCCAGCGTTTCAAAGACTTCCCAATCAGTGACAAGCACTAGTGCGTCGCAATGATCGGCCAAACGTTCCACATCAGTTTCTACGCTGACGTTGGATAGACCATGACTCGATCCACTTTGGGATAGCAAGGGGTCATAGGCCTTCACTTTGGCTCCTAGGCGATTGAGTTCATCAATCAGGGTGAGGGCTGGCGCATCCCTCATGTCATCTGTATCGGGCTTAAAGGTTAAACCCAACAGACCCACGGTTTTACCCTTCAGAATCTTCAGGGTTTGCTGCAGTTTCTCAATCACGATCACCCGCTGATGCCGGTTCACTTTGATAGTGGACTCTAGCAAGATGGCTTCATAGCCATAGTCCGTGGCAGTATGCACCAAGGCTGAAACGTCTTTCGGGAAGCAGGAGCCTCCCCAGCCGAGGCCAGCTTGGAGAAATTTACTGCCAATTCGGGAGTCTAAACCAATACCTTTACCGACTTGGACGACGTCAGCACCCACGCGATCGCAAATATTAGCGACCTCATTGATAAAGCTGATTTTGGTGGCCAAAAAGGCGTTCGCAGCATACTTCACCATTTCAGCAGAGCTGAGATCAGTGACAACTACTGGTACGGGCGGGAGGGACTGATCTTCGGCGAACTGTCGTTTGACGATCGGTTCGTAGAGTTGCTGCATTTTTGCGATCGCATTGGGATCGGCCCCCCCTAAGACGATGCGATCGGGGTTAAAGGTGTCAAAGACGGCAGAGCCTTCCCGGAGGAATTCGGGATTGCTGACGACATCAAACAAGCCTTTGCTGTCTAAATTAGACGTATCGACGGCACCTCCAGCCTGTTTTTTAGCTTCGGCTAAGCCTTCTAGCACAATCATCTTGACCCAGTCACCCGATCCAATGGGGACCGTTGATTTATTGACAATGACTTTATAGTCGCCTGTTAAGTGGGAGCCAATGCCTCTGGCGACCGCCTCAACATAGCGAGTGTCACTTTCGCCCGTGGGCAGTGCAGGGGTGCCCACAGCAATAAATAAGATGTCGCCATGTTCAACGCCAGCCTTTAAGTCCGTTGTGAACTCAATATTGCCAGCATCAATGGACTCACGCAGAATTTCCGATAAACCAGGCTCAAAAATAGGAGACTGGCCAGCCTGCATGACTTTGACTTTTTCTTCGTTGTTATCAACACAAATGACGTGATGACCAATGCGAGCTAAACAAGCGCCAGTCACCAGACCGACATAACCTGTTCCAATCACACAGACTTTCATATAAAACTCCTATATAACCAGCAATGTATTTAAGGGCGCATCGTCAAGGGGAAAATAGAGCCATGTTCTGCCCAGGGCAGTTGATTCTCTAATTTTTAGTGTTACCTAAAGCCGAGCTCGAAAATGTTCAATGGTGCGTTCTAAACCATCTTTTAACGGAATGGTGGGTTGCCATCCTAATTCTGTTCGAGCTTTGGTAATATCCGGCTGACGTTGTTGTGGATCGTCTTCTGGTAAAGGTTTATATTCAATGGCTGCATCAGGATTGACCATGGATTGAACCGTCTGGGCCAACTCTAACACCGTATATTCATCGGGGTTACCCAAATTGATGGGACCAATACTGTTCCCATTCATTAATCGCATCAGTCCATCAACTAAATCGGAGACATAGCAGAAGCTACGGGTTTGTTTGCCGGAGCCATAGACGGTTAAAGGGATACCTTTTAACGCTTGGACGACAAAATTACTCACGACTCGCCCATCTTGCTCCAGCATCCGGGGGCCGTAGGTGTTGAAAATACGAGCGACCCGGATATCCACATTATTTTGACGATGATAATCAAAGGCTAGGGTCTCAGCGACTCGTTTACCTTCGTCATAGCAGCTCCGGATGCCGATGGGATTAACATTTCCCCGATATTCTTCAGTTTGAGGGTGTACTTCTGGATCCCCATAGACTTCTGATGTAGAAGCCAAGAGAAATCGAGCTTTAATCCGTTTAGCTAGCCCTAGCATGATCAATGTCCCCATCACGTTCGTTTTAATCGTTTTGACGGGATTATATTGATAGTGAACGGGAGATGCAGGGCATGCTAAATGATAAATTTGGTCCACTTCCAGGCGGATCGGCTCTGTTACATCATGGCGAATAATTTCAAACTTGGGATTGTTTAACCATTTGAGAACGTTATGTTTGCGTCCTGTATAAAAGTTATCCAAACAAATCACTTCGTGATCGTCTGCCATTAAGCGGTCAATTAAGTGAGATCCAATAAAACCAGCACCACCGGTGACCAATATTCTCATAATTAGGGCTTTTCACAACAAAAATTGGACTGGAAGGTAACAATATGGCTACTGCTTCCTAAGTTTGCCTGACAATTGAGGAAAGCGCTATGTCTTGGCACGAAAATAAATCTCTATCCAGGACTGAAAGGACAACATTATCTAGGATTGAATCTAAGGTGGGAGTTGGATTGACCGATCTCGCCCCCTGTTTGTTTCATTCACTCTAGGGATTAGGGTGTCCGTTCTCGGGCGGCTTTGCTGCGAGCAGGTAAGGACATTCTATCGGTTGTTGAGGGGGAGTTAGAATCCTGTAAGGCGGAGTATAATCTGCGATTTTCCAGCTGCAGAGATTTCACTTTAGTTTTGACATGATTGAGTCGATTGGAAAATTTCTGGCGATAGACTTCAGGTAATTCTTGAATGACATGCTCCAGCATTTGGTTGCGCTCACTCAGACTTTGACAAGAGCTTTGTAGATGCGCAATTTGGGTATCTCGTTTATCAATTTGTGTTTGATAAAACTCGATTTGGGATTCCAATGCGGTCAAGTCCCCTGTACTGTTCTGGCGGGCTGGGGAGGTTTGCATCGGCAGTGCTGGGGCGGCTGGGGTTAGCCCCTGGGCTGGTGGGAGTGCTGCAGGATTGGCCTTAATGAGTCGGTACAGCTCAGTTGAAAGCTGATCCACTAACTGATCGCGCATTTGTAATTGTTGGTTCAACTGTAGGACTTCAGATTGAACATCTCTGGAAGAGATATGGGGTTGGGAATAATCCACGCCTTAGCAACTCCACTGGTGATAAATACTAGTTTGCTATCTGGGACTCAGTTTGTCGTTCACCCCACTCAAGTCAGAATTTACGCCTAGGGCGTGCTTGTTGTTGGGATGAGTCTATTGTCACTCTAACATTCCCATTTTTTGCCTGAATATTATCTTGCCGTCATTTTTTATGATTTTACGCGGTGCTGTGCCCAAGCTGATGCGAGGGACATAGGTTGGTTATTTACCCCAGCCACACCAAGCTCCCTAGTACCAAAAGTAGTGCAATCAGGGCAACCCAAACGATATTGCTTTCTTTGGTGTCGACTTGACTCCAATCAATCGGCTCTGGCTCAGTTGGGCGAAGTTTAGTCACTGATGGTGAGAAGTTGCCTACTCCCATCCGTTCTTTGACATCTTCTTCGTTCACCTCGCTTAAATCAGGAATTTGGGTCAGCCATTCTGACTTCTTCTCCAGCTGCGGTGCTTCCAAGATGTAAAGCAACCGCTTGCTTTGTTTACGAGTTTCCCAGTGACCATGCATCTGAAGTTTTCGGCATAGACTAATGGCCTCTTGCTGTTGTCCCGCAGCTTGATAGGCGGTCACCAGCCACATTTGCATTTCGCCGTCCAAGGGGGAGTTTCGATTGACCAAGGCAATGGCTTGTACTAGGGATTCTACAGATTCTCGATAATAACCATGTTCAAAGGCTTCACGACCTTTGGTGTAGGCGCTCATCATTTGGAGGTGAGTATCGACTTCAGAAGACACGGTAGATAGACGGTTAATTCAGATCGGTTAGGCCCTGCATTCTACAAACGATTACGGGCTTTTAGCAAGAGATACCGATCCACCAATTGCTCACTAATGCTAGGGGCAGGGGCATCTAAGACTAAGACGCCCTGCTGTTGAAGTTGGGCAAAGGCAACGGATCGCTGATGCAGTAAGTCTAAGGCAACGGCTTGTTCGTATAATCGCTGAACCTGTAAATCGTTGGCTGTTTGGGTCAGCGCCAAAGACTGATGGGCTTGACTATCGACTTGGGGATCCCGGAGGGCAACGCAGAAGGGTAAAAATCTCGGGGATAGACGAGCCATGGCCGTTAGGAGTTCGCTAGATGCGATCGCATCCACAATATCCGTTAGCAAAACCACCAAAGCCCGCCGAGTATACTGGCTGAGCACCCGACTGGCAACGGCCACATAGTCCGATTCCGTCATCACTGGTTCCAGGTTATACACCTGTTCCAGAATCCGAGATAGATAGGAATTTCCCGATTGTGGGGGGATCCAGGTGTGAATGTCATTGTCGAACACACAGACGCCGACGCGATCGCCCCGCCGTAGACCCGCCATTGCCAAAGATAAGGTGGCATTTAAAGCCCAATCAAACCGCTTCAGACCTGCGACCTGGGCTGTCATCAGTCGGCCCCGATCTAGCAAAATCAGTAGGGGCTGGTCTCGCTCAGGTTCACAGACGCGAACCAGGGGATGCCCCCGACGAGCCGTGGCTTTCCAATCAATCAGCCGCAGATCATCGCCTTGGTTATACTCTTGTAATTCGGCAAATTCGGTTCCTCCTAAGGTGCGCTGACGTCGACGTAAGCCGCCTGCTGCCTCCAAACTCAAGCGCACAGATAGTAATCGCAGTCCCATTAAGTCAGGGTAGACATCCACCTCAGTCTCAATGGGGATTTGCCAAGCTGTCCAGGCTAACCCTTGAGGGCTAAGTAGCCGTAAGGTCAAGCCTTGCCATTGAAAGGCTCCCCGTTGTGGGGGAAACACATGATAAGTAACGTCAGTTTCGGTGTGTGGGGCGATTTGAAGAATCAGTCGATCCTGGTCAGCCTGAAAGTCGGGAGGATAGCTATCTCTCAGGTGTAGTTGGGCTTGTCTGGCTTTGCCAGGGCCAGATCCAACGGTCACGGTTAAGTGAATGGGGTTATCCCGGCCAATAGATAGACGAGGGTCACAATGGCGAGTGACTTGAATGTCCCACCGTTGGGATCGCTGATAATCGATCCAGGTCGCAATCAACACCACAATGTTGAATAAGAGCATGGCCACCCAGCCTACCTCAATGCCATCTTCTGGGATCCAGGCTAAACCTAAGGGAATGAGCAGTCCCAGTCCTAACACCAAATACAGACGAGACGTTGGCAATAAATGGGGAACGGTGGGTTGAGGGGGACCGGGTTTTGCTGGCGGTTGCACCACCGGATCGGATTGCCGATGAAAGGGAGAAATAAACTCGGACTGAGGAGCGTTAGTCATCGGGGTACAGGGACGCGGGTCAGCAGAGTCTGAATCACTTGATCCATGGATACACCATCTAGTTGGGCTTCGGGTTTCAGGATCAAGCGATGTTGTAAGAGAGATGCCGCCATCGTTTTCACATCATCCGGCGTCACAAAATCCCGAGCCGCCAGCCAAGCATGAGCTTGGGCAGCCCGTAGCCACCCCACTGCCGCCCGGGGTGAGGCCCCTAACATCAGTTCAGTTTGTTGTCGGCTTGCCATCACCAGCTCTAGCAAATAATCGAGTACTTGGCCTTCTACCCGGATCCGACGCACCTGTTGCCGTGCCTCTAGGACTTGATCAACGGTAATCACAGGCTTAAGGGGCATTTGCTTTAACTCTCGCGCTTCAAAGCCACTGAGGACATTATGGAGCATCTGTTGTTCGGCGGCTTTGCCTGGATAGGAGACCACTAGCTTTAGCAAAAATCGGTCTAACTGGGCTTCGGGTAATGGATAAGTTCCTTCGAACTCTAGGGGGTTCTGGGTGGCAATCGTCCAAAATAGCTTGGACAGGGCAATGGTCTTACCATCCAAAGTGACTTGCCGCTCTTCCATTGCTTCGAGCAAGGCCGCCTGGGTTTTGGGTGGCGTACGGTTGATTTCATCTGCCAGCAGGATTTGGGTAAAAATCGGGCCCTTGCTGAGGGTAAAGCTTTTGCTATTGAAATCAAAAATATTAGTCCCCAAAATATCCGCTGGCAAGACATCTGGGGTGAGTTGAATACGTCGAAAATCTGCACTAATCAGCGTAGCCAGCAGTTTAACAATTAGGGTCTTGGCTGTCCCTGGGACCCCTTCAAGGATGACATGTCCCTCTGCCAGCAGAGCAATCAGCAGTCCTTCGACGATAGAGTCTTGACCGATGACGATTTGGCTAAGCTGCTGTTGCAGTTGTTTAAAGGATTGATTCAAGGGAGATCCTGCAAAATAGCGTCGGCTTTATTGACCCAAGCTAGCAGTGTCCGATCGGTTATGGATTGCTGGCTGGATTGTTGTAATAACTCTAATAATTCTTGGTCGTTCCGTCCAGTAGATGTTGCCCACTGATTGGCTAGAGCTATATCAGGAGGTAATTGCCCTTTCGGCCCATTGGTAAGACCTAAACGTTGGGATAAGGATTGTCGCAGATACTGACTGAGCTGGGTGAGGACGAGTTCTCGTTGATGGGCATGATTTAGGGTGCCCGCTAGCGCTTGAATATATTGCTGGCTATTGTCTTTGGACTCTTGAGGAAGACGCAAGGGTAAGCCAAAGCGATGATTATGTCCCCAAATCCAAATCAAGATCAGCAAGACCAATTGAGCTGCCATGGCGGCGACAGGGGTTTGGGCAAAAAACTGCCAGACATTCTCAGCCTTGCGAGCATCTTCTGCATCCTGATTTGGGTTGTCGCGATAGCCATGTAACCGTTCATCCATCCAAATCGTCCCTGACTCAGGCACCAACTGTTGCAGAAAGGGATAATTTCCAGGCTGATCCGCATAAATATTGGCCCCAATCCAAGGGTAGGTGGCAAAAATCACCTGACCTTTACCCAATGACTGTGACCACACCACACTGCCATAGTCATCATCCAGCCTGCTTTGATATACAGAACCCAGCTTTTTTCTACGTCGAGCTGTGTCAATGCGAACTGGACCGGCTTCACTGGTGAGATCACTACTAAATGAGGCAGCAGTCACGGAGCCATCCCAGGTTAAGAGAATGGCCGTATTTCCTTGCTCCACCCATGAGTCAAAACTGTCCCATAAAGGGTCTTGCTCCCTGGCTTTCTCTAGACTGGGGGTAATGCGAATCAAGGTTTGATTCTGGCCTTGTAGCTCAGAATAAGGTTTTTGCCAGCGATCGATGGAGTAGCCTTGTGCGATCATAAAGTCATACCAACCTCGGTAGCCTTTATTGGATCGACTGTAGGTTGATCCGTCTTGCTGATTGGGTGCATTGATAAACAGCAGAATTAGCAAAATTGCTGCGGCTAAGATTGCCCATACCCATCGTTTCCCCGGCCCTTGTCTGGGGGTAATACGGGTGGGGGAGGATTGAGCCGTTTGGGTCATGAACTGACCTCATGGGGCTGGTCTAATTCTCCATCTAACGTCTTATAGGCTTGCTGACAAGACTGGAAAGTCTCAGGAGTAACAGATGCAGCTCCATAGTAGGACGCATCATGGACTTGAAAAATCTGCCGCCAAGTTGCCTGTAAACGGGTAGGTTTAGCCTTCAAAACCCATTGAGATTCTAATCGTCGCAAATATTCCTGGTTTGTAAAGGCACGATCGCGGTAGATCCAGCCAGTTTCTTCTAACCTCAGCAGTAAGGCCATATAAAGGGCACGGCAGCCGTTGGCATAATCCCCTTCAGTTTGAGCCTGGACTGCTTGCTGCAGCCAATCTTGAACGGTAGTTAGGTCTGAAATAAGAGGCTGTTGAATGGCATCGCTCAGGGCAATTTTTTTAGAAAACCAGCGTCGCCAGCCTTTGAGTTGCTGATAGAGGGTTCGTAAAACCCAGAGGACAATTAACACTGCCAGTCCCCGGGCAATCCATAGCAGAATATCGCCCCACCAAGGCGGTGTATTCAGGTTAGCTGCTTCGTTGCCCAACACCCAGTGTCCTAAACGTTGCCATTGAAACTCAACCCATTCTCTGGTTTGTCGAACGGAATTTTCAGCTTGCCAGATCGCTTGATCAAACTGGCTCACAGCACTGATTAAGGGTATGGTAGAAGCCATAGTCCTGAATCCCAAGTAGGCGTTGGTTCGAACACAAGGTTCCGCCCCCTATTTTAGAGTACGTAGGTGAGGATCGGTGTTCTGACCTACAGTCGGACTATAAAGACTGACTGTAGAATGGTCTATATGCATCGCACCTTTTTATTTTCCAAGATTCATCACTGCACACTCACAGAAACGAACCTCGAGTATGTGGGCAGTATCAGTATCGACCAAACGTTATTGGATGCGGCTGGGATTGTTCCCTACGAGCAAGTTCAAGTCGTGAATATGAACAACGGTGAACGATTGGTCACTTATGCCATTCCAGCTCCTGCCGATTCGGGTGCTGTGGAATTAAATGGTGCCGCAGCGCGACTCGGTACTCGTGGCGATCGGGTGATTATTATGACCTATGCCCAGCTAACGTCGGAAGAAATAAAAGGCTTTGAACCGCAGGTAGTGTTGGTGGATCAAGATAATCGTGTGATCGAGGGTCAACCTGTTGTGAATTCGTCAACTCCGGAATTGTGTTTGACGTAAATGCATTGGACATTTTTTCACTGATAGCGCAATGATTTTCGGTGAAATGAGATAATTGATGCATGTTCTGAATTCTTAGAGCAGGTGCATAGTGGCGGATCAGCATGTTGTGATTGTAGGAGCAGGCCCTGCAGGTCTGTTGTTGGCAGGGTACCTGTTAAAACGACCCGGATATCGGGTCAGTGTGTTTGAGCAGCGTTCTGACCCGAGGCTGACTCAACAAGTACAGAATCGAACCTTTCCGATTTCATTGCAGGAGCGGGGACGACAGGCCCTCCGAGGAATACCCGGTCTAGAAAAGGCCGTTACAGATCGAAGCACGGTTTGTAATGGCACGATCATGCATCAAGTCTCAAAAAAAAATCGAGTCATTCCTCGCAAGACTCCTAGCTTGATGATTGATCGCCTGCAGCTCGTGGTAGTCTTGCTGAAATTTTTATCAGACCAGTACTCATCTGATCAGTTTGTAGTGCAGTTTGACTGTCGATGTACGGGCCTTAATCCATCCGCGCAAACCCTTCTATTTGAGCAAGCCGGTGAAGTCGTCTCCCATACCTATGATGTCGTTGTGGGGGCAGATGGAGCGGGCTCAAAGGTGAGAGAGGCCTTGACTGAACAGGTTAACTTCCCCTGCGAGCAGACCTTAATTCCCGACGCCTACAAATCGGTCTTTCTCAACCAGCCAGAAGATGGAATTCAGCTAGCTGCGGACAAAGTGCATACCTGGAATTTACCCAACAACGTCCGCATGATGTTGGTCCCTCAAGGGAACTCACAGCTCAATGGTGTGCTGGTCTTTAAGCGTGATCAGAGCCCCATCGCCCAATACACTACAAAAGAAGAGGTACTGGCTTTTGTGCAGGAGAATTTCCCCCGGTTTGGAGCACTGATGACCCTGGATGAAGCGGCAGCATTGCTGTCGCGGCCCGTAGCAAAAATTACTACGGTCCGGTGCCAACGGTTTCATGAAGGCTCAAATATTCTCTTAATTGGAGATGCAGTTCATGCAGTGTCTGCCTCCATTGGCCAGGGCTGTAACTCTGCGCTTCAAGATGTGGGGATCTTGAATCAACTCCTAGATCAACACCAAGATAACTGGTCGCAAACCTTACCGGAGTTTTCAGCCCAGAGAATTCCCGAAGTCCATGCCTTAAGAGAGCTATCAGACTATTCCTTTCCCCGCAATAGATGGTTGGTGTTTGAGTTTATTCTGCGATTACAAGTCAGCCGACTCTTAAATCGTTGGTTTCCCAAACAATTTCCCCCCTTTTTATTTGACCTCGTTTTCGACTCGGATCTTCCCTACTCAGAGGTTCTCGATATCCATCAAGGGTGGATTAATAAGGTCAAACAAGCTAGCTAATTTGGCTCAGTGTTTAGCTACAGAGTGCTTGACGCATATGCTTCATATTCCCAGGCAGATCTGCGCGAATGGCCTCTTGAATGAAGATAGACGGCATGGGAATCAGTGGTGTAGCTGCAACAGAATAGGTGAGGATTGTGCCCTCACCACAGTCCTGCAGCGTCAGGTCAGCGGAAAAGTCACTAAAGCTGCCCCGCTCTAAGGAAAATTTGATATTTTCCTGAAATCTTTCTGAGACTTTCAGGAAGATTTCTACATCGACGGACAGTAAGAAAAAAGTTTTTCGGGCAGCCTGATAAAGACGATGGGTTTGTCCTGCCGTTTGGGAGGCATGCTCCAGCACTTCGCTTTTGACAATATCAGGAAAGAATCGCACCCAGCGACTGTAGGTTGTGAGCTGAGACCAAATATGCGATCGCACCCGAGGTAAGTACATGGTCGCTGTTACTGCACCTCCCCAATGGGTGTGGGACCGGACATCCAAGAGGATTTTACCTTGCAATAGATCAACCATTTGCTGAGGAGAGAGGAGAGCGTGAGTTGGATCAACCGCTGTAGCGGGAACACTCATAACAGGATCGCGATGGGACATACCGGTTAAACTCCTAGTGGAGAAATAACAGTCAGGGCCATCATAGCTCTATTTATTACAAAATATGTATTCTGTTTCACAGATCGACTCAGGAGTGTCCTAGAAGTTATCGCAGCTTGAGGTCATAAATACGCAACGTACTTTAACCGATTTGCCGATTACCCCTTAGTATTCCCAATTATCTGCAATGGGCCATCACTGGGTCTAAAATTTTATTTCCCTGCAAAAAATATAGCTATACGCCACCCGTTGGTGCTGACTTTAAGGAAGGTAAAAACGTTACAAGCTCCGGGAACTGTACCAAAAGCACCAACACAATCAGCTGCAGGACGATAAAAGGGATGGCCCCGCGATAAATGTCTGACGTTTTGATTTCGGGTGGAGCGACCCCCCTTAAGTAGAACAAGGCAAAGCCAAAGGGAGGGGTTAAAAACGACGTTTGTAAGTTGACCCCAAGCAAAATGCCATACCACAGCAAGTCCATGTCCAAGGATTGGGCGATGGGCCGAAAAATGGGCACCACAATAAAGGCGATTTGAAAAAAGTCGATAAAGAAACCTAGCAAAAATACCGTCAGCATACTGACGATTAAGAAGCTAAGTTCACCGCCCGGTAGGTTTTGCAATGCATCAGAGACCAGGATATTTCCGCCTAAACCAATAAAGATTAGGCTAAAGGCCCGAGAGCCGATCAGAATTAGCATCACCATACTGGTGATGCGAAGGGTAGACTCTGATACTTCAAACAGCCGCTTTAAGGAAAATTCACCATTGGCCCAGGCTAGCAGAATGGCGCCTAATGCCCCCAAGGCTCCTGCTTCTGTGGGCGTTGCAATTCCCCAAAAGATACTGCCCAAAACCAAAAAAATCAGGGCTAGGGGTGGAATTAAGACTTTGATGACTCGAAGCGCGAGCTCTTTCCCTTGGATTTCCCTGACGGAGAGGGGCAAAGCGGGGGCAGCCTCGGGTTTAAAGATGGCAACAATAATAATATGCAGGGCAAACATCCCGGCAATCATTAAACCTGGAATCAAGGCCCCTAGGAATAAATCTCCCACCGGCACACCGAGTTGATCCCCTAACACCACTAGCACCACGCTAGGGGGGATAATTTGCCCCAAGGTTCCAGAGGCGACAATTACCCCGGCAGTTAGCTCCTTACTGTAGTTGTAGCGGAGCATGATCGGCAGCGAGATTAGGCCCATGGCTACGACCGAGGCGGCTACAACGCCTGTTGTCGCGGCTAGCAAAGCCCCCACAAACACCACAGCTAAAGCCAGTCCGCCGCGAATTGGACCGAAGAGAATACCGATGGTTTCGAGCAGCTTCTCGGCTAAGCCTGATTTCTCCAGCATGGCCCCCATAAAAATAAAGTAGGGAATCGCCAGGAGCGTATTGCTCAGCATGGTGGCGAAAATTTCCTGAGGCATAGCCAACAGATTGGGATCTACCAAAATTTCTGGATCGACCCAACTGATGGCTGTGGGTAACATGCTGAATAACAGAGCCACGCCACTCAAGGTGAAGGCCACCGGATAACCTGCCGACAGCAGGACTAAGGCGACCCCAAACATGGCCAGGCTCAGCCAGTTATAGTCCATGGTCGGTTTCTCCGTCTTGGCCGAGGCGGAACCGTCTCAGTTTGATCCCATTTTTGATGGCTTCTGAAATGCCTTGTAGTAAGAGCAGTACAAAGAAGACGCAGACCACAGATTTAATGGGATAACGGGGTAAGCCCCCTGCATCCGGCGAGACTTCCCAAACCTCCCAAGAATTGATGATGGGGGACCAGACGTAATAGATCATCAGACTACAAAAAGGGATGACAAACAGGATTGCCCCTAAGAAGTTGACCCAAGTCTGTCGCTGGGGCGGCCAGCGATCATAAAATGCATCGACTCGCACATGGCCATTGTGTTTGAAGGTATAGGCTGCCCCCAATAAAAATGTGAGGGCGAATAGATAGGCTTGTCCCTCAATCAAAGAATTGGAACTCAGATTTTGGCCGATCAAATTGCCTATTTTTCGCCCTAAGGTATTCCAAACCCCAATGGCAATCATCAACGGAATTAGGAGGACGGCAAATTTGCCCACGCCTTCGTTGATGCGATCGATGAGCTGGGACAGTCGCAACAGCTTTTGCAATCTTCTAGGGGCCTCCACAATCCGTCTGAGACCTATCCTCTCAGATCACGGCCCTGAATCAGAACGCAGAGAGAAAAACGGACGCTGTTATTGCAAACCCCATTTCAGCCATGGGGTTGGATCAACCGCTTGGCCATTCACATTTAACCCAAAGTGGAGGTGAGGCCCCGTCGACGCACCGGTTGAACCGACCGTGCCGATGATTTGGCCGGCACGAACCATTTGGCCTTCTTTGACTTTAATATTCCGTAAATGTAGATATACCGTATTCACCCCTTGGCCATGATCAATGCCAATGACATTGCCATGAATCCGGAACCCTTGAGATTCTCGACCCACGAGGCGCACCTGGCCAGCAGCTGAAGCTTTGACGGGAGATCCACCCCAGCCTGCATAATCTAAGCCCCGATGATAATCGGGATCGGAGTAATCGCCATTGTAAATTCGTTTGATTCCATACCCAGCAGTGAGAGGGCCATTATTAGGACGGAGGAACTTTCCGCTCCAAAGTTTTTTAGGAGAGACAATGGCTTTAAAGGCATCCACGCGATCGAATTCAAAGTCTGTGCCTGAACCTTTACCAGGGGGTAACCAAATGCTCTGGGTCCGGTACCATTTTTTACCAATCCACAGCACCATGTTGCGTGCTTGTTGATTCCCCGTCACGACCAGGCTGCGACGACCATGTTTTTCTAAGGGAATGGTGGGTAAAAAAGCCCGCCAGCGGTTGGTCGCGATGGGATAGACGGGAAGTTTTTTGCCCGCCACTTTGACGACGGGTGCTTGAGTGAGTTGTTCGCCTGGATCCGGCTTGACGGTAATGGCCAGAGTGTCGCCCAATCTGGGCTTTTTAGGGGTTATAGTGACGTCTAACGCTTGGGCAGATAAGGCGGTAGATAGGGTGCTTCCTACTGTAGCGAAGAGGAGAAAGCTCAGCCTACGAAGATTCTTATAAGTCATGCAGAGATAAACGGATGCAGTCTACAAGTACATAGTCTAGATGGCGATGAACTAGGTTCCGCTAGCCGAGCCAGGACACCCCTGCTTGGGGTGTTGTTGAGTGGGGATCGATTTGACCAGGTGCTGGTCGCTGGCGATGGGTTAAGCAATCTTGCATGCCGTCGGATGCTGCTTGGCTGCTCCGCTCGGGGAGTACTACCCGATGCATAATAAATTCAACAGTTTGCTCTTTGACCCAACCTCGAGCCACGACAATCTCACCAAATGGCATAGCCGTGACATTCTGATCCGCGAGGGCTACCCCTACTTGGGCATCTGTGATTAGCCCCGCTTCCACTAGATATGCCCCTATCGGCTGATAAGGTTGGGAACTTCGACTGTCAACCCCCTGGGTCATGGTTCGTTTCCTTTTACTGCAAACCAATCGGCTATTTTGCCATTAAATATTGTGGATTCTATACTGAGCTACCGTCTTAATCTCACAATTTTACACCTGAAGATTGCCTAAGGCTTGGGTTTGAGAAAGACGATAGCCTGCTTCCAGACGATGGTCGGCTGATCATAATGATCGAGTAAGCAGATACAGAAATTATCTTGCCAACGCACTTTGCCGACGAGTAAATCGTTGGTGATTAATTTGATCTCCACTTCAGATTCTTCTTGAATCAGAGTCTGAAGTTGCCGAAAACTAGGCAGTTTGACATCAAGTTCAGTTGACATTATTTTCGCTGCGAGAGGGATAAAAGAACAGATTAGGCGTTTCGGAGGTGATCCGTGAAGCCATTATAGAGATGGTTTATCCTGCCATGATACCCATAAAAATCTTGGCATAGACTTCTCTGATTGCCAGAGTAGTATAGAAAGACGTTGTTTTTGCCTAAGGAATATCGATGCGGGTTGAGTTTACAAAATATCAAGGATTGGGAAATGATTTTATCCTGATCGATAATCGCCACCAAGCTCAACCCTGTTTGACTCCCGAACAAGCGGTGCGGATGTGCGATCGCAACTTTGGTATCGGCGGGGATGGCGTTATCTTTGCCTTACCCCCAGAAGGGGACACGGACTACACCATGCGCATCTATAACTCCGACGGTTCCGAACCGGAGATGTGTGGCAATGGTATTCGCTGTTTAGCCCGCTTCCTAGCCCATTTAGAAGGCAAGCCCCCCCAAACCGAAATAACCTATCGAATTCATACCTTGGCAGGCACCATTACCCCTAGCTTGCAGACCGATGGCCTGGTAAAGGTGGATATGGGACCTCCCTTTCTGGTGCCCCAAGAGATTCCGACGACTTTGGGACAAGGCACCGATCCGGTCGTGAATCAGCCCTTGGAGGTGGGAGGACAGTCCTGGTCAGTGACCTGCGTCAGTATGGGCAATCCCCACTGCATCACCTTTGTTGGAGACTTAGAGGCAATTGATTTCCAGACCCTTGGTCCTCAGTTTGAGCATCACCCTGCATTTCCCCAACGCATTAATACTGAATTCATACAGGTGATGCGCCCTGACTATCTAAAAATGTTGGTGTGGGAGCGGGGCGCAGGCCCAACCCTAGCTTGTGGAACAGGAGCCTGTGCCGTTCTAGTGGCGGGAGTACTCACGGGTAAGAGCCAATCTCAAGCGACGATTGAACTGCCAGGGGGGCCTTTGCAGATTCGCTGGGATGGCAAAGGGCAGTCTGTTTTGATGACGGGTCCAGCAGAAAAAGTATTTACGGGGATTTATGAGGCGGCATAGGGCCACCCTTGACCTGAATCAGCAGCCTTAAGCCCAAAAACTATACGGAAGCTAAAGATGCTAGGGGATCAGGGATGCTTTCTGAAGGGGCCTGAAACTCGCCGATGTAAACATATTCCAACCGCAACTTCAACCAAGTCACAAAGGTCGGATTGGTAGACACAATCGCCACAGAAGGCTGAGGACACTTGGCTTTGATGGCTTGCATTTCGGGCAGGTCTAGAAATGCAGGCTGCATGACCACCCAAAAATCAATCTCTTTATTTTTTTCTTTGTAGTAACGATGACGTTCTTTGAGAACTTCTTCAAAGGGCTCTTCTTCAAAGAGATAGCGCTGACTGGCAAGGGCGTAGTGGTAAGTTTGCATGGCTTAGAAAAGACAAATGAACGAAGACGTATTTAGGGACGCCCATTGCCATTATCTCAGTCCATCAACCTTTTTGGATAACTGAAGATGGGGAAGATTTGGATTTGAGTTGTGCTTCGGCGTTTGCGATCGCAATCTGAGTTGCGGGTACTGCAGACATATCCACAGAAATTGCCGTCACTCCCCATTCAACAAACTGGTGAATGAGTTGCGGATGTTGGACGGGGGCTTGGCCACAAATCGAACAGGGGATTTCCAGCGCTTTGGCAGTCTTGACCAGTTGGGAGAGGGCTGTAACGACGGCGGGATGGTCAGCCCCATATCGCTCCGTCAAATAGGTATTCTCTCGATTAACGCCTAAGAGCAGCTGGGTTAAATCATTAGTGCCAATCGCAATGCCCTGCACCCCTGCTGCGACATATTCAGGCAGTTGAAACAGCACTGAAGGCACTTCCGCCATGATCCAAACCTGCAGATGCTCCAATAGATGAGCGGCTTGAATCCGATTTCGACAAAATATAAATTCTTCAACAGAACGGATAAACGGCAAGATCAAGCGTATATTGCGATATCCTCGGTGGCAAAGACGTGCCAGAGCCTGCAATTCCAGATCGAAGAGGGTGGAGTCATACATATATTGTGCTCCCCCCCGCAATTCTAAAATTGAGTGGGCCGGTTGTAACGGATGAGCAGCATCCTGTTTGTAGTCTAGGGACCGATACGACACAGGCCGAGGGTGCCAGGCCTGTACAAAGGACTGTAAATGATGGCTTAAATGGCTGACAAATGCGTCAGCCCCCTGTTGTTGTATCCAAATCCCAGGTAATTGTCCTTGGCAAATATCTAGCAGAAACCATTCAGATCGTAATAAGCCCACGCCATGGACGGGTAGCTGTAACGCCCGTTCTACTCGTTGGGACTGACTGAGGTTCACCCACAATTGGGTGGTCTGCAGTTTGATCTCGGGCGCAGGTTCGGCATGAGTAGATAATGCTGAACTTGCCGGCGAACTAGAGGAGGGTGCAGCAAAGACCTTGCCTTGATTCCCGTCTAGCAACACCATTTGCCCTGACTGGAATGTATCCAATGCAGCAGCGACGCCGACAACAGCAGGTAACCCCAGTTCACGAGCCATAATTGCCCCATGAGAGGTATGTCCGCCTGTCGTACAAATTAAGCCAGCAACCTTTTGCAACCAAACCCAATCAGAGGGCATGACCTGTGTCAGCACAACAATCCGATTGGCCACGTTTTGAGGCTGAAGTTGACTAGGATCTTGACAGACGAGAATCGGAGCCGTTGCTTGCCCTACCGCTGCCGCTACTCCTGTTGCGATTATAGAAGATGGGGCTTGGTCTTCCTGCGACTTAAGCGAGTGATTTAAGGTCGACAAGGGCATGGCTGGCCATAAACCTGCAACTTTGAGTGCCTCGGATTCTTTCCCAGGGAATATCCATTCCACAGCCTGTAACAAAGGATTGAAAGGAGGCAGATCCTGAGCTAAAACTAGTAATTTTTCTAACTGAGGTTGATCCAGAACCCAAGATCCTGAAGTTGGCTCCAGGATCTGTTGTCCTAAATCTTGCTCCCCTAAAGACGTTTCAAAAGGAGCCTGGTAGGCACTAGTGATATGTCCAGAATAGCGATGCCACTGCTTCACCTGGCGGTCATAGATATAGGTGTCAGGTAAGATTTCGCCGGTCATCAGGCTGTTGCTGAGCCCATGAGTTGCTTGAATCTGGATGTGGGTTTCTGTGGCGGTTAAAAATCCGGATGCCTGGGCTGAATCGACTGGCTGTAATAACAGAGCTAATCGTAACTGATCAATCGGAATCGCCTGTTTCTGCATTAGCAGGAGTGTCTGAGCTGTAAAAACACTGTTCCAAGCTTGTTTGATAGCTTTGCCAAGGTTGGTCACTGAACAGTATTGAACCGGCAACATCTCCGTCAAGAGAGGAGTAAATTGAGCCCAAGGTTTCGGTAAGGTCAAGGATGGGCATAGACGCCAGCAGTTGGATAGACTCTGCAATTCTACCGAAACAGTCTGTAGCCACAGCGCGGGTAAGGCAGTCTGCTCGAATCCTTGGGCGATTTCTTCTGCGACTGCTTGTAGCTGAAAAGGTTGTTCTGCTTGTATGCGCAGACTCACATGGGGAAAATCACCTAAGAAAGGGGAAGACCAAGCAATCGATTGACAAAACTGCTGGAGAGACACTGTACCAATGACTGCACTGGGCAAAATTGGTATTTGGGCCTTGTAGAGTTCAGCTAGTCCTAATGCAGAATCACCCACCCGCAGGGAGTGAGCAGTTTCTTGTTTATCTAACCAGTACAGGCTTTCCACAAAATGGTCTTGAACAGACGATCTCATCTTAGTCCCAAGACCTGCAGGTCTTGGAGATATCACTAAACCTATAAAGCAATATATCGATACTTTTTAGTTCCAGATCGTAAGATAAGAGACACTCTACTCGGTATCTTCCCAAACAATGCTGTATAACTCAATTGTTTGCCATTCTGCAAAAATGGCGTGTTTGAGGTGAAAAGCGCTTTACTCAAGTCCTTACAACAGCTTGTCCTGAAGCCGCGCTGTACGATGTGTAAGCGATTTTCATCTGGCGTTTTATGCCCAGACTGTCGCCACAAATTAGAAACTTGCCAAGCAACAGTTTCTCTCACATTTGCAGACAATCACCCTCTGATTGCATGGGGGCATTATCAAGGTCTGCTGAAGCAATTATTAGGGCGTCTCAAGTATGACCAACAAGCTCAAATTGCTCATCTCTTAGGTCAACTCTTGGGAATCGCTTGGCTAGAAAATCAGTCTTACAATCGGCAATCTATCGTTATCCCTATTCCACTCCACGAAGGAAGACAGCAGGAGCGAGGATATAATCAATCGGCGTTAATCGCCAAAAGCTTTTGCCAAGTTACAGGATTGAATCTGACTCTCAATGGTTTGGTGAGAGTAAAAGCTACAGCTGCTCAATTTAATTTGTCGCCACAAGACCGTCTTATTAACGTTGCCCAAGCCTTTCAACTAGGGTCTGAGTTAGCAAAGAAGGAATGTGGAAAAAATATTGTGCTGCTGGATGATATCTATACGACGGGTGCAACCATTCACTCAGCTGTCGAGGCATTAAGCCAAGCAGGCTTCAAAGTGTCAGGAATTGCGGTGGTGGCTAAGGCTTAACCGAGCTGACCCACGAGGTATGCAGTTTCGAGACTCCAACCAATCAAGAGGCCGATGCTGCCAAAAATAATGATTGCTGATAGAGCGACAGTGACGGGGTTGTCAGCGTTGTCGAACTTCATGATGCCTTTGTTGAAGTCAGAAGACATGAATTTAGCTCCTTAAGATGTTGAGGTTGTTAACTAAAGTTAACTTAACATATTTTAATTCTTATTGCTAGTATGCCCAAACTCATGCTTTATCACTCATTTGATCACGGTTGATATGAAATGAACGGTCTATAAGCGTTTCCTAGACGGGAATTGGGCAGTATTTATACCTAAGCGTTTATCGCCATCATGGTTGTGAAAAGAGATTTGTTCTGCTTTTGTGAGGCTTACTATTGTTAAGTGTGCTTAACAATATCTTATAGTTCTGTCATGGGAGCTTGCGGCTGTAGGTAGGCTCCATCTCATCCCTGAAGTCGATACAATAAGTCACTGGGACTTGTGGCTGTGGCGGGCTGTCCTGAGCAACCAATAGTCACCTCTTGTTTTTCACTGACTTCTCCATGGCAGGCACCCAACCTACGATCAATCACTACAAAATTCAGGGGGATGGGATATGAAAGCTGTTGTCCTCTTGTCAGGTGGCTTGGACTCATCCACTGTTTTATACAAGGCTAAGGCTGATGGGGCTGACTGTTATGCCATTTCCTTTGATTATCAGCAGCGTCATCGTCAGGAATTGGATGCGGCCGTTGCGATCGCAAAATCAGCCCAAGTTACTCAACATCAAATTGTGGCCTTTGACCTCACCCTCTGGGGTGGGTCTGCCTTAACCGATACCCAAATTGACTTACCGTCTCGTTCGATTGAAGAGATGGCAGATCATATCCCCGTGACTTACGTTCCAGCTCGCAATACGATCTTCCTCAGCTTTGCCCTAGCTTATGCCGAGACTATTTCAGCAGAGCAGGTGTATATCGGGGTCAACCAATTGGATTATTCGGGATATCCCGACTGTCGCCCTGACTTTATTCAATCGATGCAAGAGGTGTTTCGGTTAGGGACCAAACTCGGTCGAGAAGGTCAGGCCATCGAAATTTGTACCCCTCTAATCAATTTGCATAAGTCTGCCATTATTGAATTGGGCAACGATCTGGGGGTGCCGTGGGAGCGGACCTGGTCTTGCTACAGTGATGGCGGTGGTTCGCCTCCACAAGCCTGTGGCCAATGTGATTCCTGCCAATTGCGATTAGCGGCATTTGCCCAACTCGGTTTATCCGATCCGCTATCCTATGTGACCTAACTTTAGAGCGTCCCTGTGTTTTCACTCGATTGGGCTGGCCTCTACTTCCCTAGAATTTGCTTTTATGAAGACTGCAACCACTGTCAACTTAGTTGAAATTTTCTCTGCCATTCAAGGGGAAGGGCTGAATGTCGGCACCCGTCAAATTTTTATCCGCTTTGGGGGCTGTGATCTACGATGTCATTTCTGTGACAGTGCCCATACCTGGACGCCAAAAAGTAGCTGTCAAATTGAAAAAACGCCGGGCTGCCGCGATTTTGCCCAGTATCAAAATCCAGTCACCCTTTCCCAGATCCTAGAGTGGGTTCAAGAGCAGGATCAGCCTGGGATTCATGACAGCATCAGCCTGACTGGCGGAGAACCCCTATTACAGGTGGCATTCCTACAGGATTTATTGCCTTTACTCAGGCAACAGACTTTATTACCGATCTATTTAGAAACGGGTGGGCATCATCCTGAAGCCCTTGTCCCCCTGTTACCCTATCTGGATAGTGTGGGCATGGATTTGAAGTTACCGAGCGTCAGTGGTGAAACTCATTGGCCTCAACATCGTCAAAGCTTGGAGCTGTGTCATCAAGCCAACATAGATGTGTTTTGTAAGCTCATTATTAGCGAACAAACTGATTGGACAGAGTTGGTCAAAGCTGCCCAGATGGTTGCCGACATTAGTCCTACTGTGACGATTTTTTTGCAACCTGTGACGCCTTTGTCTACGCAACACCCAGTCCAGCCACCAACGCCCAATCAAGTGTTGACGTGGCAAGGAAAGCTCAAACAGATTTGTCGTCAGATTAGGGTTGTGCCCCAAACCCATAAGTTTTTGGGGCAGCTCTAAGCCGTTTTTTCGCGTAACCAGTTTTTCAGGTCTTCTGCATTGTTGAAATCTAACAGAGCTTCCCCCAAGTCCTCTACCTGATTGACCGGCAAGCTTCGGACCTGACCTTCAAGATCCGGATTCAGATCCCCAACTCGCCGCTTTAAGAGTCGAAAAACTAGGCTTAGGGCTTCTCGTTTGGCCCCTTGCTGTTGATTGGCTTGAGTCGTACTGGTCAGCAGATTAGTGATCCGCTCTCGCTCTAATAGGCCCATGCGTTCCATCTCTGTTTGCAAGACCTGTTCTTCGGCAGCATTGAGATGGAGGAAGGCTTCAATAAATTGAGAGATGACCTTGACCTTCTTAGCGTCTAAACGCAAATTGGTCAGCAATCTCAGACACTCTGCTTTGACGACGGGGCGATCAAAGGTTTGAACGTTCATCGTGGGCATGAGTGCTGCCGCTACTGGATTACGACGTTGCAAAAAGTCACGCCAGTTTAAGCGATGAAGTTGAATGGCAACAAAGCTAAAATCCAAAACCCTGCGATCGACAAACTCAACCCGATACCCATTTGTTTCCAGACGTTGAGACGTATCTGAAGATTGCAAAATAATGGGATAGATCGGTAAATTATATTTTTCGTCCAGGCGAGCAAAGGTATGAAAAATGCGCCGCTCTAGCTTGATATTCGTCTCAGATGAATTCTCTAGATGCACCCAGAAGCATGATTCTTGTCCTCGTAATCGCACTTGCACTAATACATTAGAGCTAGCCCCTTGCACAGTAGGGGCAGGAGGATTATCTCCCTGCTCTTGAGGTTTAGGGGATTCTTCATCTTCTAGGAATCGAATCGATTTGGGGTCGATAGCGACCGCAATTTTTGGAAAGAAGAGATCGACAAATTCCAGAAAAAAGTTTTTGAGTAAGTCCCTAAATAGACGATCGCGATCGACCATCGTAAATGTCTACCCCACAACTAAATCGTATTTACCCTAACATCCTCAGGCGAGGATCTCGCTTTTCCCTCTAAAAATCAATTCGATGTTGAGAGAAAAAACAGCGAAATACAATCATACTAATTTAAAACTACTGTTCATCTTGTTAAAGACTTCTCTTCGACGGTTGCCAACCCTAAATAGCGAATTCCTTCGGGTGTAATCTCAAAGCGACAGGGCAAGAGCTTTACCCCTACTGAGACGGCTTCTCTAAGGAGTTCTCCATACTCTGGATCGGCCTGATCTCCGGGGGCAAAGGTTGTGCAATCGGCTCGATTAATAAAGAAGAGTAAGTAAGCTCGGGCTTCGGATAAAACCGACATCAACTCCCGAATATGCTTTTGGCCACGGGTCGTGACGGTGTCTGGAAATAAAGCTTGCTGTCCGATGGCCCAGGTCGTACTTTTAACTTCAATATAAGTGGGTTGAGTGGTGCCTGTAAGCAAAAAATCAATTCGACTTTTTTCTTGACCATAGCGAACTTCAGATTTGACCTGATCGTAGTCACCTAAAGCGGGTAAGAGCCGGTCTTGTAGTAGTTTCTTGACAACAATATTAGGGATTTGAGTATTCACCCCTACCCAGGTGGGTTGGGTGTCGCAGACTTCAATCAGTTCCCAGGTATAGGCTAATTTGCGTTTGGGGTTATTACTTCTAGAAATTTGCACTCGGCTATTGGGGGCAGACATGCCTGTCATCGGACCTGTATTAGGGCAATGGGCGGTGACGACTTCACCTGTCTCTAATTCAATATCGGCCAGAAAACGTTTGTATCGTTTGATCAGCTTGCCTGCAAGTAGGGGGGGATATTGATATAGCCAGTCCGCCATTCGTTTTAACTCTCCAGGATCATGGGCTGCACTAATCTACCGCGTCTCTCCAGCATTGTCTCCATTGAAGGCCCCACATCATCAACCTCCAGTGCAGATAATGCGCTGGAGGTTGATGGAAAGAAATTGAAGGACTAGCTAATTAAAGGACTAGCTAGCGATATACTCTCGCACTTCGCCTTTGCGACGGCGCAGATAGTCTAGGGCTTGCCGTTCTAATTGACGGACTCGCTCTCTGCTAAGGCTTAATTGTTGTCCAACTTTGGCAAGGGATAACTCCTTACCGTTGTCGAGACCAAACCGCAGCATTAAGACATCTCGTTGCTGAGGGGTTAACTCCGTCAGCAATTGATTCACGTCATCCCGCAGGGCTTGGGTGGTCGTGAATTGCTCCGGAGATTGCCCGTCGTCTTCCAGCAAGTCTCGCAACTCGGTATCCTGATTGTCACCGACTCTCAGATCTAACGAAATAGGCTGACGAGCAATGGTGAGATAATCTCGGATTTGGCTGGGCTCTAGTTCCAATGCTTCCGCAATTTCAGCGGGGGTGGCACTGCGACCCAGCTTCTGGGATAACTCACGCTGGGCTTTTTTGATTTTGTTGAGCTTTTCGGTGATGTGAATGGGCAGTCGAATGGTGCGAGCCTGTTGTGCGATCGCACGGGTGATCGCCTGGCGAATCCACCAGTAGGCATAGGTTGAAAACTTATACCCTCGGGTTGGATCAAACTTCTCAACCCCGCGTTCTAATCCCAAGGTTCCTTCTTGGATCAGGTCTAAGAGTTCTAGGTTTCGCTTTTGGTACTTTTTAGCAACAGAAACGACCAGCCTGAGATTGGCTTCAATCATCTTTTGCTTGGCTTGCTGTCCTTGGTGCAGGGACAGTTCCAATTGAGAGGGACTAAGATTGGCTTTCTCTGCCCACTCTTCTAAGGAAGGTTCACGCCCCAATTCATCCAATAAAGTTTTCTGCAAGTCTAAAAGCGCCATCATGGCCTGTACTTGCTTACCAAAAACGATTTCTTGCTCATGGGTCAACAAAGGCACTCGACCAATCTCATGGAGATAGGTACGAACCATATCTGTTGTCGGAGACACAGAGATAGCTTGTTGCTTAGTTTTGGTTTTGGACATGGACTTGAGCTACCCCCTTTAAGAAGGTGATGTTGGCATGAAGACTATCAAATTTCAAATTTAATAGTGAATGATGCAATCAGTGAGTGTTGATATAGGCCGCTTAAAAACGAAGTCAGTATGAGTTTGTTCTTCTATACTAGGCCATTTTTCTAGGCTTGGTGAGATTCGAATATTCGGTAAACCGTATTCACTAAGGCCATTGTGACCTCACAAGCCACTTTTCTGGCCGTTCTTGTAATAAGCAACAAGTTGTATAAGCATCCTCACCTATAGACTGTGCTGTAGCCTAAAAAGTTTCAAGGTCACTACATCCTCGCCGATAGACCTGAAAAAACCCTGAGTAACAGCTGTTAATTTTGGATCTGACGGTCAAGGGACCACCTAAAAAGCCTAGGTAAGGATATACGCCATAGAATACCCAGGACCCATCCAAATTTTCACTGTTTTCTAGGGTTAGATACTAATTTCAACATTTTGACCCAAGAGTCTTTGTAATCCTTGATTCTTGCCAATTAAGCGTTTGGCTGTGTCATCCCCAACGATTGATGCCTATGACAAAGACCAGGGATTCGTATTATTATGATAAGTAACTTAAATAAGTGTTAAAAATTGACTTAATTAGTTGCCAATTAACACCTTTTGACATCCAACGCAATAGTTCTAATGAATCATAATCTTGTTCGTCGAGTGTTCACAGCCTGTCTCGGTCTAATACTGGGTTTTGGCATATGGGTTAGGGCATCACCCGCACAAGCCTTTGAAGCACCTGAACTATTACCTGCAGAACCCACCTCTATTGTGGATCTCGCTCAGGCTCTAACTAGCACTCAGAAAAACAAGCTAGATAAAGATCTAGACGTTTTTGAGCAAGATACAGGCTGGAAATTGAGAATTTTGACCCAGTACGATCGGACTCCTGGTCGTGCCATCAAAGATTTTTGGAATTTGGATGAAAATAGCGTGCTGTTGGTGGCTGACTCCCGGGGTGGCAACATTCTCAATTTCAATGTCGGTGATTCGGTTTATCAATTACTTCCCCGCACCTTCTGGGTTGAACTGCAGACTCGGTTCGGTAACCAGTACTTCGTGCAAGAGAATGGGGAGGATGAATCGATTATTCAAGCCATCGACTCCGTCAAGACTTGCTTGAACCAAGGAGGCTGCCGAGTCGTACCCGGATTACCTCAAGAACAATGGATTTTTACGCTGATCACGTCTGTGATGGGTGGAATTATCTGTGGTTTCTCGGCTCACCCTCGCACGGCTGATCAAACTTTCGCTTGGCAGTGGATGTTGATTTTCTCTCCTCTTTGGGGGATTTGTTTCTTTTCCTTTGGACTGGGCCCCGTTCTGGCTCGGACTTCGGAATGGTTGCCTATCTTGAGAAATGTGGCTGGCTTCTCGGTTGGGTTCTTAATTGCCTTCTTGACGCCTATCTATAAAGCGCCACCTACCTCTGAAGTGTAAGGGGGTGCCTGACTTTTTTGTTTTTGGCACAGATCTATATGCTGCATGACTTTGGCTAGTTTTGGTTCTGAACAGCTCAAAATTATTGAGATATAGTTGGAATCTGGAAGCATCGCATTTAGTAATTGCTTAGTGATTGTTACGAAGACACTTCAAACTGATGTAGGCCGATTGAAAGAAATTTTTCAGTCCATTACTGCTGAAAGTTGTCCCCATGCCTATAATTTTCATTTGCATACCCTCCATTCGGATGGGCGCTTGGAACCACAGCAATTAGTTCAACAAGCGATTAAAGCGGGCCTAGCGAGCTTAGCGATTACGGACCACCATAGTGTTGATGGCTATTGGAGCGCGTTAGAACTATTGCAAGCTCAGCCTTCACAATCCTTGCCTCAGCTGTGGACCGGCATCGAAATTACATCTAAACTCCTTGAGACGCAAGTGCACATCCTGGGCTATGGCTTCGATCCGCATCATGCTGCATTGCAGTCTTATCTATTGGGCTCAGCACCTGCAGGGCATCAGGCTCAGGCCAACCAAGTGATTACTGCTCTGCATGAAGCAGGTGGACTGGCGGTGCTGGCCCATCCCGCCCGATATCGACGATCGGTGAAGGAACTGGTCAGTGCGGCTGCCCAGGCTGGAATGGATGGGATAGAAACGTTCTATTGTTATGGGAATAAAGATCCTTGGGAACCGAGTCCATCTCAAACCAATACGCTGATGCGACTGGCTAACCAGCACAATTTACTACAAACCTGTGGGACTGATACCCATGGTTTAGATATTTGCCGCCGCCTCTAGCTGAGGTTTACCACTCATGAAGAAACTGGAATTTTCTGTTGGGGGAGATGCACCTAGGATTGACCGCTGGCTGGCTGATCAAGTGGATTCGCTGTCGCGATCGCATATTCAGAAACTGATTGAACAAGGCCATGTGCAAATCAATCATAAGATTTGCACCTCCAAGAAATATGCCCTGCAAATAGGTGATCAGATTCAAGTTCACATTCCTGCGCCCAGACCTTTAGCACTGGAACCAGAGCCCATGGATTTGGAGATGTTATTTGAGGATGACCATCTCCTAATCGTTAATAAACCTGCAGGGTTAGTCGTCCATCCTGCTCCTGGCCATGCCACAGGCACCCTCGTACATGGTCTGCTGGCCCATTGCCAAGATGGTCAGGGTTCAACCCTCTCAGGGATTGGTGGGGTAGAGCGACCGGGTATTGTGCACCGCCTTGATAAGGATACGACGGGAGCCATGATGGTGGCTAAAACCGATCAGGCCCATCAACACCTCCAGGCCCAGATTGCAGCCAAAACGGCCCTGCGGGAATATGTGGGAATTGTCTATGGTCATCCATCGACCGAAATAGGTTGTATGGACTTTCCCATTGGCCGTAATCCAACGGATAGAATCAAAATGGCAGTGGTGCCTGAAGAAAAAGGCGGTAAAGCGGCCGTTACGCAATGGCAAATTCTGCAGCCCTTGGGCAATTATGCATTGGTCAAATTTCGGCTAGAAACAGGACGCACCCATCAAATTCGGGTTCATTGTGCTCAGATGGGATGGCCGATTGTCGGTGACCCACTCTATAGTCGAGGTCGATCCTTGAAGGTGAACTTATCCGGACAAGTTTTACATGCATGGCGTTTAAGTCTTAAGCATCCTGTATCTGGCACTGACCTGGAAGTCAAAGCACCTTTGCCCACTGACTTCGTTAAGTTACTCAATCGTCTACAGAAGCACTCTCATTTCAGTCCCATGAACAATCTCCTCCGCACGGGGGAGTCTAATAGGCAGAATTGACTGAGGTACACTCCCACTCTCAATGGGCACTTATAAATCGATACGAAACAGCTTAATCACCTGACGAACGAGGTCTGAGCCTAGTCTTTTCCCTCTCTATACCTTACTGACAAAAACATCTTCCATTCAGGTGAAGGAGTGATCGTGCGTGGATGAAGTAGACAAATGCTCGCCCTACCTCGATGCCATCCTGTTGAGATGAAAGACGGATGCCTTTCATCTCAACAGTACTAGTTTGAAATTTCATCCTCTAACAGTGTGTCGATAAAACGATTGCTGACTTTGATTTATCAGTCTTTGATGTATTACAGACGTGATTGATATCACTCTAGTTTGGGTCTCGATTCGCGAAGATAATGGCATCATGACAGTGTTTTCTTATTCGCAAAGGTCAGTATATACATGACCAATCCTCCCGTCATTGCTACTCAGCAATTGACCAAACAGTTTGGCGATAGCATTGCTGTTAGCCAAGTGGATCTACAAGTTCAGCAAGGCGAAATTTACGGCTTGATTGGTCCCAATGGAGCAGGCAAAACCACTCTGATTCGCATGCTGGCGACAGCCGAAGAACCTACCTTGGGCAATATTGCGATTGGCGGACAGACCCTCATTCAAAATCAGCCTAATTCTGATATCAAGCGGCGCATCGGTTTCCTGCCGGATGATTTTCCTCTATACGATGATTTGTTGGTTTGGGATTATCTAGAATATTTTGCTCGTTTGTATTATCTGCAAGAACCAGACCTCAGCCACAGATTGAATGAAGTGTTGGCGTTGGTCGATCTGGACAGTAAGCGCCATAGCCCGATTAGTACCTTATCTCGGGGTATGAAGCAGCGCCTCAGCTTAGCTCGAACGATTATTCATAAACCCACCTTATTGCTGTTGGATGAACCTGTTTCCGGGTTAGATCCAGTGGCTAGGGTACAGTTCCGTCAAACCTTAAAGACCCTACAACAGCAAGGATTAACTATCTTTATCTCTTCCCATATTCTCAGCGATTTGGAAGATTTCTGTACCTCCATCGGCATTATGCAGATGGGACAACTGGTGGAGAGTTCAGAGCTGCGGGCTTTATACAACCGAGATCAGACCCAGCAATTGATTATTTCTACTGTGGCTGATTTAGCGCCTGTCGAAACCTTTCTACAGGACCATGCATTCGTTCATGAATGCAAAGTCTTACGAGATAAACATCAAATTGCCGTCACCTTTACGGGCACGGATGATGACATCGTTGCGTTGTTGCGATCGCTAATCTCCCACAACTTCCCAATTATCGATTTCCACCGTACTCAAGAGAGCCTTGAAGATATCTTTATCAAAATGGGCTATCGGCAAACCTCATAACTCTCTGGTCGCGTCATGACATCCACCTTAATGAATCGAGTCGGCAATTGGAATCCCCAGCTGCTGCGAGAATTTCGAGGCCGCTTAAAGCCCCGTAGCATTGCGGCCACGATTGTGATCTCTATAGTTGGCCAAACACTCCTAGGCCTGGTATTTTCCCAGCAGATCTCTAACCCCATAATTGAACGTTGGGCGGGTTTAGCCGAAGCCATGCTTTGGATTTTGCCCTATGCTCTGTTCACTTCAGGGAGCTACTACCTGGTTAGCGATCTGAATCAAGAAGAAAAACGCGGCACGCTCAATTTTATTCGGCTTAGCCCCCGTCCCAGCCGAGGTATTTTGTTGGGCAAAATGTTGGGGGTGCCGATCTTGCCTTACATCGCCATTGGGCTTGCAATTCCTTTGCATATCATTGCCGGGCTTAATTCAGGTATGCCGGTATTTTTCTTGATCAGTTACTATGTGATGCTGGCAGCCGGGTGTTTTGCTTTGTTTAGCCTGGCGATTTTGTATGGCCTTCTCAGTAGCTCTCGGACTATCGCCGTTGGGCAGCAATCTGTAGTGGCTGTAGCTTTCGCAGGACTAACCCTTTTCTTCTTATCTCCGCTCTACTTTGCCTGGAATATGGCAGTGACTTGGCGGCCTTTAGGGATTAGCGAATGGTCTGCCCAAGGGGATACTTACCAATATGCACAAAGAGATCAGACTGTTATTATTCGCTGGTTTGGGCAAGAAATTAACCAGTCTGTATGGTTGTCCCATGGCTTTACTTTAGTGGTATTAGCTATTGCTACGATGCTTATTTGGTCGATGCTAGTCCGCTTATTTCGTAATCCAGGCACCACCGTCATGAGTAAATGGCAGAGTTATGCCATTGTGGCCTTCCTAGAACCATTAGCCATTGGCTTTTTCGTCATATCTTCTAGAACGACTGGAATCAATACTTTTACTGGGATGGCTGGAACATGGATTCTATATGCGTTTAATTTCGGTATGATTTTGGTCATTATGCTGGCCCTCTGTCCTCAACGGGCATCTCTCCTAGATTGGCTGCGGGTTCAACAAAAGCCTCAAGGTATTTTGCGAGATTTAGTTTGGGCCGATAAAAGTCCGGCAATCGTTGCAATCGCAATCAATCTTTTAATCATCAACGCCCTCTATGTCCCTTGGATGTTCTTAGTGGGGTTTGGCAAAGATAATCCTACCGTTGCTGCCATCATTGTTTTATCCATGACCGGGGTATTGCTAATTTATACAGCCGTCGTCCAACAGATTTTCGCCCTCAAAATTCGCAACCCCTATACCTGGACTATGGGAGGGCTGGGGCTTTGGATGCTGGTTCCACCGATTATGTTGGCGATTTTGCGCATCGTGCCTGATCAGATGCCAGCCTCCATGATGATTTGGACTTTCTTGGGCTACCCTTTCAGCGATTTTGAGATGCCTATGTTGATCAGTAGTGCCCTGGTGGGTTTAGTTGCTCAGCTTTGTGTGATTGTGCTGTTAGTATGGCAATTTCAAAATCATCTTCGAAATCTATCCCATTCTCAAGCTCAACCGGTCACTGGATAACTCTCCGAGCAGAAACCTAAGTGCTATTGGGAGGAACGCCAATGATCGAGTTCAGCGTTAATGAAATATTGCACTAAGTCTCGATAAAGTTGTTCGATGATGTCAGGCTCTAAACCAGCTGTTTCAGCCCATTGCCGTCGCTGCTCTAACATTCTCTTGAGCCGTTCAGGGGCTTTGACGCTTTGGGCATCTGTTTTGAATTTTGCTGCTGCTTTAACGTAGTCAAATCGCTGACCGAGTAACTCAATGACTTGGGCATCAAGGTGGTCAATTGCAACGCGAATATCAGTCATGTCCCGACAGTCATGAGCTTTTAGTATTCCTGGATGAGCGCTATCTTCTAGAAACACTGCATCTGCTTCAATTTCAATCAGCATGGCTGGATCAATCAAAGCACTGACCTGCACCATCGTGGTTACAGGTGGGTTGGCCCCAAAGAATTCCTGGTGAGCCTGGGAGAATTTTTGCCATTGCGTAATATCGGTGACAAACATCCGAGTTCGCACAACGGCATGGGTATCTGTTCCCAACTCTTGTAGGGCGGCCTGGATAATCTCTAGACAGCGATGCGCTTGCGTATAACCATCGGCAGAAACTACCTGTCCTTGAGCATCCACAGGGGCTGTCCCTGAAATATGGATCTGATCACCCACTCGAATGGCCCGACAGTAGCCTACCTGGGCTTCCCACGGAGCCCCAGAACTCACCCGTTGAATCGGCTGTTTCATAGCGGTTTCACTCCAATGAGTAGGGCCATCTCTAGCCACTTCCAATAACAGTCCACATCTTCAAAGCCGATTTCTCTCAACCAGCTGAGTTGTGTTTCTATATCTAAAAGCTGATTAGAAGGATCATCGTCTTCTAGGGCGATGTCAAGCGCTTGCAAAAACTGCTCATGTAGTTTGGCCGTGGGGGATGCAACATGCTCTAAGTTGCAGAAAATGCCTCCAGGCTTCAGTAACTCAAATACTTCCTGATAGAGATTACGCTTGCGTGCATCTGCCAGATGATGAATTGCAAAACTAGAGACAATTCCATCAAAGTGTTCCAAGTGAGGTAAGGGCTGCTCCATGTTGTGGTCAACAATCGTAACCTTGGCATCATCCGCAAATCGCTGCCGAACTGCCTCTAGCATGGTTGGAGAAAAATCCATCGCCACACCGTTCACATCAGAACGGTCAATTTTTAGGAGTGCTAACAAGCGGCCATCTCCCGTTCCTAAGTCCAGGATTCGCTGGGCAGACTGCGGAACATGTTCCAACAAGACTGCTTCTCCTTCTGTACGGTGCGGGAACTGATCTGCCCTAGCTAGATACCCTAGAGCATGTTCTGCCGAGGTCCATTGATTAGACATGATGCACTCATTAAACGGAAACGATGTGGGGAGCGACAATCGTCACTGGAAGCATAATAGATTATTCTGTAGTATTATGCTACAAAAAACCTGAGTGTTCAAACGTCTTTTGTAAATGCAAGGATATTCAAGAAAGAAGGGGTGCTGAAATACTGATATATCAATGTTTCTAAGCACTCTGTAAGATCTGCAATGTCTCAATGCCGTTCTTTATTCAGTTTTTGCGAAATAGATTGTATTACGATGCTTCAAAATAATCTATTGCGCTTTCAGCGGTCGTGCATCAAACAATTGTGGGGTAGGTGAGTATGTCATCCCAATGCCAAGCTCGCGAGGCTAGATCAGCACGTTGTGCCGCCGTTGTTTTAAGCCGACTGTGTGTCCAAATCCAATTGAAATAGCTGACCACTAATCGAGCAGTGACTTTGGTTTGCGCCCACACTTTGCCAAATTTGTTCTGGCGTCGATGCCATCGACCACTGTGCTGTCGAATAATGCCATTGGTGCGTTCGAGTCGTTGAGTTCTGTCCTTGCCAATGTAATGGTCAATCTCCCAAGGCAACACTCTTTCGTACCCCCCCCAATCGTCGCTATTCCAGTCCTTGCAATCGGTCTTACCTTCAGTGCTAGTCACCAGTTCATTCAATAATGAATCGGTGTGCTTGCCCACACGACACGAGAGGATCACGCCGCTTGTGTTTGCCAAGGTAATCGCCATCCAACAATCACCCATCTCTAGCTCATGGGGAAGACAGTGTTTTTGCTTTTTTTCACAAAGGACCACATTTCATCTGCACTGACATCCTCCGTTTCAACGGCTTGCACTTGGCCATTATGGAGTTGCTGAGATCGTTGGCTAGCAGCTCTTACTAGAGAGACTACAGTGTTGTAAGCTAGGCCACTGGTCCGAGTGATACCTCGAAGACTACTCCCTTCTGCATGGGCTTGGAGGACTTGTCGGACCTGCTCTGGACTCACCTGACGACGATAGTAAAGGGTATCAAAGCGTTCAGTAAAGGTCTGCTGGCACTCAGGACAACGGTATCGTTGAAGCATGTTGGGCATCTTGCCATGCTTGTGTGCTTTGGAATGACCGCATAGTGGGCATTGCATGGGTAGGTTAGAAGCTGAGCTGAGCCTCTAGTATACTCAACCCACAATTACTTGAGGCACGACCCTTTCATCGTTACTAGAGCCATCCAGCAGCAATCTGGGAGTACGGTATTTCCCCCCATTCAAACGCCAGAAAATTGCTACAGTGTAACAGTATTGTCACCTTTAGGTAATTGTCAGGCAATGGAGTCAAGGATTCAAGCAGTTCAAGCCCCTTATGGTGGCGGCGGCGATGCCTATTACCGCACCCCGCCCCCTGATTTACAGTCTCTATTGCTAAAAGAGCGAATTGTTTATTTAGGGATGCCCCTATTTTCCTCAGATGATATCAAACGCCAGGTTGGCTTTGATGTCACAGAGTTGATTATTGCTCAACTGTTGTTCTTGCAATTCGACGATCCTGATAAACCTATTTTCTTTTACATCAACTCCACAGGTACCTCTTGGTATGGCGGCGATGCCATTGGCTTTGAAACGGAAGCCTTTGCCATTTGCGATACCATGTCATATATCAAACCTCCTGTGCATACCATCTGTATTGGTCAAGCGATGGGAACTGCGGCAATGATCTTGTCAGCGGGGACGAAGGGGTTCCGAGCGAGTTTGGGACATGCCACTATTGTTCTCAACCAAGCCCGCAGTGGTGCTCAAGGGCAAGCCTCTGACATCCAAATTCGAGCCCAGGAAGTCATTGCCAATAAAACCACGATGTTAGACATCCTGGAGAAAAATACCGGGCAAACGTCCGAAAAGATTTCCAAAGATATGGACCGGATGTTTTATCTGTCCCCAGAAGAAGCTAAAGACTATGGGTTGATTGATCGCGTGTTGGCTAGCCAAAAAGAATTACCCACGCCAATGCCCTCTGCAGTTTAAAAAATGAGTCAACCTGAGTAGTAGCAAAAAGAGAGTTATCGACTATGCCTATTGGTGTTCCTAGCGTTCCCTACCGTATCCCTGGCAGTCCCTATGAACGTTGGGTGGATATTTATACCCGCCTGAGCCAGGAAAGAATCATTTTTCTAGGCCAGGAAGTAACCGATGGTCTAGCCAATCAAATTGTGGCTTTTCTCCTTTACTTGGATTCTGAAGATCCTAGTAAGCCGATCTCCATCTATATCAACTCACCGGGTGGCTCAGTGACAGCGGGATTGGCCATCTATGACACCATGCAGCACATTAAGTCAGAAGTTGCGACGATCTGTGTGGGCTTAGCGGCCTCAATGGGATCATTTCTACTTGCTGCGGGTTCTCCAGGTAAGCGTTTAGCGCTTCCCCACTCCCGCATCATGATTCACCAGCCCTCTGGTGGTGCTCGTGGTCAGGCTTCTGATATTGAAATTGAAGCTAAGGAAATCATTCGCGTGCGTCAGCAGTTGAATGGCATCTACTCCGCGAGAACGAAACAACCCCTAGAAAAAATTGAAAAAGACATGGATCGGGATTTCTTCATGTCTGCCCATGAGGCTTTGGAATATGGTCTCATTGACCAAGTGATTGAAGAAAAGCCTGCCTAACAGTCTTGCTTTTACAACCTATTTATTAAGTCTGGTAGTCTCTCGTATTGGGGCTGCCAGCTTTGGTTTATGGGGACTTACAGCCCATATTTTATCCTCGGATTGTATATGGAATATGGGCTGTAAGCCTCCTCCTTTTTTAGATGGAACTGTATATTTCTCGAAGAATGTGCTGAATTCTCACTGCTGTTCAGTGAGTATGTTTGGCAATGTGGGGAAAACTTTCGATAGAACACCATCACTTTTTAGAGCGAAATGTCTGACGGTGATTTCTTAGTATGCGAACTGTACGGGGATGCGAAGCTGGGAAAGAGTTTAAGATATATTCATCGATAAAATAAAAAATTTTTGGTTTGGGGGTCTATGAATAATTCTCTGCTTTTAAGTTTGGGGATATTGGTTGCAACACCTGCTGTTGAGCCTGTATCGGCCCAGACCGTGCCTACTACGATTGCTCAGAGTCAGAATGCGGACGTCTATTTCCAGCAGGGGGAAGCGAAGCAGAAGAAAAAAGAATACAAAAAGGCGATCGCAAACTACACACAAGCGATTCGCCTAGATCCCAAACATGCCCAGGCTTACTATCGGCGCGGTAAGGCCAAGGTTGAGTTAAAGAAGTATAAGGGGGCGATTGCAGATTACTCCCAAACGATTCTGCTCACCCCTAAAGATACAAAAGCCTATAACAGTCGTGGTTGGGCAAAGTCTGAATTACAGCAATACGGAGATGCGATCGCAGATTTTAATCAAGCTATCCAACTCGACCCAAAATTTGAGTGGGCCTACTACAACCGAGGATGGGCTAGATACAGGCAAAAGGATTTTCAGGGTGCGATCTCAGACTTTACCCAGGCGATTCAACTTAATCCAAAAGAAGCTGAAAACTACTACAGTCGTGGCTATGCCAAGGATGATTTGAGAGACTACAAGGGAGCCATCGAAGATCTTACGGAAGCGATTAAGCTCAATCCTAACTATGCAGACGCTTACAATCTCCGTGGCTATACGCTGAATAAACTCAAACAATATCAGAAAGCGATTCCCGACTTCACTGAAATGATTCGCTTGAATCCCCAAAATGCTCTTGCTTACTACAACCGAGCCAGAAGCAAAGCTTTGTTGAAAGATTACGGGGACGCAATTGCGGACAATACCAAAGCGATTCAACTCGATCCCAAGTATGGTGATGCCTATGGCAACCGAGGATATGTAAAGTCTATCCAAAAAGACTTTCCGGGGGCCATCGCAGATTTAACTCAGGCCATTCAACTGAAATCTCATGATGCGGTCGCCTATAACAACAGAGGATTGGCTAAGGCTGGTTTAGAAGACTACTCTGGTGCCATTGCAGATTTTGATCAAGCGATCCGTTTAGATCCGAAGCTATCCCTGGCGTACTTTCGCCGGGGGAATGTCAAAAAGACTCAACAAGACTTTAGTGGGGCGATCTCAGACTATACAGAGAGCCTTCGCCTCAATCCAAATAATTCAGAAGTCTATACCCATAAAGATAGGGGCGACTATACCCAAGAAGACGGTAGCAATTCGGAGACTTATCACAACCGAGGTTTAGCTAAAGCTGAGCTGGAAGATTACCAGGGTGCAGTTGCAGACTATACCGAAGCGCTTCGCCTAGCGCCCAAAGATCAGAAGGTATACAACGTAGCACCCAAGGAAGAGAAAATAGTCAACGATCGAGGCTGGGCCAAATACAAACAGCAAGATTATGACGGTGCGATCGCAGACTTTAGCGAAGCCATTCGTCTCAACCCCAAAGATGCAGCGGGTTACTACAATCGAGGCTATACCAAAGACGATCTGAAAGATTATGACGGTGCGATCGCAGATTACGATCAGGCCTTAAAGCTCAATCCCAAGGACGAAGTAGCCTATCATGACCGGGGTTGGACAAAATCGAATCAAGCCGATTACGAAGGTGCGATCGCAGATTACGATCAAGCTCTAAAGCTCAAGCCTAAATATGTGAGAGCCTACGATAACCGTGGCGTGGCCAAGTATCGTCTCGGAAATTATGGCAGTGCGGTTCGTGACTTTAATCAAGCCCTTGCAATCAATCCTGAGTATGCAAGTGCTTATAACAGCCGAGGTGCCGCCAAGGCCGATCTAAAACAAGACTACAAAGGCGCGATTCTAGACTATACCGAAGCCATCCGTCTTAATCCAAAGTATGTCCAAGCCCATTACAATCGCGGCAATGCGAAAGATGATCTGCAAGATTATCAAGGTGCCATCTTCGATTTCACAGCCGCCCTGGGGTTTGATCCCAATTATGCAGAGGCCTACAATAATCGGGGCTGGTCGAAGTACAGACTCAAAGAATACATGGGTGCGATCTCAGACTACAACCAGGGTATTCAACTGGCTCCCCGAGTGGGCCTTCTCTATGACAATCGAGGTCTGGCCAAGGTTGAGCTTAAGGATATTAAAGGTGCGATCGCCGATTATCAGAAAGCAGCATCCCTCTATCTGGCTCAAGACCAAACAGAGGATTACAACAAGGTGCAAAAAAAGCTGCAAGCATTAGGTGCGACTGAGAAAAACTAGCAGGCTAACTCTTCTTCTTGATCAAGATGTAAGCATTCGCATAGGCCGGTAGGGTGCTGATATGCTGCTTGAACTGATCATGGCTGGGAAAGACCCCCGCTAGAAAATCAAGCTGATATAAATTAGGCAAAAATGCCCCACCCGTATCCGCAAGAACCCCCATATTGAGCTGCTTTGTTCCCCCGGTATCATGCTCTAGCATGATGATTTTGCCTAGGCCAATATTAAGGACATCTCCGGCAAACGTTACACCGGGACGCACCGCGATTTTGGCAGTCTTGGGGCCATATCCCTTAATGGCATCCACTTGTTTGAAGTACCAGTAGCGTTTTTGCTCTCGTTGGGGCTGTCCGCGCACATAGGCAATCCCATTGTTTCGATCCACATTGAAGTAGGCTGAAGAGCCATCACCAAACCGGATCAAAATCGTGCCCTGTAATAAAGCATCTTCCAACCCTTGCCGAGTCAGGTATGCCAGAGGAGCGACTTTCCCTTGTTCCTTGCCTCCAGTTTCATAGATACCTGTGAGAACTTCCTGCTTCGAATAGTTTTGGAAGAATTTATCCACCGCATACTCTGGTTTGAGTTGGTAAAGAGGAGTATTAAATTCTGCGGTTTTCGTTCGCGAGCCTTGATGGGCAAAAACGGCATACTTGGTAATTCGCAACTGATTTTGGTCGGGTTGTTGCGGGTTATAGGGTTGCCATTTCACCACCTGGAAATGGGTGTTGATGAAATTAGGATCTTTTAAGCGAGACGGGCGCTGGAGGGCAATATCTTGTTCCAGGGTAGTGATCATAAAGGCCAAAGTGTCTTGGATATCCTGAATCGTGACGCCACCCGTTCCTAAAATCCCTTCCCGCAATGCCGTTGAGTCATTTTGACTATGGGATTCAAAGTAAGTTTTGACATTGATCAGGACCGCTAATAAATCGGCTTCGTTGAAATCAACCTGATGGTTGGGGAGATAGCTGTTGCTAAAAATTTGCTCCCCTGTGACATTGAATTGATCCTTTTTGGCCTCATCAATAACCGCATAGGGAGTGCGAGAAAACGCAACTTTCTGCTTTGGAGCCTTGGGTTTAGGGGTTGCCTGATTTTTGGGATTCGGTTTTGGAGGCTTATCTGCGCCCCTAGGCTTCGGGGATGCCGGAGTCTGAGGAGGTGCATCCGGTGCGCCAAGAGGTGCAGGAGAAGACGTTTGAGGCGGAGCTTCTGGATCGGTCAGGATGACTGACCAACTGGCTGCGTCCTGATTCGATAGGGCAGGTTTCGTTTTTTCGGTCGTGGATTGTGAAGGTGGAGCGGACGTTTGAGTCTGCGTTTCGCGTTCAGCACAGCTACTCAGCACCGATAAAAAGAGGGGTAAGACTAAAAGATGAAGCTGTACTTTGAGGGGCAGAAACAAACGCATACTTCGGTCAATCCTTAAGGATTATTCTCGCAATGATGATTATTAAATGAGTGACTGAGCTGAATCGTCAAGAGTAATGGGCAAATTACCTAATCTAACGTTCGTTTTTAATGTTCACAAATGACTTTACAAACTGACAATTTGTGTCCATGAATTCTAAAAAGAATGTGCGAAGGTGCGATCGCATCTTCAGTCCCCCTGTAGGATGGTTGCCAAAGATTAAACCCTAAAAACGGCTCAATATTATGGTTAATCCTAACGATCCGAACTCTGAATCAGGTGGAATCCCTTCTTCAGAACCAGGCTCGGATCCTAGTAGTGCTCAGAGTGCCGATTCAGGCCCTATTTCTGACGAGTTATTTGACTCGTTGTCAGAACTGTTAGGAGATACCCCTGCCACCGATGAGCCTGCCTCTCTACCGGATTTAGACTCCTGGTCTGAGGCACCCACTGAACCCCCGTCTGCCCCGGAAGAGCTGGGATCCATTCTCGGCGATACGACAATGATTCAGATGGGGCCAGATGTAGAAACGCCACCCTTAGAAGAGCTGAGTGCCATTGGCGATAGTTTGGAATCGGCTGATTCGCCTGAACTGCCACTAGTTGGAGAGGATGAAGGAACTCAGCCTCTTGATGCCTGGTCAGAGACGCCATCAGACTTTAGCTCTCCTATCCTGGGTGACTTGGACAGGCCTGGAGATCTCACCCCTGAGGTCAGTGATCTACCAGACCCCGATCTGCCCGATATAGCTGCCGCAGCATCAGCAGAGTCAGCCGATATTTTGTCTGATCCTTTTGCCACTTCTTCAGGTGAGCTGCCTGTCGATTTAAATCCTGAAGTCGGTGAGCCATCAGACCCCAGTCTCCCAGACATCGCAGCATCGACCAGTGCAGCAGATACCCTTTCTGATCCTTGGGCTGAACAAGCTGCTGAACCACAACAGCCTATTACCCCACTGAGCGCAGAGATTGGAGAACCAACCCTAATTCAGCCACCTGACGTTCCAACCATCAGTGAGCCTGTTGAAGAGCTCATATCTCTAGATTCCACGCCAGACGAGAGTCCACTGCCTGATCCTTGGACGGATGAAGTCGAGCCTGCTCACCCTGAAGAGGTGATACCAGAAATTTCGACCCCAGAAACGACAGATTTCTCAGGATCCGATAGTCCTCCCGTGGCTGATTTTGCGGTCGATGTGTCTGCTGGTGCTGAAATACCAGTGGTGGAACCTGGGATAGAAGAACTATCAACGCCAGAAGATCAACCCTTAACAGTGGGTGAAGATTCTCCTACGAGTGATGACTTACCTGTAGCGGATTCATCATTCTCCATCGATCCAGGAACTCCCCTAGACAGTGAGGCAACGCCTTTAGCGCCCAGTGCAGGGTTTATCAGTTCTGATATGGCAGAAGTTCCTACGAGTGAAGCAGACTCTGATCCCAGTGATCCTGTTGAACCAGATAGCTCCGCAGCTGATATCCCTGCTGTCATACCTCCGTTAGGAGGGGTAACAGGCGATAGTGTTGCCATGCCTGAAGCGGATGGACTTGAGTCCATACCCGCCTTAGAAAGTGATGGTGAACCTGAGGTTGCCTCTGCACCAGCACCAGCTCCTGTGCCAGCACCAGCTCCTGTGGCTGTAGGCGCAGCCTCTTCAACCCGTTCTTCTTCTGGAGCAAATGCAGGTGATTTAGGCGCGTTAAGCGATAAGTTACCCCTTAACCGCGTTCAGGCCGTTGGTTTATTGGTCGCCATGTCAACTTTAGGCACCATTACTTATTTTGGAGTGACTGGCAATCAGCAGGAACCTTCTCAAACACCGACTTCTGATCCATTGGTATCTTCTTCGCCTCTGAACCCTAATCAATCTGGCAATAGCCCAGGCAACTCGCCTATTGCCAGTGCTCCTACTGCTAGCGAGGATGCTCCTGCCGGTGCGAATACGCCTGGACAGCCGCCCACCAATCAAACAGCAGTCGTTCCTAGTCCTACAGAGGCAATCGGCGGTATTGGTGCGCCTGAGGTGATTCCCTCACAGCTTGATATTTCTGATGTTCCTGAGGATCATTGGGCCTATCCTTTTATTGCGAAGCTCCATGCTCAAGGGATTATTCCGGATTACCCTGATGGCAAGTTTCAGCCGGACAAGCCGGTAACTCGGGCAGAATTAGCGGCCCAAATTCAACGGGCTTTTGTTGATGAACCTGGGCAGCGCTCTTTGACTTTCTCTGATATCGCGACGGATTATTGGGCTGCAGACGCCATTGAAGGAGCGGTGGATAAGAAATTTATGAGCGGATATCCGGAAGGAGATTTCCAACCGGATAAGCTTGTGCCTCGTTATGAGGTGCTAGTCGCTTTAGTGAGTGGCCTAGAACTAGAGATTCCCACATCTCCAGACTCTAGCCTGCAGCGTTTTCAAGATCAGGGCCAACTCCCTGATTGGTCAAAAGGCAAAATTGCGGCCTCAACCCAAGAAAGCATTGTGGTTAGTCATCCTGATCCAGGGCTCCTCACACCAGAGACCAATGCGACTCGGGCAGAAGTCGCCGCCATGATTTACCAAGCGCTGGTGCAATCAGGGCGGCTAGAACCGATTGAGTCTGAGTATGTGGTGACGCCAGATTCTTAAGGGATGATCAGGTTATGGGATGAAAATAAAAGGCTAATCCTAACACCGCATAGGTGGCTAGGAGCAATGTTCCTTCCAACCAGTTGGACTGACCGTCTGAGCTAATGGAATTGGCAATCAATACCGATACGGCAACCGCGACTAATTCAAAAGGATTAAAGTCCAAGTCCATGGGTTGACCAATCACCCAGCCCGCTAAAACTAAAGCAGGTGCCACAAATAGAGCAATTTGCATACTGGAGCCGACGGCGACGGACACAGACAAATCCATCTTGTCTTTCATGGCCACGGTGACGGCGGTGGCATGCTCAGCGGCGTTGCCAATAATGGGCAGTAAAATCACCCCGGTGAATAGGGGGGTCAATCCCAGTTGCTCGGTGGCCGCTTCTAAGCTACCTACTAAAAATTCGGATTCAACGGCAACCGCTAGGGTGGCTGCTAGCAACACACCAATCCATAGTCGTAGGTTACTAGAACCTTCTTCATGGGTCTCTTCTTCTTCTGACTCCATTCCCGCAACCCCGACATCAAACAAGTAGGTGTGGGTTTTCATGGAGAACAGGAGGGTTAAGCCATAGACACCAATCAGCACGATGGCGACGGCAATGGAAAGATTCTGAAGAACCTGACTCTCGATGCCTTCTGCCGAGAACTTAATGGCCGTTGGCAACAGAATCGCAATGACGGCTAAGTTCATTGATGATGCATTGACACGAGCAACAACGGGCTGAAAGGTCTGTTCTTTGTAGCGGAGTCCACCCAGCAACATGGACAGTCCCATCACCAATAGCAAGTTGCCCAGAATAGAACCGGTAATACTGGCTTTGACCACATCAACCAATCCGGCCTGCAGTGCAATAAAAGCAATGATCAGTTCAGTTGCATTGCCAAAGGTTGCATTAAGCAGGCCACCTGCTGAAGGACCAATAACTACAGCAATTTCTTCCGTCGCTGCTCCCATCCATGCTGCTAAAGGCACAATGGCTAGCGCTGAAGTCGCAAACAGCGGGAGCGGTCCCCACTCTAAAAGGTCTGCTGCAATGGAGACAGGGATAAACAGCAGTAAGACAATAAAAATTCGATTTTTGAGAGTCACAATTGCAGATGATTTGGGTTTACAAGTACATCAAAATCAATTTGGAAAAATTGGGTTTCCCGGTGATTGGTTTGAGGTCATCAGGAGCATTTTGGTGGGAATCGAGCTGATCCCATAGTAAATATAAAGACTTTACCCATAATGCCCGAATAAACTCTTAAGATATCTTGCAAATTCCCCTATTCCCAAATGGGATCGCCTAGGTTATAGCCACAGACAGGTTAGCAGTTTCTTTGCCTCCATAGAATCTAATCAATACTACGTCCGGCTTCACTACATAAAGGACCCATCCATTATTTTTCTTTTGGCTTCGCTGCATCCTCACTATTCAAACTGATCTGGATGTTCAGGTTTGGAATCCAGCTTCAAGCGAGCGCTTAATCATTCCGCATCAACGCTAAATCTCTTCATCCACGGCGGTTTTTTTGATATGAATACAACTTCTTATATTCCTGAGAATACGGGACAGGAAAAGGCGACCTTTGATGTCCCTACTCCGTTACGATCTCAAGCTAATCCATTAGAGAAAGCTGAGGGCGTTTATGTGACCTTACATGGTCATTTTTATCAGCCTCCTCGAGAGAATCCTTATTTAGGCACTATCGAACGGCAATCGAGTGCTGCGCCTTTCCATGACTGGAATGAGCGCATTTATCACGAGTGCTATCGCCCCAATGCGTTTGCTCGCATTTTTAACGACCAAGGCGAAGTCGTCAACATCGTCAATAATTTTGAATATCTCAGCTTCAATATTGGTCCCACTTTGATGAGCTGGTTGGAAACCTACGATACAGAGGTTTACCAGCGCATCATTGAGGCAGATCGCAAGAGCTGTGAACGACTGCAAGGCCACGGCAATGGGATCGCACAGGTATATAACCACATCATCATGCCTTTGGCCAACCACCAGGACAAGGTGACCCAAGTGCGATGGGGGAAAGCAGATTTTCAAGCCCGGTTTGGCCGGGACCCTGAGGGCATGTGGCTGGCAGAGGCCGCTGTCGACCAGGCCACCATTGAGGTGCTGATTGAGGAAGGGATTCGGTTTATTATTTTGGCCCCCTCCCAAGCGCAACGCTGCCGTCCGATACCTGGTATTGCTAGCGATACCAACGATACGCCTGACTGGGAAGAAGTGGGTGGGGGGCAGATTGACCCGACGCGCCCCTATCGCTGTTACCTTCCAGGAGATCGAGATCGCTACATCGATATTTTCTTTTACGATGGCCCTATCTCTCGGGACATTGGCTTTAATGCGGTACTCAGTAGTTCTCAGAATTTGGCCAATCGATTGGGGCAGGCGGTACGGTCTGATCGCAAGCCGTCTCAACTAATTTCTATTGCCACAGATGGTGAAACCTTTGGGCACCACAAACGCGATACGGAAAAAGCGATCGCCTATGCGTTTCACGATACCTTCCCCCAATTGGGATGGACCGTCACCAACTATGCCCATTACTTGAGTCTGCATCCTCCCACTTGGGAAGTTCAGCTCAAACCTGTGACCGCCTGGAGCTGTGGTCATGGGGTCGATCGTTGGCAAGATGACTGTGGGTGTGGTGGAGAAGGCAGCCTTTGGCATCAAAAATGGCGCCGTCCTTTAAGAGATGCCTTAGATTGGCTACGGGATCAGCTTAGCGATATCTATCAAGAACTGGGTACGCTCCTGTTTGAAGATCCCTGGGAAACCCGGAATCGCTATATCGAGATTATGGGACAGTTCCCTCAACAGGCGCAGCTCGATCCATCTGCAGGGACTGATCCCCTTCAAGCCTTCCTCAATACCCACCAAAATCATGAACTCTCTCTAGAAGAGCGGGTAGATGCCTTGCGGTTATTGGAGATGCAGCGCCATAGCCTGCTGATGTATACCAGTTGTGGTTGGTTCTTTGCCGAACTCTCACGACCAGAAGGGGTGCAAATTCTCCGATATGCAGCTCGTGCGGTTGACTTAGCAGCGGATGTCGCTGGGATCAGCCTAGAGCCCGAGTTCATAAAGCGCTTGGCTTTAGCCCCCAGCAATGTTGATCTATTTGAGACGGGAGCAGGTGTATACCAGCAGCTGGTGATTCCATCTCAAATTGACGTACAGGCTGTGGCTGCCCACTATGCCATCACCTCGCTGTTCAATCCCTATCCCCCACAGCACCCCTATTTCTCCTACCAAGCGGAGCAGGTTGATTATCAGATTCAGCGCTTAGGCTCCCTTTCCTTAGCTATTGGCCAACTGCAGCTCACCTCCAATGTCACGTCTGAATCAGAACATCTGGTGTTTTGCGTTCTCCATTTAGGTGGCTGGGACTTTCATTGTGGCGTGCAGCTCTTTAGTGGCCGCAAGCACTATGGTGAGATGAAGGCCAAGTTGTTTAATACCCTGCAACAGGCCAGTGCCACTAATATTGTGTTGGCCATATCCGATACCTTTGGTCATCAGCACTATGGCCTCCATGACCTTCTACCCGAAGAGCGTCATCGGATTATCTCTCTCCTCTCCCAAGAGACCTTAAGTCGCCTCAATCAGCTCTATACCCAAGTTTATCGAGATAACTATGGGGTATTGATGGCCTTCCAATACGATGACCTGGAAGTGCCTCCTGAATTGCTAACGGCCGCTCAAGTTGCCCTTAACCATCGTGCCTTAAATACCCTTAAAGGGCTAGAAAAGGAGATGAGTGATCCAGAGCTAGAAACCTCCCAGGTGGGAGCCAGTTATTTGGCAGAACTCGCTGCGATCGCAACCGAAGCGGAGCAAGCGGGTTGTCGTCTCAAGCTGGATGCCGTCTACCCCTTACTCGAAGATTTAATTCTTCGTCTGTTATGGCAACTGTTCCATCATGTTGAGGTGGACTTATCTCCCCATCGGATTCAGCGTCTACAAACCTTGCTCAATTTGGTCCATCAACTTCAGCTCGATATCCATCTTGACCGGGCTCAAGAACTTTACTTACGTTGTCTGCAAGAGCAGATGACCCTCTTGAATCACAGTCAAGCTATCACTCAAGCTCAATTGTTGGCGCAGAACAACGATTCTAGATCGGGGCAGGATCTATCTCAGGATGATCCATTGTCGATGGATCAAATGCGCCAACTTCTCCAGTTGGGCCGCAAGCTAGCCATCGATGTTCAGCCTTGGTTGGACAGCTATCAGTAACGCTTACTTTACGGATTGGCTAGCAGGCACAATGGATGACGGTGTGGATTGGTGGAGCTGTAAAGCACTTTGCTGAGTGGCATGTAATTGCCAAATCGCTAATCCACCCGCCAAAATTGTTCCTGCTAACGACCCCAGCAATACCTTGTTTTGAGTTTTTAATCGACGAATTTGAGTCGTTTTTTGCTCCATTGGTGTTGGCAAAGCTGTAACCTTAAACGACTCCATCAATACTTTGTTTTGAGTTTTTAATGGACGAGTTTGGGTGATGTTTTTCTCCATCGATGTTGGCAAAGTATCAGATGATGGTTGATTCTCTATAGGGAACTCGGGTTCGCTTGGAGCAGCAGACTCGGCTGATATAAGCGGATTTATAGAGATGCTTTCTACTTCAGGCTCCGCTGCTTTGTTTGGTGTTGTATCTGTTCCGTAGGTGGGTGAGTTTGGAGGATGCTGATCAACGGCATTCTCGCTGCCTGAGGATTGTGGCTCAGCTTGTAAACCATCAGCAGAAGAGGCTATTACCTGGGGTTGGTCTTCTTGCCTGTCTGTTGCACCGTTCATGGGAGCGATTGATATGCCAGGTGCTTTCCCTTGGAGGATAGCCGTTCCTGCAGATGTGGCCGATTCCTCTGGGATGGAAGTCTCGTCTAACTGGCTTGGAGGTGTTTGATCAGCTGGGAATGCTTTGTCTGTCGAGATCGGAGCGGGGTCAACCTTGGGGGCCGTCTCTTGCGGCTGAACGGTTTTGGCTTTTGGGGTAGGGAAAGCGACTTTCCGCGTTAGCCAATTCACAATTAATTCAGGACAATTTTTCTTAAACCAGTAGTAGCCATAGCGTTTAGCGATAGGCTTTGACATTCCTGCCAGGGTCTTAGTGAATTGGTTTATAGAATCGTTTTGAACCTTTTTATTAATGAAATTAACGGCCCCCACATCGTAAAGGCACTCAATAATCAGCTTGATCGTGGTTTCTTCATTTTCAGTTAAATGTTGTAGCAGGACTAATACATCCTGCATGCGCTGCTGCTCCCGCTTTTTTTCTTCGGGGCTTTTAGACACCATCATAGACTTGGTTCTGGAATGGAGAATGGGGATATCGTTATTATGAGCGGCACAAGAGTGATCCGTAAACTGATCCCACGGTAGAGAATGCTGCTCACCCAAGGTCAAGTCATCTAGACCCAGACCAAGCGCTTATATATAGGATTCCCAGAGGCCCGATAAACTCATGGATGTCAGCTAAAGACCGATTTGTTTAAAGAGAAAAATTGTCTTCAAATTCCTTGCGGGTCATCGGTTGTGAAACGATGAGTCCATCACCGGATAAAACCTCTAAGGGCTCTCCATCAATGGAGATCCAAATGGCTTCCTTTGGATCAAGACTACTGGCGGTGTAGACAATCTGGCCTAGGCGAGCCTGCATCGATTTGGTCCCACCGCCGGTGGTGAATTCCCTAGACAAATCAATGCGAACACCATCATCTTTTAATTTCAGGCTATTCAGCTGAGTCTTTTCAGGAATCGCATTAGTTTTGTCGGCATTTGCCGGTCCCTCCAACAGCCGTTTGAAAGCGGCGGTCAGTTGTTCCTCAGACGTGGCGTTCTCTAAATTATCTAGTGGTAGCTTGGTGGGTTCTAATACCAGTTGCTCTTGATCTTTATAGGCAATCCAATAAACCGCCAGTTCAGGTTTGGCAACAGCAGGTTCAGGATCGGTTTGTTCCGGTTGAGGAGAAACCGTAGGCGAGGGACTCGTTTCTGTTGATGTCTGTTGTGGCTGGCAGCCAAACCCTCCCAACACTAAGGTGATGCCAACCAGCCCTCCCCAGAACCGCCTACTTTGGTACCGTAGTTGTGCCATTTTTGGACTTCATCCTCTATGAATACATCGATCTAGTTCGGGAGAACAGGGGGCCATCAAGTCTAGCCTAACTCAAGGAATTTAATCTGGGTTTGCCGGTGGACACTCTAGCAAAATGACACCGTATAGTACCCCTTAACTCACGTTATTCGATTAAAGAAACTGGTATAACTGCTCTTGAGTTTAGATAACAGCAAATGTCAAAACTATTGTCCCAGAATTAGCCCATATAATGACGGATTTACAGATGATGAAGTTCCAAAGGTTGGGACTTCTAGTAGGGGCTAATCAGGACAGAATCCTTAAGTAGAAATGGCTTTCGCTAAATATTCTTTAAGGGTGGGTAAAACTTGATCTAACGGGATTTGATGCGCGTCATGGGTGGCTCGTTCAACTATCTCAACTTTGCCTTCTTTCAAGGATCGTCCCGTCACAATTCGATAGGGAATGCCGATTAAATCGGCATCTTTGAATTTAACACCCGCTCGTTCAGTCCGATCGTCTAGCAAGGCTTCTATGCCTGCGGCATTGAGCTCGCTGTAGAGTTTCTCAGCAGCTTCAACCTGGTCGCTATCTTTGCCATTGGGAATAATAATGATGGCGTGATACGGTGCGATCGCAACCGGCCAGACAATCCCATCTTTGTCATAGGACTGTTCCACTGCTGCTTGGGCCAGGCGAGAAACTCCGACACCATAGCAGCCCATCACTAACGGCTGTTCTTTACCTGCTTCATTGGTATAGGTTGCGCCTAATGCTTGGGAATACTTGGTACCTAACTGGAAAATATGACCAATTTCAATGCCACGAGCTGTTTGCAGGGTTTGTTTAGCATCATGTACGGCTCGATCTCCCACCTGAGCAGTGCGGATGTCTACCACCTGTTCCGGTAAAGGAATATCAGTTTTCCAGTTGCTCCCGACGGTGTGGAACCCAATTTCATTGGCACCCGTAACGAAATCCTTGAGTTCTACAGCAGTTTGGTCCACTAAGCGGACAAACTTACCATGCACCTGTTTGGATTTTTGAATATAGCTATCTGCTAAATCAGGAGCGATATAGCCTAGAGGTAGCGGTTGGCTAGCCCATTTGGTCGCTCCTTCCGCAACATTCAAAGCAATTAAGGCTTTGCCTTTCACCAATTCCCCTAATTTGACCATCTCATTTTGCAACTTTACTTCATTGACCGCCTGGTCGCCGCGAAGGCTCACTAAAGCCAAGATCGTCTGACCGTTGTCGTACACCGCTTCATAAAGAACTGTTTTCACCACCTGAGTGGAAGAACATTGTAAGCACTCACAGAGTTTGATAATGGTATCGGTTCCGGGTGTTTCTCGTTTTTCAAAGGTTTTAAATGGAGAAGGCTGAGCATCTGTGGGCAGAGAACTTGCTTTCTCGACATTGGCGGCATAATTGCCATCTTCCGTGTAGAGAACCTCATCTTCTCCAGCTTCAGCCAATACCATAAACTCTTGGGATCCAGAGCCGCCAATGGCTCCAGAATCTGCATCTACGGCCCGATAAGCTAAGCCAGATCGCCGTAGGATATTGCAATAAGCGTCATGCATCTTACTGTAAATAGCTTTGAGATCGGCCTCGTCCGTCGAGAAGGAATATGCATCCTTCATAATGAACTCCCGTCCCCGCATCAGGCCAAACCGAGGGCGAATCTCATCGCGGAATTTGGTTTGAATTTGATAAAGGTTTAAAGGTAACTGACGGTAGGATCGAATCATATCTCTAGCGACCGCAGTAATCACCTCTTCGTGGGTTGGTCCTAACCCCAACTCCCGGTCCTGGCGATCCTGGAAGGCAAACATGATTCCTTCTGCTTGCGTATACGTCTCCCATCGACCTGATTCTTGCCATAGCTCAGCGGGTTGGATCTGAGGCAACAAACATTCTTGAGCCCCAGTCGCATCCATTTCCTCCCGGACAATCTGAGACACCTTTTGCAACACGCGCCACATCAACGGTAAATAGGCATAAATCCCACTGCCTATTCGGCGAATATACCCGGCCCGCAAGAGTAATTTATGGCTGGGGATTTCTGCTTCCGCTGGGTCTTCTCGCAGCGTCACAAACAGCATTTGAGATAGCCGCATGGTGTCCTCTTAAGCTTCAGTTTTGCCTTATCAGTCTAGACGATTAGACTATGACTTTAATCTTGTCCTGCAATCAATCCCAGTTTTGTCTAAAACAGGGGTATATCAGTGTTGTACAGTTACAGTTATGTATAACGAAGAAGACCTCAGCCTCCTAGACAACGAGGACAATTTAGAAAGTCCGCTGGATCACATGGCCGCAGTCGATGATCCTGCGGCAGAAGCGGCAAAGCCAGATGTCGAAGAGATGCTGCAATTCTTAGCATCGCCTGATGTGACGCAACGCATGATCGCAGCGAGAGCATTTTGTGAGTTGCAAGACTGTAGAGCAATTCCTTATTTGATTCAATTGTTAGCTGATGCCTGTCCTCTAGTTCGGGTCAGTGCAGCTTACGCTTTGGGGCGAAACCCTAGTGATACAGCTGTTCTTCCCCTGATCCATCAATTCAATCAAGATTGGAATGGCTATGTTCGTAAAGGGGTTGTGTGGGCTTTAGGCAATTGTCGAGATCAGCGAGTCCTTGCCCCTTTAGTGGATGCTCTTGAGAATGACATCTCAGCTGTTCGCCTCTGGGCTGCCAGTTCTCTGGGACAACTCTCCGAAATCGATGCTGATGTCGCTGCTGCTGCTATCCCTGCTGTGATGCATGCCCTACAAACTGAATCCATGGCTCCCGTCCGCAGTAACTGTGCTTGGTCTCTAGGACAATTGAGCAAAGTGCTGGTAACAGGCAATCTCTATGATCAAGCGATTGCAGCCATGATCAAAGCCCTCAGTGATGGCGATCTGGGTGTTCAAGAGGATGCCAAGAGTTCCTTACTCAAGCTTGGAGATCCAACAGGACTACAGGCGATAGAAGAATTAGAGAGTATGGGGTTGTTGTAAGGTATCCGCCATCTCTCCCTGCAGTAGAGGATTAGTGGCAGAGAGTTCCTGGAATGTTGGCCTATGACTGATATTGGTTCCATTGCTAGGGACCGTAAGGTCATGGTTATTAATCACCGCTCCGTTGGGGGTGATAGCCTCCATCATCAGCGTTAGGAAATCAAATAAGCGGTTAATCGATTCGTGATGACCATATTGTTGCGGATCAATGCTGGGTAAAGGCTTTGCCAAGGGCTGACCATCCTCGGGCTCAAGCATCATGTATGTTTCTTCATAGACTCGCCAAAGATCAAGTTGTAGTCGTTCTTTATCAATGCTTGCTGCGGTAGTCAATCGCAGCAGAATGGTGCCATCTGGATTATGTTCTAACCGCTGAATTTTGACGGGCTGGCAGCTTGGTTGGGTTTGTAACCATTGGAGACTGTAAGTTAACGCGGCCCAATGGACATCCTTAGGTAGCCCCAGGGTAAGCGTGGCTTGAGCTTCAGTAAAAAAGTATTTCACTTCCCCGGGCTCAAAACAACCTGTTTGGGGGATGCGTTCCTGCTGATTGTTGCGTTGATAGGCATAGTCACAGACAACATCTACTAAGGTTGTGGTGGCATTAGGGCTTATATCTTCCAAGCAAACCCCAGTCAGGGTAGCCGCGGAAAAATTGGTACCAAACAGGCGGCAGCGAGTTAAGTTGGTGTCCCGTAGATTTGCTTCCTTGAGTGACGCTTGTTGCAGATCGGCCTCACTCAGATCGGCACCTGTTAAATTAGCAAAGGACAGGTCTACTTCACAACCATCGACTCGACTAAAGTTCGCTTTTACACATTGTCCGTTCTTGAGATTAGTGTTGCGTAAATCAGCGCCTCTAAAATTCACCTCAATCGCAATACTTTTACTTAAATTGGCATCTCGTAATAGGGCAGAGCTTAAGTTAGAGAAACTCAAGTCTGTTTTGCTCAAATTAGCGCCTTTTAAGTTAGCGCCTTTTAAGCTGGCTTCACTCATAAAAGCCCGACTTAAATTGATCTGCTGTAATTGGGCTGAATCCAGCTTAGCCTGGGTCAAATTAGCCTTAATCCCATTGGCTTCTGATAAGTCTGCTTTACTCAGATTCACCTGTCTTAAATCGGCGTAGGGAAAGATAACCTGTACCATACAAGCCTCAATGAGAATGGCTTGGTACAGGGTTGCTTCAATCAGCGTTGCCCCCTGTAACCGGGCAAAACTCAAATCTGCTTTCGTTAAATCTGCTCGGCTGAAATTAACTCGACTGAGATTGGCCTCGCTCAAGAAGGCATCACTTAGATCACTACCGGCTAAAAAAGCACCACTGAGATTGGCCAAGCTGAGATTAGCCCGACTCAAATTAGCATTGATTAAATTAATGTCTTTTAAATCCTGTTCACTCAGGTCTACACCACTCAAATCTGGTTTGACCCTAGGATTTTGTTTACGCCACTGGTTCCAATGATTAACACCACGTTTAATCATACGGACATGGTTAGTATTGGCCATAGCGGGGGATAAGCAAATGAATAGTCATCAGTGTCTTTAACCTCTATATTTTGAGTCTGTGGATTGACTCGTTGTCATCCCCCGGTGAACCACAGTCTTCAAAATAGTTTTACCTCAATACTAACTATCCTTTTAAAACCTCTAAATTAGGTTTAGCTAGTATCTCTATGTAATATAGATCACAAGTCTATTTTGCCCTATTTTTATATTTTTCATTCAGGTTTCAGGCATAGAGCCTTGAATTCAGCGCTTAGCACTCGGTCAATATGTGAAACTTTGCTAGCATTCCCCTATAAATCACTTTTCATCTCTCTTTAAGCTTCTCCCTAGGCTACGGTAAGGAAGGTAGATTACAGTGGTAATAGCTTCAAGACGCAGTTTCTTTGGGCATCTCTGATTGTTTTTTTATGGCTGAGCCCTTAATTGAACTCAAAGGAATTTCTAAAGCCTTTGGTAAACATGTGGTGTTGAATGGGGCGGACCTCACGGTTTATCCAGGTGATGCACTGGCGATTTTAGGTCCTTCAGGGACTGGCAAATCAACGATTCTCAGAATCATTGCGGGTTTGCTTGCGCCTGATAAAGGAGAAGTCTATATCAATGGAAAACGCCGCTGTGGGTCTTTAGATAATTTCGATAACCCTATTCGTATGAGTATGGTGTTCCAGCAGGCAGCGTTGTTTGACTCCCTGACGGTTGAAGAGAATGTGGGGTTTTTCCTGTACCAGAATTCTGCTTTGCCGAGGCAACGTATTCGAGATTTAGTCGATAAAAAATTAGAGGTGGTGGGTTTACCTGGTATTGGGCACCTCTATCCTGCAGAATTGTCTGGAGGTATGCGGAAACGGGTGAGTTTTGCCAGAGCTATTTTGGATAATCCAGATGATGACTTAGATGATCCTAAAATTTTGCTCTACGATGAACCCACGGCAGGCCTCGATCCCATTGCTTCTACCATGATCGAAGATTTGATCTTAGAACTACAACGCTCTTCTGGCTGTGAGACCTATGCCATTGTTACCCATCAAAACAGTACGATTCGCCGTAATGGCAAACGATTGGTACTGCTTTATCAAGGTCAAGTGCAATGGCAAGGGATTTGGGATGAAATCGAGACGTCGGATAATCCCTATCTACAGCAATTTATGAGTGGAAGTGTGCAAGGCCCCATGGACTTGGTGGGAGATTACTTGTAGCACGAGAACACCGAATAATAGTTAGCTAACGTCACCGATGAGGGGCAGTATGAGAACGCGAGCGGTACGAGAAGGGACAGTGGGATTGCTAGTAATCTTTGGCCTAGGGCTCGTAACGAGTTTAATTTTTTGGGTGCGTGGTTTTAACTTTGGCGGTAAAGCTTACACTTTGCAAGTGGAGTTAGCGGATGCTTTAGGGTTAAGCATTGGTAGTCCGGCTAAGTTTAGAGGGGTAAAGGTAGGGCATATTACGCGAATGCGGCCCCAGGCAAATCGGGTGGTGGTTGAAGTAGAAATCACGTCTAGTACCGTATTGATTCCTCGACAAACAAAAGTTGAGACGAGCCAGTCAGGGTTTGTGGGACAGGCTGCCTTAGAGTTTCGACCGATTGAAGTTGAGTTCAGTGATGCCTCTTTAGAAGATTTAAGTCCATTTGAGCCAGACTGTGATCCTCGAATGATTCTATGTCAAGGGGATCGTCTGACAGGGGATTCCGGTAATAACTTGGAGGAACTCATTCGTGCCACGATGCAAATCGCGACGCAATTAGGAGGTACAGATTTAAAGGCTACCCTCAATAATTTATCTCAGGCGTCCAAAGATATTAGCCAACTCAGTAAAGATACGAAGGTTGCCCTAACGGATGTGTCTCGTGCTGCCCGCAGTGTGACCCAGCTCAGTTTGGATACCCGTAAACAGCTGCGACAGTTTGGTGTTGCTGCTGAATCGGTGACGGCAGCAGCGCAACAATTCAATCAATTAGGGGGTGAAGTGAATACCCTGGTGAAGGGGAATAAAGGCACCTTAGTTACCTCCCTGCAGAACTTGCAAGAGACGAGCCAAGAGCTGAAGGTTGTGGTGACTCGTTTGAGTCCTTTGCTCAGCCGGGTTGAACAAGGCAAGCTGTTAGATAACCTAGAAACCTTGGCGGCTAATGGTGCTCAAGCCTCTGAAACTCTCAAACTTTTGACGACGGATGTGAATAATCCTGCCACTGTGTCGGAGTTGCGCCAAACATTGAAATCGGCTCGAGAGACTTTGGATAATGCCAGCCAAATCACCTCGGATCTTAAAGACATTACCGGCAATGAAGAGGTGAGGCAAAATTTAATTCGCTTAATTAACGGGTTGGGCAAGCTGCTATCTTCTAGCCAGGACTTGGAACAACAAATGCAAGGGTCTCAGAAGGCTCCGCTCACGTCTGCTTTTCCTCGATCGGAACCTCAATCGACGCTCCCTCAGAATTGACTGTTTCCTGCCAGCCTGCGAATGTTACGGTGAAGGGGGTAAACGATTCCTCTCAGTTGCAGGCAACCTATTTCTATGTCTTTTGATCGCTCCCAGTGGACTGCCGTTATTACCGGTGCGATCGCACTGCTGTTAGGAATTGGCTATCTGGTATTGGTCCAGGTGCTAGATTCTCGGGGGGAGATGTTGCCAGCCCCGATTAGTACGCTTCAGCTGGGCTGGGATGCTTGTTCTCACTGGATTTCTTGCTGGGGTAGTAGCGGCCGGATATTGTAAATCCTAAGGCTATTAGCTATATTAGTAGTAGGTGAGATATCTCTAAATAATTAATTAGCAGCTTTTTAACTTCATTAATCCGATTTTTCAATCTATCTAATTTGTGCAGTGGCGTATCCCCCATTAGACAATCTAGAACATAGCTATGGGATTAATTGAGTGATTGCTTCTTCGCTTCCGCCCAGTGCCCATCGATGGCAGCAAGTCAGCTTCGCATCAACTCTATATCTTTGTCCAATCTTAGACTGCCTCCTTGCGGATATTCCTGTTGCCGAAGAGGCAGAACTCAGGTTAGGCCTGCAAGAGGCGTTAGTTAACGCGGCGAAGCATGGTAACAAGTTGGATCCTTACAAGACCATCTTTGTGCATTTTTCAATCAGCCGTTCTCAGGGTTGGTGGATTATTTCTGATCAAGGTGCAGGGTTTACTCCTCCGGATCAGTGCAAGATGCCCCCGCCCCCACAAAATATTCCTGATGCAGGCTGCGAATGTGGACGAGGTTTATACATTCTCCACCAGATTTTTGATCAGGTGTATTGGAACGGTGATGGGACGGAGCTTAGGTTGTTCAAAGCAATAAAATCTGAAGCTGATAAACAGCTCGCATGGCAGAATTGAGCCTTTCTCTCAAGACGCTTGAGTCCTGAAGGTGGTTTGGCGATCCTCTGCCTTGGTGAGGATGTGCTTATACCTATTAAAACCGTCATAATTAGGTATAAACTCCGTTCATAAATAGCTCATGTATGATGGAGGTCGGCAACCACAATGCTTTTATTCTTAGCCTATGACTTCCGGCCAAACCCAGCGTTTTGCGCTGACTACACCGCTCTATTACGTTAATGATTTACCCCATATTGGTAGTGCCTACACCACGATGGCGGCAGATGCGATCGCAAGATTTCATCGCTTACAAGGGCATGAGGTATTGCTGATCACGGGTACGGATGAGCATGGCCAAAAGATTCAGCGGACTGCCGAACAGAGGGATAAAGCACCACAAGACCACTGTGACGAAATCGTTGCTGGATTCGAAGATCTATGGCAACGCCTCAATATTCAATACGATCGTTTCAGTCGCACCACCAGTTCTCGCCATGCTCAGATTGTCAACGAGTTTTTCCAGCGCGTATGGGATAAAGGGGATATTTATCAAGGGCATCAGCAGGGCTGGTATTGCGTCGGTTGTGAAGAATTTAAAGAAGAACGAGATCTTCTAGAAGAAAAGCATTGTCCCATCCATAAGCGTCCAGTGGAGTGGCGAGACGAGCAGAATTATTTCTTCCGTCTATCGAAGTATCAAGATGACCTAATTAAATTTTTTGCCGATCATCCTGATTTTATTCAACCCACCAGCCGCCGCAACGAAGTCCTCAGCTTTGTTGAGCGAGGACTACAAGACTTTTCCATCTCTCGGGTCAACCTAGATTGGGGATTTCCTGTCCCGACTGATGATCAGCATACTTTATATGTCTGGTTCGATGCCTTACTCGGTTATGTCACGGCGTTGCTCGAAGAAGATGCAGAAGCTACTTTAGAGAACGCATTCAGTCAATGGTGGCCGATCAATCTCCACTTAATCGGCAAAGATATCCTTCGGTTTCATGCGGTGTATTGGCCGGCCATGTTGATGTCAGCGGATCTTCCCTTACCTGATCGTGTCTTCGGTCATGGTTTCTTAACCAAAGATGGTCAAAAAATGGGGAAAAGTCTGGGAAATACCCTCGATCCAGTCGACTTGGTCGATCGCTATAGTGCTGATGCAGTTCGCTACTATTTTCTGAAAGCGCTAGAGTTCGGTCGTGATGGTGATTTTAATGAAACTCGATTTATTGATGTAGTCAATGCTGATCTCGCCAACAGCTTAGGCAATCTACTCAATCGCACCCTCAAAATGGCAGTTAAATATTGTGATGGCCGGGTTCCCGAGATTAATATTCAACATTTACCTGATGATCATCCTTTAGCTCAACTGGGTCGGGATGCGGCAGATCAAGTTGCAAAAGCATACCAAAGCTTAAGTTTTAGTCAAGCCTGTAATATTTCTCTGAGTCTTGTCAAAGCTGGAAACCAGTTCATAGACGAGCAAGCGCCTTGGTCTCTCTATAAACAAGGTGAGCAGGGTTTGGTGAATGAGATCCTTTACACAGTTTTAGAATCAGTTAGACTGTCAGCATATCTGCTTACTCCAGTTACCCCTAACTTGAGTACACAGATTTATCAACAGCTAGGGTTCAAGCTTGATTTGAATGTTAACCATGGTGAGGATGGGGCAGCCTTACATGCTATTCATAGCAGATGGGGGGGGTTACCCACCAATCAAGTGTTAGGCACTCCTCAACCTGTGTTCCAAAAATTAGAGCCTTTACAAGCTGCAGCACCCTAGCGTTTTGCTATCTAGACTTACTCTTCACACTTGAAATTTTTTTAAGGGTGCTGCATCACTTTAGTCAATCTATTTTAGAAACCTGCATTATTTAGATATCCGAGGCTTTAATTTCCATGATTATCAATCCAAATATGGATCAGAACCCTGTGTTCTCGGCAGAGCAAGTGCTCGAAAACCGTGGGCGTATTGCTATTTTTATTGATGGGTCTAACCTTTTTTATGCTGCTCTGCAGTTAGGCATTGAGATTGACTACACCAAATTGTTGTGTCGTTTGACCTGTGGCTCACGCTTGTTGCGGTCCTTCTTTTATACCGGAGTGGATCCGACGAATGAAAAACAGCAAGGTTTTTTGCTGTGGATGCGACGCAATGGTTATCGCGTTATTACGAAAGAACTGGTTCAACTTCCAGATGGCTCTAAGAAAGCTAATTTGGATGTTGAAATCGCCGTAGACATGATGTCGTTAGTGGGTTGCTACGATACAGCGATCCTAGTGAGTGGAGATGGCGACCTAGCTTATGCTGTGGATGCCGTCAGCTATCGCGGGATTCGAGTAGAAGTTGTTAGCTTACGCTCTATGACCAGCGATAGTTTGATCAACGTTGCCGATCGCTACATCGATTTAGAAGGAATTAAAGGCGATATTCAAAAAGCCTCTCGCTCCGGCTATACGTATCGTCCTTTATCAGGGATTGCAATTTCAGAGCCCGAGACGGAAGAAGTTGCTGATCCCGCTTTTGACTAATACTCATGTGCTCCAAGTGTTTTGACAAGACTCTTTTTTGTCAGTGCTAACGCTGGATATGGAGCCTATATTTATCTTGTTGGCCTGCTTGGTCTTATCCTTTCAGGCTGTGCACCTGTAATATTTAGGCGTCCTGTCCCCAAGCAACCTCAAACGTCTCTGCATCAGGCTATCTTCAAGCGCACTGATCCTGCTGGGCAGCTCTTATGGCAGTTACGGGCCGAAGAAGTTGAGGTCGCTGGTGAGGTAGTTCAACTCAAGCAGATTCAGGGGACCTTCTATCACAAGCAAGAACCGATCTATTCGCTGCAGGCTCCTCATGGTCAGGTTCATCAATACTCTCACTTTATCCAGCTTCAGGGACCTATCGTTGTCGAGAATGTGCGAGATCGCACAACTCTGCGAAGCCAACGTATTCAGTGGCACCCGAAAACGGGGCAGCTTATGGCTCAACAGCAGGTCCTCCTGCAGCATCCCCAGTTTGAAATGAAGGGGCAGCGGTTTCAGGCGTCTACCCAGACCCGGCAATCTCGTTTATCAGGTGCTGTTACTGTCACTTGGCTCAATCGAAATCTACAGTTGCAAGCTCAGGAAATTAATTGGCTTCCGCGCCAAAAGACCCTGTCTGCTCACAGCATGATCCCCGCCAGGGTGACGGTGCAGCCCAGTGCGGATCAGCCCCTCACATCGAACAAGTGGCAGCACGTCCAAGCTCAACGCGTTAATTGGCTTTTGCCGTCTCAACAGCTTGTGTTCGATGAAGCCGTCGAGATCCGCTCCTCAGAGTCTAAGATGCACATCAAGAGTCCCCGATTAGTGATGAGTCTGACAGAAGATAAGTGGCATAGTCCCCGAGGCCTGCACGTTCAATATCAAGGTATTTCTGCTCAAGCGAAACAGGGCAGGTTAGAAGCGTCTCAAACGCTCCATCTACAAGATCAGGTCCAGGTTCAAGGGTTACCTCAGCAAGCTCAGTTGCGAGCCCAGGCGCTTACCTGGAATATGGCAACTCAGACGGTCCAGGCCCGAGGCCAGCTTGTGTACCAACAGCTGCAACCTTGGATGCGCATGACGGGTACGAAGGCTGCTGGTAATTTACGGGAGCAAACCTTAGAAGTTGAAGGGGGAGAAGCTGTAGTTGAAATCGTTCCCTAAGGCAACGCTATATTACTGGCGGCGAGCAGCGACTTGGTTGCGCTGGGGATCACCCAAGGCAGGCATAGGGCGGCTCGGCCGTAGTTCCCCCATACTTTTAGCATCCGTGCCTAAGCGTTGAGTGAGTTGTTGGAGAATACGGTCTTGATCTTGCCGAAAGCCGTCAATATTCTCACCTCGATTGATAATCGCAAACCACACAGGCCCCAATTTTTGAGTCGGAATGACGCCGGCTAGGGCACTGACATTCCAAAGAGTTCCAGTTTTAACAATCGTTGCAGTGGGGAGTTGACGGTCTTTAATGGTACCCAGGTCACGTTTGGCAACCGGAAAGACATCGGCAAGGGTGAGCTTATGGGGCTTTAACTCCCGTTGAATTCCTTGGAGTAAGGCCACCACAGCCCGAGGAGAGAGACGATTATCCTGCCCTAGTCCTGAACCGTTCTGTAAACGGATCTCATTCGTAGACACACCAGTGGCTGCCGTTACTTGGGCCATTAGGGTGGGGCCATTACCGATGCCAGAGGCAAGGGATTCTGCCAAGGCATTATTACTATTGACGTTCATCTGTTTGAGTAAGGCAAAGATGGGGAGAGACTGATGCCGCAATAGCAGTCTGGATTGAGGGGGATATGGACGCCATTGTACTGTTCCAGAAATAGCTAACTGGGTCGTTAGTTGAGTTGTTTTAGGTGGCGTATAGCGACTCTCTTCGGTGGTCTGATAAACTTCCCCGTTCAATCCTTGGCGCAACCGTTCTCCCGCTTGCATGGGGGCGGTCAGAAAGTCCATCCAGAAGTTGCCGGAGATAATCAAGTTGCCGGAGACGGTTTGAATGCCCATCTGATTGAGGCTATAGCCCAGACTCGTGGCTTCAGGGCCCACAAAGAGAGGATCTCCACCTCCTACCACGACTAAATCTCCCTGCAACACGCCATTCACCACAGGCCCGGTTGCTTTAACTTCGGTCAGGAAAGTATGGTGTGGTCCCCAGGTTTTTAAAGCAGCTAGGGTGGTGGCCACTTTGGTTAAAGAAGCGGCAGGAAGGGGTTGTTGGGCATTGTGGTTGACTAATAACTGATCTTGGGTCTGTAACCAAAATCCCTGGGCAGCGGGAGCAAACCCTTGAGATGAAAAGCGATTCAAAGAATCATGCCAAATCTCGGCAATGTCAACGTCAGGAGAGTTGATGTGGAGCAGATCGAACGAAGTAAGAGGAGATGCTGGTTGATTTGATAACACCCCTATCGTGTTTAACCACAAGGGGATCAGACCCGTACTGAACAGTTGCAACATGGTTTCTCTCACCGCAAGTATCAAGGGGCAGTAGTTGTATTGTGCTTAAATAATGAATTTTTGTGAAAGTAAGTCTGGGACTGATAGATCATCAAGTTTGACGAATTGACGTCCAGGAGGCTGATGGGAGTGTAGTAGATGGTTTGTACGTCAAATCCTGATGAGAATTGGCATCCATCCACTTGGCAGGGGCAGGACTGGATGCAGCGGTAAGGTATTCAGTCGGCTATGGAGGGGGGATTTTGGATAAAGGGTGGGCAGTTTTTCTCGGAAGAAGGGTTTTACCTCAATTACAATAAAAAAACAATTTTCTACCCAGCCTATTAATATTGCATCTCAGTTTGGGATGATCAATATTGATGCTAAGCGGTTAAGTGTAGGGAACGGTATGTTGAGCATCCTGAGATAGGAGGTTGTATGCAAGAGTTGAATAGCATTTCAGATAACACCCTGGAGAATTCCATCAAACAAAATGTAATGCTCCAGGCAGTTGAATATGGGGTGGCAGGCTTATCCATTGCCGGAACGGTGGCAACCTTTATCTTGAAAGAGGCTACTTTTGCAGCAGCTCCTCTTACCTTGTCCGTTTGTCTCAATTTGTTCAATCGCCGGAAACTCGATCAACTGACCCGTCAGCATGCTGACGGAGATATGGCATTAGTCAAGCGGGATTTGCGAGCAGAAATTCAAAGGGTGCGATCGCAAATCGAAGACTTACCTGCATTCCAAGATCGAGCTGATTACAACGACGTTAAGGTCTCTATTACCTCTTTATCTGCCAGTGTAGCCACCTTAGAGCAACAAATGATGGAAACATCAGGGGGCCAGCCGATTGAGGCGATTAGCGCTATTGAAGCGGAACTGAACCAACTGCGAGAACATCAAATTGATCTGACCCATTCCATTGAAGCCTTACAAGGCCAGATTCCCAGCGATGCTGAATCGGCCAATGTGGCTGATAGCTATCAGCAAGAACTTTCTGCCCTCCAAGATGCCGTATCCCAACTCTCCCAGCAGGGATCTGGATCTGCTGACCTAGAGCCCTTACGAGCCGAACTGCAGGCGATGCTAGCCCCCGTGCAACAACAAGTGGTTGATCTGTCAGAGCAGAGCCAACAGTCAGCCCCGGCAACGGCCTCGGAAGAGCAATTAGCGCCTGTCTTTGGCCAAATTGAAGAAGTCAAAGTCAAGATGGACGCGATGTTGTCGAACATCTCTGAGGAGATGGAAATTGCCCGAGGGGCCATGGAAAATACCCAGCATCAAGTGAATGAAGTCCAACATCAACTGACTGTGGTGCGAGAAGAAACAGCGAATACGCCCTCTGGTATCAACCCAGATGATCTCCACCAACAAGTACAGGCAGCGATGGGCCCCTTGCAAGACCAAATTGGCCAATTAGAAAGCCGGATTACGGCGCTACCCACCATTGATGCCAACGTCACCCAAGGTCAAGAAGAACAGCTCCAAGGTTTGCAACATCATCTCCAAGACTTAAGCAATCGCTTGGAGACGATTTCTAGTCAATTCTCAACAGAGATGGCGAACCTTCCCAATATGGTGGATGAGCAGGTTCAGAACCGAGTAGGTGAGCTGCGGGAACAGACTGTTCCCCAGGCTGATGAGGTCGGTATGCAGGATAGAATGTCGGAGCTGGACTCACTCTTAGCCGACTTGTCCTAACGCTTTACTGATACTGAATGGCTGCTGTCGGTCTCCCTTTGGGAGGGGGAAGACCGGATTAGGATTGCCACAACTGCTGCAGGGTAGCGACAAAATTGGGATAAGAAATAGCGGCGGCTTCAGCTCGATGAATGGTGGTTGATCCCGTTGCGTTTAGGGCTGCGATCGCAAGGCTCATACCCACGCGGTGATCACCAAAACTCTCCACTTCCGCTCCCTGTAAACTGGCTCCGCCTTGGATCTCAAGGCCATCGGGTTGCTCGGTTAAATTGGCTCCCATTTTTTGGAGTTGCGTCGCCATTGCGGTTAAGCGATCGCTTTCCTTTACTCGTAATTCTGCAGCATCTCGGATGGTGGTAGGCCCTTGGGCAAACAATGCTGCAACCGCTAGAATCGGGACTTCATCCACTAATCGAGGAATCACGGCTCCCTCAATGACGGTGCCGTGAAGCTGGCTATGCTGGATATGGATATCGGCCACAGGCTCCCCTGCTACCGTCCGTTGATTCGCAAGGGTCATCTTGGCTCCCATCTGCTCTAATACTTCGAGGATGCCGGTTCGAGTGGGGTTAACCCCGACATTCTCAATCCAGACATCTGAACCCGGCACAATTGCCGCTGCTACCAGCCAGAAAGCGGCTGAGCTGATATCTCCCGGTACGATGATGGCTTGACCTTGGAGTTGAGCAGGACCTGTGACCGTAACGCTACAGGTCTCAGGATCAATGGCGATATCAGCCCCAAACGCGGCAAACATCCGCTCCGAATGATCGCGGGATAAGGCAGGTTCAGTAATGGTCGTTTGACCCTCAGCCATTAATCCGGCAAACATGATGCAAGATTTTACCTGAGCCGAGGCGATGGGTGAGTGGTAGTGGATGGGCTTTAACTGCTGTCCTCGAATGGCTAACGGGGCTAGGGTATCGCTTTGACGGCCCCAAATATGAGCGCCCATTTGCTGTAGCGGTTTAATGACACGGCCCATGGGACGGCTGCAGAGAGAAGTATCCCCAGTGACTGTAAATAAGCGATCTGGGTGGGAGGCTAGAATTCCTAACATTAGCCGGAGGGTTGTACCTGAATTCCCGGCATCTAAAACCACGGTGGGTTCTTGTAACTGGCCTAGGCCAATCCCCTGTACCCGGACATGTTCTGTATTCAATTCCGAGATTTCAGCCCCTATGGCCCGGAAGCAATGGGCTGTGCTGCGGGGATCTTCACCTAGCAGTAGCCCTTGAATGGTTGTTTCTCCCGAGGCCAAGGCTCCCAGCATTAGGGCGCGGTGGGAAATGGATTTATCGCCAGGGATCGTAGTTTTACCCTGAAGACGACCTTGAGACTGGATCACCCAGGTCGTTTCTGTAGGGGAAGGGCAGACGGTCAACACATCAGTAGGCATAGACTTTACAATCCCGAGGAACAGCCAATCGCCATCCTATCGCGTTTAGAGGGATTGGCTGCGGCCTGGATCGCTTCTACAATGTCAGTAGACGATGAGCAATCCAATGCAACCTTCTCTTAAAAAACAATTATTGTGGGTCACAGTAGCCTGTATTTTGCTGACCCTTGGATTTGGATTAGCCTTGTCTGTTGCTGTTAACCTCAGTTTGCAAGGTTTTGAGCAGCAGCGACCTGATTTAGAGATTTTGCCGTCCGAGAGTGCGCCCTCTTCAGCCCCCTTGTGAGGTCTAGTTGTGTGTGAGGTCGATGGCGCGTGAATGAGGGCTGTTTGCTGTGCTGCAAATAATCTGGCTTATCTCACTCCATAGGTTTTGACTCACTGCATAGCCCAGTGGCAGTCCGCAGTAGATATCGACCGCACCAGAAATTCTAAAGGCTGCTTTGAAATGGGCATCGATCAACCCTCCCATAAGGTCAGAATCAGCCCTCATACTTGGGGGCCACCATCACTCAGTGGGCAACCCCGCGCAGAGTGTGGTGTTGGGCCTAAACTTCTGGTGACTTAAAACAGGGAGGCTGCTCCCATAGTTAGGGGAACGTGCCTGCAAAGGCATCTGTTTTTCAAGAGGATATTGACGGCACAACTCGCAATTTCCTAGAGTGTGTTTCGGGGTCTCAATCACTATTGTTTTCAACATACGGCGTTGTCGTTTTCTATTACGAACGATATTTTAGGAAATCTGCGCCGGAAACAAAGGTCTTGCAGGCCATCCCACCCTTACATCTGGAGAACAATTGTGGATTTATCCTTAATTCCCGCTCAGCCTAAGCCAGGTTTAATCAATGTCTTGATTGAAATTCCTGCAGGCAGCAAGAACAAATACGAATTTGATAAAGATTTGCAAGCATTTGCCCTAGATCGTGTGCTGTTTGCCTCTGTGCAGTATCCCTATGACTATGGATTTATTCCCAACACCCTGGCGGATGATGGTGATCCCCTTGATGGCATGGTGATTATGGATCAGCCGACCTTCCCTGGCTGTGTGATTACCGCCCGCCCAATTGGCATGTTGGAGATGATCGACGGTGGTGATCGCGATGAGAAAATTCTCTGTGTCCCTGAAGAAGATCCTCGCTATGTGGATGTCAAATCCCTGGCGGATGTGTCCTCCCATCGTCTAGATGAAATCGCTGAGTTTTTCCGCACCTATAAAAATCTGGAGAAAAAGGTCACTGAAATTTTAGGGTGGCAAGATGTGGAAAAGGTCAATCCTTTGGTTGCCGAATGCATTAAAGCGGGCCAAAAGTAGGTTGAAAGAATTCCAAGGCTTGTTTTTTTAGGTGTAATACAACCTTTTTTTAGGTGTAATAAAACGCCCGAGATACGAGCCTTGTATCTCTCCTGCTCTCGTATCAGTCGATACGAGAGTCTGCCCCTTAGCTAAAAAAGGAAAGCCGTGATGGTATCGATTCAAAACCAAGTTGTATTGATCACAGGGGCGAGTAGCGGCATCGGAGCAGCCTGTGCGCGAGCCTTTGCCCCGTTGGGGGTGAAGTTGTTGCTAACCGCTCGACGGCTTTCACGCTTGCAAACCTTAGGGACTCAGCTAAAGGATGAATTTGGCGTTCATACCCATACTTTTCAACTGGATGTTCGCGATCCCACTCAAGTCGAATCTCAACTGCAAGGGCTCCCTGAAGAATGGTCGGCCATTGATGTCTTGGTGAATAATGCTGGTCTTAGTCGAGGTCTGGACAAACTCTATGAGGGCAGTATTCAAGACTGGGAAGAAATGATTGATACCAATATCAAGGGCTTGCTGTACATGACGCGGGCGATTGTTCCCGGTATGGTGCACCGTCACCAGGGTCATGTGATTAATATTGGCTCTATTGCTGGACATCAGACTTATCCCAAGGGAAATGTCTACTGTGGGTCTAAAGCGGCGGTAAGGGCTATTTCTGAAGGGTTAAAGCAAGATTTACTGGGAACCCCTGTTCGCGTCAGTTCTGTGGATCCAGGTCTGGTGGAAACGGAGTTTAGTGATGTCCGCTTTCATGGCGATACAGAGCGAGCCAAGGCTGTTTATGCCGATACTGCTCCCCTGACTCCAGAAGATATTGCTGATGTGGTGGTGTTTTGTGCGACTCGCCCGCCCCACGTCAATATCAGTGAACTCTTGGTCTTGCCCACGGCCCAATCTGGAGCAACCCTAGTCCATCGACAGTCTTGACTGACATCCTGATTTTATTCTGGGAAGTACCTTAAGAGTTCAGCTGCCGGTAAGGGAGGACTGATCAAATAGCCTTGGATGCCATCACATTGGTGGTCTAGTAAAAATTTTCGTTCAGCCAGGGTTTCTACCCCTTCGCCAATCAATGATAATCCCAGGTTATGGCCCATTTGGATAATGGCCGTCGTGATCGCTGCATTGGCAGGTTGACAATCAATTTCATGGATAAAGCCTCGATCAATTTTCAGGGTATCCAAGGGAAAACGCTGTAAATAGCTTAAGGAAGAGTAGCCGGTGCCAAAATCATCGACGGATAGACGTATCCCTGCTGCCTTAATTTGATGCATCACTTTGAGGGCAAGATCTGGATCTTGCATCAATGTGCTTTCCGTTAACTCTAAAACTAAACTGCTTGGGTCTAAAGCAGCCTCTGACAGTAGTTCATGGAGCATCTGAGGTAAAGCGGGCTGCATCAGCTGTCGAGGAGACAAATTGACTAGTATTTGCAACGGCCGCCCACAGGTTTTCTGCCACCGCTTGACTTGCTGGCAGGAGGTTCGCAGCACCCACTCGCCAATGGCTAAAATTAAGTCTGTTTCTTCGGCAATGGGGATAAAGACATTAGGCGATAATACTCCCCACTCCGGATGATGCCAGCGCAGCAGGGCTTCGGCTCCTATGACTTGGCTTGTCTGCAAGTCAATATGGGGTTGGTAGTAAAGGCGCAATTCGTTTTTGTCTAGGGCATGACGTAATCGCGCTGCCATGGTGAGGGCTTGAGAACATTGCGATCGCATCGTCGGTAGATAAAACGCTGCACTCGGTCCGGTTTGTTGTTTGGACTGATACATCGCTATTTCGGCATTGCTAATCAAGGTGCCAATATCACTACTGCCTTTGGGATAGCAGGTCATGCCAATGCTAGGTGTAATACATAACTCCTGATCCACCACATAGAAAGGTGTGGCTAAGATGTCCAAAATTTGTTTCGCAAACTGGTCGAGATCTTGGCGAGACTTAATGTTTCGGGGAATGATGGCGAACTGATCCGCCTCAATACGAGCCACCATCGCCATGGCGTAGTTGCCCATATAGCGATGGGCGGACAATTGCTGGGTGATCGCTTGAACGAGTTGATCACTGAAAGAGTTGCCCAGGGTACTTTTAAGCCACTCAAATCGATCGATACCGACTAAAACTAGAGCATCTAAGGTATCAGCTATTTGTTTCTCTGCCTGAATATGGTGGAACTGCTCTTCGAGTAAGCGACGATTGGGTAACTGGGTTAAATGGTCATAGTAGGTTAGAGCATTTAGCCCTGCTTCTAGCCCTTGAATGGTTTGCGTGTACTGTTGAGTGACTAGCGCTTGTTTCTTGAGTCGTGCGTCAATCGCGCTTAACAGTTCTAAATGGGTAAATGGCTTGGTGATGTAGTCATCTGCCCCTAAATTCATCCCCTTCCGCACACTGGCCCGATCTGTTTTAGCTGTTAAAAAGATCATCGGAATGCTGCCAATGCCTGGATTCTCTCTCAACCCCTTTAAAACATCAAAACCGTCTAACTCCGGCATCATGACATCACAAACAATGAGGTCTGGAGGGTTTTGCTGGGCCAGTTGTAACCCCGTTAGGCCATTGTCTGCTTCCAGAGTTCGATACCCTTCACACTCTAAAATTTCTTGAATGATGTCGCGGATTTGAGGTTCATCCTCAATGATTAAAATTTTTGGCATTTTTAGACTCAGGACAGTCACATTCAAAAATTTGAATGATGGCTTTAAGTAATCTTTTAGGGCTATGGCTACATTCTACTATTCGATGTTTGGGACAAATCTTATATTGAGATTACATCTTCGCTAAGATGCCATCAGCATCGTGGGCGTCAATCCATGACAAAGCCTTGGCGTGCAATAACTTTACGCTTTTTCGTAAATGAGGTTTGGCTGGGAGGTTGTCCGCTGGTTTTACCTGGGACATTCCTCTATTCCTTAGACAAGATAGAAAAAAGAACAGCCCCAAAATGTAATCTCTAATACAAGTGACGTGTGAAATATTTATTTTTTTATAGAGATAAATATTTTATTTCTCTCATGCTAAAAGCATAAATATTTGAGCGAACTATTACTAGCGTAATGGGTAAGAGGCAAGATATTTAGGGCAGCAAATTTATCAATATAAATTGAAACTTAAAGGCTGCAGGGGCGAGGAATGAGATTGCCCCTGCAGCCTTCTCAACAGTGTTCAAGCTGGGTAAGCCAAGGTTCATCATGCTTCTGGTTCATCGGTCAATGGCTGTTCAGTCTGGGCTTGTTTCATGGCCTGAGGCCAAAGTATCAAAAATAGCCCCATCCAGGCCAAAACCGGTAGAGCCACGAGTATGGTCAGCCAAATAATTTTGGTCACTAACCAGGTCCCTGCAATTAGCGTGATTCCCGTTACCAAAATGGACCAAGGCTGACACCACCAAGGTTTGTAGTTCCATGGGTTATAGGAATTATCCATAGGGCTTGCTAGGAAAACAGTACTCAGCATTATCCTATAGCCTAACGATGGTTTCCACCCTGTATCTGGGCGGAGCAGGATGGTACTAAGACTTACGGGCTAGAAAGGGAAGCTTTTGACGCAACCGATCCACAAAGAAATCCATCTCCGGTAACTTGAGTTGAATCACGAGTCCGGCAAAGACCAATAACCCTGCACCTGCCGATACACTTAGGGTCACGAGCTGTCTGATGATTCCTTCTGTTCCCAGGATTAGCTGACAGCCATATAAGGCTATCCAGGCTGTGAAGCCACAGATCAGGCTGCTGACAGCCAAGGCCAAAATTGGACCTCCTGTGGTCGCCCAAGGTAGCCCATGCAAGCGTTTATTCAGAATCCAGACGAGAGCGGCCATGGAGAAGACCTGGACTCCGACGGTGGCCATAGCTAACCCCGGTGCACCAAAGGTTTTGGTGAAGAAGAAACAAAAAATGGCATTAAAGAATAAGCCCAATAAACTAATCAGCAGGGGAACATTGCCATCTCCCAGGGCGTAGAACACCCGGACGAAAATATCTCGGCCTAGGTAAAAGAACATGCCAAAGGCATAAACCACTAAGAGAGAGGCCACTAGTTGGGAGGCGGAATCATCGAAGGCTCCCCTTTGATAGACAATTCGTACAGCAGGCAATGCTAAGACGGACATCAGCGCACCTGTAGGCATCATACTCATGGCGGTGAGCACTAGGCTTTGGCGAATCCGGTCTTTTAGATCAGTCCAACTTTCTGGGGCTGCCAATTGGGAAAAAATCGGCATGTAGGGAACCAGGATGACGTTGGAAAGAATGCCCAAAGGCGTTAGGAATAAGAGCTGAGCGTAGGTTAAGGCAGAGGCGGAGCCTTCCTTTAATTGAGAGGCAAAGAATAAGCTAATAGCGACGCTAATCAGCAGCATCCCAGAGGAGAGGGTGGCCGGCCCCATGAGCTTACCGATTTCTTTCACACCCGGTCGGTTGAAATCGAAGCGAAGCCTCAGAGTTCCCATGCCGGATCCCCACTGAGCAGGGATTTGGACTAACCATTGCAGTAACCCACCCGCTAGCGTTCCCCAGGCCATAACGGAGGCCCCCACATGATCCGTGAGAAACAACACACCAATGATGACGGTGACGCTAGATAGCAAAGGACTAATGGATGGGAGCCAATATTGATCGGACGCTACTAGGGTGCCGAAGCCGATACCAATCAGTCCTGATAAGAAGGCTAGGGGAGCCATAATTCTGAGCTGTTCCACCGCCATGGTGTGGACATCGGTGGAGACCCCTGGCGCTAGCATGGTGATCAGTGGATCAGCAGTTAGCATTAACCCTGCGGTCAGCAGCAACAGCAAGATGCCAACTAAGGTATTGACGGTTTCAATTAAGGCTGCGGCATCCTTTTTGGGATGTTTGGCAAGGACGCTGACGACGGAACTGTGAAAGGGGCCATTCACTCCTCCCAGCAGAATAAACAGAAAGCTAGGGATAACGTAGGCAAAGTTATAGGCATCTACTTCGGGACCGACCCCAAATTCAGCCGCAATTGATTGCTGTCGCACTAGACCGACGACCTTGCTGATCAGGGTTGCGATCGCAACAATGGTTGCAATACTCGCTAGGGAGCGACGGCGTTTGGGAGCTGAGTCGGCCACAAATTTATAAGTAACGTAAAGAATCCTCACTTATTTAAGCGCATATCAGCACCTTGAAACGCAAATAATATTTTACGAGTGCCAATCTTGGCCCAGAACGATCAAACCCCGAAAAGCAATAGTCTGGGATATGGGATCGATAACCTGGTATGTAGACAATCTCAAAAAGCATCATGATGAGACGGAGACTAAGCCGATGACTGGGGTCTTTTGTCTGTCCAGCTTCGATATTCTCACTCGATCTTCAATAAACCTTCAATCACTTTGAGGAAATTTCCCAGCGTCGTTGATGGATTGTTTGTGCGCCGAACGGCAACAATGTCCAATAGGGGAGAGGGCTCTTGGATATTGCGATAAACTACCCCAGAACGCTGCAGGTTTCTGACATTTGCGGGTAAGAGTGACACCCCCATACCACCAGCCACCAAACTCAGCACAGTTGTAATCCAGCTTGCTTCTTGGACAATGATGGGCTTACAGTTTGCTCTCAGACAAAGCTGATCAATCTGATCTCGCAAACTATAGAGCAAAGCCTGTGGGGGGAGTACAAAATCTTGGCCGTTAAGCTCTGCAAGAGCAACAGTTAACTTTTTAGCACAGGGATGTTGTTCAGGTAGAACAAGAACGAGGGACTCCTGGAGGACTAAAGTATCTGCAAAAATCTCGTTATCTTCTGGGCTCAAACTTTGTAAATTGTGTTGATGGAAGAAACCTACATCGATTTGATGATTTCGTAATTGTTCAATCTGGTCATAGGACGCTAATTCATGAAGGGCTAGATTTACAAATGGGAACTGCTGACGAAAAGTTTTGATAATGCGGGGTAATTGGCTATTGGCAATGGATGTATTGATTCCTACATCTAATCGCCCACGGTTCCCTGCCTGAATATCCTGAGACAATTCAACGGCACTTTGGGCTTGTTCAATGATTTGCTCTGCTCGCGTTAAGAAAGCCTGTCCCTCATGGGTGAGTCCTAGGGGACGGGTTGTGCGATCAAAGAGGGTAAAGCCCAGCCTTCTTTCTAGTCGTTGAATCTGCTTACTTAAAAAGCCTTGGTCTAACTCCAGAGCAATGGCGGCTTGAACAAATCCTTTGTGTTGCTTGAGTGCGATCGCATATTCAAGATGTCGAAATTCTAGTTCATGCCATTTTGGAGGCTTCATCTCTTGTTATGACGAATTAGTCATATAACAATGTCAATAACAGTGATTCTATCATAGTGTTTTTCTATATGCTGTTGTCATCAAAGCAAAAAGCTTAGTGACGCAAGCTAAACGATAAAGAGAAAGATATGAATATCCAACGTGTTTTGCTGGTGGGTGGGACTCACGGGAATGAACTGATTGGGGTATATCTTATTAAAAAATTTGAGCAATCTCCTCAGCTTATTAATAGATCTAGTTTTGAAACATTGACACTATTTGGTAATCCGAAGGCAATAGATAAATGTGTACGCTATATCGATAAAGATTTGAATCGTTGTTTTAACTTTCAAGCACTGGATTATGAAAAGAATAATAGCTTTTATGAAAATCAACGAGCCCAAGAAATCAGTAATCAATTTGGGCTGTCTGGGAATACACCTATAGATCTAGTTGTTGATCAACATTCCACCACTTCTAATGTCGGGCTGATGATAATTCTGGATCATCTTGATCCTTTTATTTTAGATTTATCTGCTTACTTAAGCTTCTTATTTCCAGAAATTAAAATTTATAGCTCTGAGAAGTCAGGTCGTGGGAAAGATTCATTACGATCAATTGCTAAGCATAGAATTTGTATTGAGGTAGGTCCACTTTCTCATGGAACACTTGATGCGGAGTTACTACAAAAAACTGAATCATTAGTACATTTAATTCTAAATTATGTAGAGCAGTATAATCGCAACAAAATTAGATCTAAAAATAAGTCACTCACCCTTTACGAATATTGTGACTCTATTGACTATCCCAGAAATCAAGAAGGCGAAATTAAAGCTATGATTCATCCTCAGATTCAGTTTCAAGATTATGCAGCTCTACATCCTGGTAACCCTCTCTTTCTGACCTTTGATGGAAAAACGATTATCTATCAAGGTAAATCAATTGCTTACCCTATTTTTATTAATGAATCAGCTTATTACGAGAAAGGGGTAGCAATGTGCCTAACTCAAAAGAAACAGTTTCAAATAGATAAATCACAATGAAATACATTCTTGGTGAGAGCCGTAAAAAGTTTTATCCGTAAACACTTTTAAGAGGCAATAATGATTTATTCCTGCCATGAAAAAAAGTGGATTAGATTTTATATAGATAAATTTCTATGTCAAGAAATATATGAGTGGAATAGAAGTATTGTATTAACTTCTAGGCAGCTTGCATCTCTACAAGCAGCAAGTAATCCATGGCCAGATTATGTGCTGAGATTCACGCCGCTGAATAACAAGATTACGATAGAAGTGGAACGAGATACAGTAGGTCGAGTTACGATTGACCGATTCAAAAAAATTGTGAATTTTGGAGTGATCGATAAAGATATTTTATTAGACAAAGAACTAGAAAAATCTGATTTCATAGATATTCTACGACAATCAGCTGGATTGGGATTTGTCTTAGGAATTGATTTTGACTTCTACCAATTGGAGGGATGGATAGAATTAGCAGCAATTTTGAGAAGGTATCAATATGAGTTTTTCTACTTCTATGCGCGTGGCAATAACGATGATGGTTCTGTTATTGATACTCACACAGGCTACAAATATTATCTAGACCCATGGGCTGATGAGCCGATACCATAGTATAGCTATATAAAAAATATAATCATCACGAATAAAGATTTTTAAAAGAAATAATATCTTATTCAGAATTAGAGGTGAGAGGTAAGATATATGCCTGGAAATATTAAAAATTACGAGAGAGTTAAACAAGCAGAAATAGAACTAGACAAGCGAATACAGGAAACAAACTTACAGAAGTATGAGGATTTATATCGGAGACTCTTCGATGGGCTGCGATATATATCTGTTTTGTTTCTGTTGGGGTGGATTATATTTACGGAAAATTTAGACTTCTCTATATTGTTGGTTATATTGTTTTTTGCCTTCCCTATACTATGCAAAATTTACAGCATAGTTGTTGGTAGCTTCACAATATTTTTTGGTATAAAAATAGCTTTTTCTGGTCAGTTTTTTGCTATTGCTCCAGCTCTACCATTTACCGTTCTCAACCCAGAAGTTAGTTATTTTTGTTTAGGGTGGGGGTTCCTTGCAGCAAGTCGAAGTACACGCTCGAAATTTGGCTTTCTACTAGCCATCTTCTACTTTGTAGGAGGTGCTTTAGGATTGTTTCAATATAGATCAGGCTTATTTATTAAAGCACCAGGTATTTGGGGAGCCATCATGACGAGTATCCCAATCATATCTCTTGGGTTGTTGATGACTCTGGAAATTTTATTGTCTTGGCAGCCACCAAAACCTACAGAGTAAACCTGACATGAGAGGGTTTTCTTAATCTACTGAGTGTATTTATATGTAGTAGTTGTCAACATATAAATTATGGGCACTGTTCTGTTGAGACGTGCTCGGGACACTAAGCCCTGACTATGACACCTGAGTAGACTGGAGATTGCTGGATACAGGTCCTAAGTACTGATTGAGATGGGGAGAGAAAACCTCATAAATCAAGGTCAAGGGCTGACCATCATGCCAAAATAGATAGTAACGGCCCCAAAACGGTCCTGGATGATCGAAAGCTTTAGATAACGCCTCGGATTGACCACACAAAACTTGGCGAATATCTCTGAACAATTCAGTACGAGACTGGGACAAGCTAGCCCAAATCGGTAGAGAGCGGTTTTGTAAATACTCATCCACATGGCTGGCTTCCCACCAAGAGGTCGCATAGGCTAAGCGCTGACCCGAAGGGGTCCGTAGCCAGACCTGGCGGCGTAATCGAGGACCAGGAACCGCTTTGATTAAGTCAGGGGCATTGTCTTGCTCAGCCCCGACAAAGGACATATCAATCACGTCAACTTCCGTCGGCTCACCCGTGAGGAGCTGCAAATGGCGGGTGGGAGAGCCATCTCCCAAAATCAACATTTGCCAGGTGGGAGAGAGTTGATAGTAAGGAAGGCCGGGCTGAATGCGAGCCTGATCGGCTTGCCATAAGACATCTAAATGATGCCAGGTGGAGGTGAGGGGAACTTGATTATTGGTATCAGCGTTTGCTAACAAAGGTCTTCACAAAACTTTTCAATATACTCTCATCATAGACAGTATTTGACCCTGCGTGCAAAAATCAGACCCGGTTGAGGGTTGCTGGCTATACTGGTGATTTTAGAGTCTCTGCCGACGTAAACAGCCTTGACGTAAACGTTATGCGCCCACAGGATATGAGTTCTTCCGCAGGCTTGCTGCATGTTAACGATCTGAAGATTGCCTATGCTCAGCAGCGGGGAGCCGAGACCCAGAGTTGGGCCGTCAATCAAGTCTCCTTTGCCCTGGGAGCTGGAGAACGGCTGGGATTAGTGGGAGAGTCGGGTTGCGGCAAGTCCACCATAGGGCGAGGCTTGATGCAGTTGCTGCCCCCCGGAACTCAACTAGAAGGCGAGATTAACTTTGCGGGTCGATCGGTTTTAACCCTGACGGGAAAAGATTTGCAGCGATTCCGAGGTGAGGAAATTGCCCTGGTCTTTCAGGACCCGATGACTCGCCTCAATCCGTTGTTGACGGTAAAAAAGCATTGCCTTGAGACTCTGAAAGTCCATCAACCCAAGCTTTCGGCTGAGGAAGCTAAAACTAAGGTCTTAGATACCCTGGGCGCCGTTAATATCCCTGCAGAACGATGGACGCAATATCCCCATGAGTTTAGTGGTGGGATGCGACAGCGGGTAGCGATTGCGTTAGCGCTCCTCCTCGACCCCAAAATGCTGATTGCCGATGAACCTACCACCAGCTTGGATGTTACGGTTGCGGCCCAAATTCTGAAAGAGGTGACGCGTCTCTGTGAAGAGCGTCAGATGGGACTGCTGCTGATTTCCCATGATTTGGCATTGGTGAGTGAATATTGCGATCGCGTTGCCGTCATGTACCAAGGCAAAATGGTCGAGTTAGGCCCAGCTCAAGAAATCCTCACCAACCCACAACACTCTTATACCCAATCATTGCTGCAGGCGGCTCTCCATCTACAAACCAGTGCCGCTGAAGCTCCTGAAATAGAAGAAAGTCCACCTGAACAATCAGTGCTGCTGCAGCTCCAAGATGTGCAGCAACATTACTCCTTAGAAACCAATTTTATTGCCCGTCTCCTCTCTAAACCTGCGGATGCCATCAAAGCCGTAGACGGGATTACCTTAAATATTCATGCAGGCGAAACCCTGGGCTTGGTGGGAGAATCCGGCTGTGGCAAGAGCACTTTATCTCGTAGTATTTTGCAGCTTGTGCGGCCGACGGCGGGGAGCGTTCAGTTTGATAAGCGGGAGTTGACCACGCTAGAGGGACGGGCACTGCGGCAATGTCGCCGCCAAATTCAAATGATCTTCCAAGATCCACGGGCCTGCCTGAATCCCCGGATGAAGATTGGCCAGAGTGTGGCTGAACCGCTCCTGATTCATGAGTTGGCAACCCCGGCTGAGGCCCAGTCACAAATGCATGCCATGTTGGAGCGGGTCGGCCTGACTCCCACCACGGACTATGCCCAACGGTTCCCCAGCGATATTTCTGGAGGGCAGCAACAGCGAGTTGCTATCGCCAGAGCGCTCATTACCCAACCCAAACTGGTGATCTGTGACGAACCCGTGAGCATGCTGGATGCCAGTATTCAAACTCAGGTGCTGGAGTTGATGCAGTCTTTGAAAGATGATTTCAACTTAACGTACCTATTTATTACCCATGATTTGTGGGTGGCGCGATTCTTTTGCGATCGCATCGCCGTCATGAATAAGGGCAAGATCGTCGAAATCGGTCCCACGGAAGAGATCTTCACCAATCCTCAACACCCCTATACCCAAACGCTACTCGGGGCTGCCCCCTTACTAGCTCGTCTGCAGGAAGGTTAATCACCATGAAAATAGAGCCGCTCATTACCGTTAAAGATGTTGCAGCGAGTAGCCAGTTCTACCAAACACTCTTGGGTTGTGAAAGTGCTCATGGGGGTGATGAATATGAAATGCTGACGTTTGAGGGGAAACTGCTGCTGCAACTGCATCGCCAGGATGTGCATGAGCATCCAGGGATGTGGAATCCTGAAATACCGCCTGGGAATGGGGTGATTTTATGGTTTCGCACGGATGATTTTGACGCCAGTGTCGCTAAGGTTCAGGCACTCAGTCCAGAAATCGTTACCGAACCCCATGTCAATCCCAATGCCCAGCAGCATGAAATTTGGTTTCGCGATCCTGATGGTTACTTGGTTGTGATCTCAGATAACTTTGGTGATGCTAAAGCTTAGCTTGGCCCTGCACGTGCAGAGTGATGCAAGATTGAAGCAATGAGATCAGGATTAGGAATCAAGGAATTGAACGCTAAAGCTGTTAATCAACGCTGAATTCAATCGCTATACTGCTAGGCCGAGGCTAGGGCAAAAGCCAGGAAAGACAATATGAATATCCGCATTGCTCAACCGAAGGATGTCGAGACGCTGTTTGAGATTCGAACCAGCGTTGTCGAAAATTATCAATCCCGAGAAGAGATTGCTGAACTGGGTATTACGCCAGAGTCAGTCACCAAAATGTTAGAGACGGACTGTTGTGCATGGATTGCTGAGATTGATGATCAAGCGATTGGCTTCTCCATTGCCAGTGCCACAGAAAAAACGATAGTTGGCATGTTCGTCCGCCCTACTTTTGAAGGGCGGGGAGCTGGACGTACCCTAATGCAAGTTACTGAAACTTGGTTCTGGGCAAAAGAAATTGAAGAGATTTGGTTAGTCACAGGCAATAACCCGAATTTCAGAGCCTATGGTTTTTATCTACATCTCAACTGGATTCCAATCGGCGTTGAGTCCGAGGGTGATTTCCAAGGAGAGATGAAATTTGTCAAAAAACGTCCTTAGAACGTTGTCTCCCAAGTTTTTTGTCTTTCAGAGCTTCATTAAGCTGGTCATAACAGACTTCCTTGCTTATTTTCCCGTGATATCCAATATGAAAGCAAGGCTGGATCGGTAAGGCTATTCAGCAATATCATGGACTATAAGCCTGCATGATTGAAGCTTTGAAGCCGATGTTGTTATCCGAATTAAAAGCCGAAGTCTTCAAATTGCCACCGAGCGACCGCCTTGCACTAGTTACGGCAATCGTCGAATCCCTTCATGACTCCCTTGTTTCTACTCCTGAGCGTGCCGCTGCTGCTCAAAGAATGCGAGGTTTGCTTCAAACAGAGAAACTGGCACCAACTGACCAAGATGTGGCTATGTTGCTAGAACAGCGGCGGATGGATAAGTATCTCTTTTGAGGATCTGGATTGATATGAATGTTGTTTGAGATTTTCCGGTGAAGTGAGAGCTATTTGTCTAAGAGTGCAGCTTAACGGTGACGTTATCTGCATAAGTTCACTCAATATCATTGAATGACTGTTAGATGTTCTCAATCCTTAGGCTTTTATTCTAGGAAAGGATAGTTTGTTGCAGTTTGCTTGTTTTACATGTCGAAAATCGTTTAAGCGTCCACAAGCTAGTGGTGCGACGAATCGTTACATGACTAATGACCAGCAGAATGGGCAGTGGAAGGAAGCAGAGCAAACTAATTCCCGCTTGTACAAGTGCCCTGATTGTGGAGGTCAGACCTATTCAATGGGTTTAGACTTTAAAGCTCCAAAAAGATCTGACAAACAAGGTTGGCGTAAAGTAGAGAAATTCATTATTTCTGGGCAAAAATATTATCGTGGAGCCTCGAAAGCTAACGAAAGCTCCGGATCATGAGCAATATTGTACTTGGAGTGTTTCGAAATTTCGTAAATACTGAACGATCTCTCTTGAAAACAGCGCAATGCTCCTATAAAAGTTTTCCATCCATAAAACTTTAGCCATAATTATGAGTACTACCCCACCTACCTGCCGAGCATCATGACAGCCGCAGAAAAGCTCTACGAACTTATTCAATCTCTCCCAGAAAGCCAAGTCAACGAAGTCCTCAACTTCGCCGAATTTCTCCATCATAAGCAGCTCAATAGTTCTCAATCGCAGGCTATCCCGCCTGGGACGCTTACCGGACTGCGGGGTATCGCCAAGGGGCCTAAAGCAGCTTCTAGCGATCATGAATTGCAAGCAGAATACACAGATTATCTCACCCAAAAATATCAGTGAGCCTTCGTGTGAAAGTTCTCATCGATACCAATGTTGTCCTAGATGTACTCCTGGAACGCGACCCCTTTGTCGAGAATGCAATTGCTCTCTTTGAGCAAATTGAACTCGGTCACGTAGTAGGTGCAATTGCTGCAACAACCCTGACCAATATTTTCTACATCATCCGTAAATCAGAAAGTCGTGAAGCTGCCATCTCTGCTGTCCATCGACTCCTGATCGGTCTCCAATTTTGTGCTGTTGATCGCCAGACAGTCGAAACTGCTCTCGGTCTTGGGCTAAAAGACTTTGAAGACAGTATTCAACTTGCCTGCGCACTCCTCAATCAATTGGATGGCATCGTTACCCGTGATTCAAAAGATTTCATTAGCAGCCAGCTTCCCATTTACTCCCCTACTGAACTCTTAAGCCAGCTCTAGTCGGGAAAATACTTTCTATCACTGAGGACAAGAGTTATTGCTTAACCTGATTTAGCTGCCCTGAGCTATCTCACCTAAGGCAACGATAAGCTGATCAATCTGTTCCGGCTGATGGGTGGCCATTACCGAAACCCGAATTCGACTAGTGGGGACTGTGGGTGGGCGAATGGCTGGGGCAAAAATCCCTTGATCAAGGAGTTGCTGGCTGGCCGCCAAAACGGCTGCAGGTGTGGGCATTTGCACGCAAAGAATCGGTGACTTTGAGGGCAAGAGCTGCATGTTTAGATGTTCGTCTTCAGGGGCAAGCTGGGTGGAGAGGGCTTGCTTGAGCTGATTGACCCGTTGCCAAAGTTGCGATCGCAACTCATTCCCCTCTCGAATAATCTCTACCGCCGCCAACGCTGCTGCCGTATCTGCGGGTGAGAGTCCCGTCGTATAAATCCAGCTTGTAGATCGATTGCGCAGGTAATCAATCAGCTTGGCGGAACCCGCCACATAGCCTCCTAAACTGCCTAATGCCTTACTCAACGTCCCCATTTGGATGAGTTCAGTATCACGACAACCAAAATGCTCTACACAGCCTGCCCCTGTTGCCCCTAGAACGCCAGTCCCATGGGCTTCATCAATCAGGAGCATACAGTCATAGGCTTCAGCCAGGGCAATCAGTTCCGGCAATGGGCATAAATCGCCATCCATACTAAAGACGCTATCGGTCACCAAAAGGCAGCGACGATGGTGGGAGCGATGGGTTTCTAGGAGCGATCGCAACTCTGCTACATTGGCATGGCCAAATTCATGGATGGTGGCCCCACTTAGACGTGCGCCATTTTTGAGGCTGGCATGGTTGTAGGCATCCGCCAGGACCAAATCTCGTCCACTGACTAAGGCCGTAATGGTGCCGATATTGGCGAGATAGCCTGAGCTATAAACAATGGCAGCTTCAGTTTGTTTCCAGGTTGCGATCGCACCTTCCAACTGCTCATGAATGACCCGATGACCGCTGAGTAACCGCGAACCCGTACTGCCGGTTCCCCAGGTATTGATAGCTGCGATCGCAGCTGCCGCTAACCTGGAATCTCCAGCTAAACCGAGATAATCATTACTGGCAAAATTGATTACCTCCTGGCCGTTTAGTACAGTCGTTGGACCTGGACTGCTCATGGTTTTGACAGAGCGATACCAATGGGCTTTATGAATCGTGGTTAACGCTGAATCAATCCAATCGTAAGGAGCCATTACAGCTCCTCTGGAAATAGGTTGTTCAACATTAGGAGTGGTCCTTCGTAATGTTTTTCAAAATGTAACGAGTCTTTTTGCGAAATGTAACGCTTGGTGCCTTCGCGCCCTGCATCAACCGGGCATTCAGGTAATATTGCTTACAGAGTTAGCATTTAAGTTGAGAGTAATAACTGCTAGGATAGTGGTTTCTTAACAATTGCAGCTTCTTCGCTCAAAGGGTTTCCCCCCTTCTGTTGTGGGATAAATTTGTTCAAATTATAGTCATTGAGGCACCCATGGTAGATACCCTCAAAAAGCCAGAACCCCAAGAACTGCGTGACGGGATTAAAGTTCCTGCCAAAGAAACGGTTCTTACCCCTCGTTTCTACACCACTGATTTTGACGAGATGGCCAAGATGGATCTCACCGTCAATGAAGATGAGATTCGAGCCATCATTGCCGAATTTAAGGCTGACTATAATCAAAAGCACTTTACTCGTGATGAGCGCTTTGACAAGTCTTGGGATCACATTGATGGTGAAACCCGACGCTTGTTTATCGAATTTCTAGAGCGGTCTTGTACTGCGGAGTTCTCCGGCTTCCTCCTCTACAAAGAATTGGGCCGTCGTCTCAAGACCATTAATCCTCTGTTGGCTGAAGGGTTTAACCTCATGTCTCGGGATGAAGCCCGTCATGCTGGTTTCCTCAACAAGGCCATGACGGACTTCAAATTGTCCTTAGACTTGGGCTTTTTGACCAAGAGTCGTAGCTATACCTTCTTTAAGCCTAAATTTATTTTCTACGCCACCTACCTCTCTGAAAAGATCGGTTACTGGCGCTACATCACCATCTATCGTCACTTGGCTGCTAATCCAGACGATTGCGTTTATCCCATTTTCGAATTTTTCGAGAATTGGTGCCAAGACGAGAACCGTCACGGCGACTTCTTTGATGCCTTGATGCGGTCACAGCCTCAGCTGCTCAACGATTGGAAAGCCAGACTTTGGGCAAGGTTCTTCTTGCTGTCTGTCTTCGTGACCATGTACCTCAATGACCTGCAGCGCTCTGGATTCTATGCCACGATTGGTCTAGATGCCCGTGAGTACGACAAGCATGTGATTGAGAAAACCAATGATAGTGCAGGTCGTGTCTTTCCTTTGGTACTGAATGTCCAGCATCCTAGCTTCTATGGTCATCTGGAAGAGTGTGTGGACAACTGTGTGAAGTTGCGAGCCATTGATGCTACTGAGCAACCTAACGCCATCAAGACTCTGCGTAAGCTTCCTATCTTCCTCTCCAACGGATTCAACTTCTTACGTTTGTATTTGATGAAGCCCATTCCTACCGAACAGCTAGAAGGCACTATTCGCTAGAGTGCAGTAGTTTTCTCTAGCCTGAAATCCTTTCAAAAACCACCAAAGCAGACGCTTTTCTTTGGTGGTTTTTAGTTGGGAAATAAGCGGCCAACCGTGAGATCGGACGGAGCCTTGATGTCATTACTCTCTTCACAATATTTTTGACGCTAGGATGCAGATACATTTTTCCCTGGAATCTAGGGATGAAAATCTGCAAATTGCCTTCTGAATGAGGATTTAACCGCTTATGTCCGACCCCAACGGCGTAATGATGCAATTTTTTCACTGGTATAACCCTGCTGATGGCAGTCTGTGGAATGAGTTGAAGACTAAAGCCTGCGATCTTGCCCATGTTGGCGTCACATCGGTGTGGCTGCCGCCTGCTTATAAGGGCCAATCAGGAGGGTATGACGTGGGCTATGGCGTTTACGATGTCTATGATTTGGGTGAATTTGATCAAAAAGGGTCTGTTCGGACTAAGTACGGGACAAAAGAGGAATATATTGCAGCCATTGAGGCTGCCCAGGCAGCCGGAATTCATGTCTATGCCGATGTTGTGTTCAATCACATGATGGGGGCTGACGGTGAAGAAGAAGCCCAGGCTCGACCCATGAATCCTGATAATCGGTACCAGCCCATTGGCGATATGCAAACGGTCAAAGTCTGGACCCATTTCACCTTTCCAGGTCGGCAAGGCAAGTACTCGGACCTCGAGTGGCATTGGTGGCACTTTGATGCAGTGGACTATAACGCTTATAACAATGACCAGCAAGCGGTTTATCTGTTTAAAGATAAAAAATTTGACAACAATGTGGACTTAGAAAAAGGGGTCTTTGATTATCTAATGGGGTGTGACCTAGATATGCAACATCCTGAAGTCAAGGATGCCCTCAAGCATTGGGGAGAATGGGTGATTAACGAAACCCATATTGATGGGTTTCGTTTTGATGCCGTTAAGCATGTGAAAGCTGACTTTTTCCCAGAATGGCTCCAGCATTGTCGTCAACATTCGGAGAAACGGATCTTCGCCGTCGGTGAATATTGGTCAGATGAAATTGAAGCGCTCCATCACTTTGTCAAAGTGACGGGGGGTGATGTCATGCTCTTTGATGCCCCTTTGCATTACAACTTCACTGTTGCGAGTAATCGGGGGTGTGACTATGACCTCCGCCAAATCTTTGACGATACCCTGATTAAACAACAGCCTGCCCTAGCTGTCACCCTTGTCGACAATCATGATTCTCAACCTCTCCAAGCTCTAGAATCTGTGGTTGAGCCTTGGTTCAAGCCCCTTGCTTATGCGCTAATTTTGTTGCGTCGGGATGGCTATCCCTGCATTTTTTATGCGGATTATTATGGAGCCCACTACCAGGATAAAGGTCGGGATGGCAATGACTATGAAATTTGGTTGGATAGCCATCAATGGTTAATTGATAAGTTTTTGGCTGCCCGTCGAACCTATGCCTATGGCGATCAATATGATTATTTTGATCATGCTAACTGTATAGGTTGGAGTCGCTTAGGTGATCAGGACCATCCGGGGGGCATGGCAGTGGTGATCAGTAATGGTGATGCTGGCCGCAAATGGATGGAGGTGGGCAATCCACTGCAAACTTATGTCGATGTAACGGAACATATTCCAGAGCCTGTGACTACGAATGAAGAGGGATGGGCGGAGTTTTGTTGCAAGGCTGGATCTGTTTCTGTATGGGTGCCGCAACCTTGACCCATTTATGAGTCTTTCTCAAGGGGGGCAGAGGTCTCCTTGGTTTCAACGGCTTTCGGCTCTGGGTCGACAAAAGCACCGTTAAAAAACTGGGCAAAGCTTCGAGCTGCTGATGTCATATCATCTTCTGTTGTTGTTTGCCAGCTGGGTGGTTCGGTCGCAGAGGGAGCCTCTGTCACCTCTCGGCTGGGGGCTACGACTGGGGATTCTCGGTTATGGGGGGGAGGTGTGGATGGAGGCTTGGGTGACGTTACGGGGGCATTGGATTTGAAAGATACAGAGACCTGTGGCTGAGTCCGTATTTGCTCTTCTGTGAGTACTTTCAAGGTGACTTTAACTTTGAGATTAAAGCATTTCTCAAAGGTTTCTTCCAGTTCTGTTACTTTGCCTTGGGCCAAGCGCAGTAGCGTTTTGCGGATGCCGACCCGAACTTCTCGCCCCTGCCAATACAACAGTTGACCATGTTCTTTTAATAAGGCTCGACTCGGTAAGTTGAGGTTCTGTAATACTTGCTGCCAAGTGTCTGTGAGGTCTCTTTGAGGGGCTGCCTCAGTAGGTTTTTGTGAAGGGGGCTGAGGAATAGGTGTTGGCCCAGGTTGCTCTCGTACGCTAGGCGTAATCGATAGTTTGGAGGACTCAGAACGATTACTGGGAGGCTCTGGTGCAATATTATCCAGTGCTGATCGACTCTCCTCAGCCTCTTTTTCTTCATCTACGGTGGGGATAGCGCTTTCTAGTTCTTGGAGTGTGTCAAACTCAATGTCTGGATAGGAGGTGGCAGGAGCTGGGGGGACAGCAGCGGCAGGTGTTGACGGAATGACAGAAGGAGGCGGATCTGGGGTGGGGAGAGGCGCGGGGAGGAGTGAATTTGCGATCGCAGATTCCGTCTCTCCTGAAACTGAAGGAGGATGAGGGGCTGAAACGGTTTCAGCAGTGGGGACTGGAGTCGTTGCGATCGCAGGTTCTGGTAGAGACGGAACTGGAAGAGGATTAGGAGTTGAAACTGGGGCAGCAATGGGGACCGGAGAACTTGCGATCGCAGGTACAGTTCCGACCTCAATCTGGGGACGCTGTACGGGTTGAGACTCCTCGGGTAATGCCTTTCTCGGCAGGAGTCCGAGGAGAGAGACTTCCAGCCAGAGTCGAGGTTGAGTTGAATTTTTGATCTGTCCTTCACAACTTCTCAGATGTTGTTGGTTCGCCAGAATGTCTTCGACTTCAAACTGTTGAGCTACTTGGCAGAGTTCCGTCCAAGTCGGGGCCGTGATGGCCACTAAATCTCGACGGTCGGGAGCTGTTTTGGCAATTAATAAATCCCGATAAAATCCAGCCAGATTTTGGAGGACTGTTAAGGGCTCTCGACCGCGATCGAGCAAGGCATGGGTGCGCTCGACCATCAAAGCGGGCTGTTGCGCAATAATGGCTTGCAGTAAGGCTAAGAGAGCCTGTTCGGGGACGGAACCAACTAAATCCCAGACTTGAGTGTTATCAATTTCACCCGCGAGTAAGCTGAGCTGATCCAGTAAACTTTCCGCATCTCGTAACCCGCCTTGAGCGACTTGAGCAATTAGCTCTACAGCCGTGGAGGTAATGGCAATCGATTCTTGTTCAGCAATATAGGTCAGATGCTGAATCATCGGATCTAGGGCAATTCGTCGAAAGTCAAATCGTTGGCAGCGAGAAATAATCGTCGGTAAAACCCGCTGTGGATCCGTCGTCGCTAGGATGAAAACCACCCGATCTGGGGGTTCTTCTAAGGTCTTTAGCAGGGCATTAAATGCTGCCGTGCTGAGCATATGGACTTCATCAAGGCAATAGATTTTAAACCGGCACTGAACAGGTGCGAATTGTGCCCGTTCGATTAAGTCGCGAATATTATCTACACCCGTATTGCTGGCCGCATCAATTTCGATGACATCGAGAGATGAACCGAGGGCCACTTCCTGGCAAACGGAACAGGTACCGCAGGGGCTGGGTGTGGGTTGCTGGCTATTTAGACAGTTAAGAGATTTGGCTAGGATCCTGGCACTGGATGTTTTTCCCGTGCCTCGGGGACCAGTAAATAGGTAGGCAGGGGCAATCCGTTCGGACTCGATCGCATTGGTCAACGTGGTTGCGATCGCATCTTGTCCCACTAAGTCCGCAAATACTTGGGGACGATATTTATGATGCAGCGGTTCGTATGCCACAGCTTGCCCGAATCCATTAGCAAAGGCGTCCACCTCTACTCTAGTGGATGAGCCTCCGAATGGCGCTAAGCTTTTAACGCTTCTCAAGCAAGGCCTCAGAAATAATGAGAGCTATTTGGTGACAGGGTGATCAGTTCTAATCAGGCCATGCGGCAGCAAATCGTTGATTCACTCCGCTGTTGATCACTAGGGGCCAGAAAGACTGGGGGAATCTGGACAATCTGCTGATCCTAAACTTTGGAATAGTCGGAACTTGTAAGGTTCTGGATGTGAATATGGGCCATATCCTAGTACGCTTATTGATTGCAATGCAGGTCGGTATGTTGGATCGAAAATATACTATTCTTCCAGTTTTCTTTATTTTTAGTGAGTAAGATTTGTATAGGGTTCTGTACGACTGCCTGGATAATGATTGGGTTGCTGAAAGTGAGGCCCTCTATAGAATGGGCTGACGAGTATCAGGCGACTTCTGGTATTTGATAAAACTATACAATCTGCCCCATTCACCTGCTATTAAAAATAAGTTTCTTTTTGGGTATTCTTGAAGTGATGGCATTATCTAAACCAAAGCATGAACCGCAAAGGTAAACCGCCTAGGTATATTGATAACCATGGGCTGAAGGCTCCTAAAATTATTGAAATACCATCCATCGATGAATTCAGAAATCTACTTTCTCCTCAACGGGTAGAGGAGTGGAAAAAGGTAGGGATAGACGTCGATACCACCGATGGACTTGAAGAAGCCTATCACTGGGTATTGACAGTCTATAAAAATTTCAGAGAGGTTCATTCTTGAATGGAGAAAACCCCAATGGTTGGGGCATTGGGGTAAACAGTTATCTGTATGGAGTGGGATGAAACCACGCTTCTCAAGTTATCGGTCTTCTGAGAAGAAGCAGTGAAGGAAAACTTTTTTTGATGATGCTTTTTGAGAGGGATGCAATATTTAAGCTGGCCTGGCGTTGATTGCAGAAAGCCAAGAATAGCGCTCCCGGCAAGCTCTTCATCATGCATCCACTTGCATTACAGGTAAATCAGCTCCCTGACTGCTGATCTGCCTGTAATGCTTTGCACTGAGCTGCTTTTACATCTATGGCTTTAATAAAGCTATCTTTGCCGTCTACATAGCCATCGATATTCGTGTGTTTAGCTAACTGGCATTTCAATTCGCTGTATTGCTTAGCATCTGTCGGGTGGGCAATCATATAATCGCGAAATGCCAGATGACGTTTTATCTGTGCTGAGTTGTGGTTAAAGATATGGATATGGTGCGTCCGAATACCGTCTTGGTTATTTTTCCGAAAAAACCGGCGACCTGGGATACCAAAATCTCCCATGACTTCGTAGCCGAGTTGCTCCATCGGTGAATTTTGCTCATCAACTTGGGTAAGGCACTGCACCTCAACTAACAGATCGATGATCGGTTTTGCATGTATGCCAGTAATGGCCGTGCTGCCAATATGGTGGACTGCAACGATATTCTCACCTAAAGCATCCTTGATCCGCGTGGCTTCAGCCTGAAAAATCGCTATCCATTCAGGATTGTGAGGGACAACTTCTACCTTTCTCATGCTTAGATATCTCTCTGTGAATCAACACAAGAATCCACTCAGGTATGTATTGGCCAACACCTGATGAGAAATAGATATTAAAGCAAAGGGCGAGCCCTTTGCAGGCATGAGTTTACTTAGCTCTCAGTTTGACTCATCTGTCTGCAGATATTGGTAAAGATGCACCTGATTGCATTTGACACCGACTCGGTCATCATTTCCTATGTCAACAATCTGCTGGAGCGCGTAGTGATTCACTGTCTTGCTAAGGCCAAGGTTTTGAGCAGAGCCTGAACGAATTTGAAGGTACTGCTTTCAATTCACTTACATTCTTGTTGCCAATATTCCAGCTCCCTATATTTGGGGCTGATACATATGGGTTAATGACCCCGTTGTATTACGAAGCGATTTTATGGATGGGAGACTTTTTAGGTGTATTCCCAAGATTTTGGGGAAAGACTTCACAGGAGAGCCTCACTTGTCACATTACCAAGGGACAAGAGTGATACTGTCTGGATTCAGTCATTTCTCGAATGAGCAGAACATGGGAGCCGAGATATCTCTCAACATTATTGACGTCTTCTTCCTTCAGGATTAACCGACGCTCTACTTGGGCCAACAGCCAGGAGACCAAGCGACTATCATTCAATCGCATGACTGGATGACTAGGCAGCTCTTCAATTAATTGCCATAGGTCGTGGAGCAAGGAAGGAGATAACACGAGACATTACCATAAACGCTAGTTAGGCATAAATTTGTCGGTTCGATGATTCTTTAAGTTTTTCTTTAGATTTATGCGTAATTAGATCCTACCTCTAGGGACAAGAGCTGAGGACAAAGTATAAACATCTTTACAAGCTGCTCCCTGAAGCTCAGTCAATCGGCCTGATTTTTATATCTGTCTTTCCTAAGTTAGTCATAACTCACTAGTAGAGGATAAGTCATAGGACCAGAGAGATAGAAGCCCAAAACTTTAATCCATAATCTTCATTGTCAAGGACAGCTTTGGACTATTCATAAGTAGCCCTTACTAGAAAGGACAGAACCTTTCATCTATCAACTGTTGACGAAGACAAAATTATAATTAAGAATCGTAACAGGTCCTGCCCTAGGTATAAATGCTTTTTTTTAATTGGTTTCTGAATTGAGCCAACATCAGCCTAAGTCAGTAAGGAGATAGTGCTAAATCAGAGGGAAATTAATGCTAACGACGAATGGGCCAACGACTCTTCTAGAAGATATTGAAGTTCCTTTGAATTTACCTTTTACATTGAACCAGTTGCAGTTAATGGATGCGATTGCTAGGACTGGTAACTTCACAAAAGCCGCAGATCAGCTGTTCATTTCACAACCCACAGCCAGCCAGAGAGTTCATCACCTTGAGCGTGATTTGGACGTAACTTTATTTCATCGTTCTCACCAAAAAGTACAGTTGACACATTCGGGTGAAATTTTGCTCAGGTATTGTCATCGTATTTTGGGGCTTTGCCAAGATGCCCAACAAGCTCTTCTTGAACAAAAGAATCTTGAGGCAGGCAACTTAGTCATTGGTGCCAGTACCACGCTGGGGAGTTACTTATTGCCCAGATTAATAGGACATTACCGGCAACTTTACCCCCAGACACCAGTGCAATTACAAATCAGCACTACTTCTCAAATTTGCCAAGGTATTGCAGATGGCCAAACAGATATCGCCATTGTAGAAGGGCCTATTCCCTTTAAACTGCGAGAACTCACTCAAGTGACGATGGAATCAGAAGAGCCCATCGTCCTGATTGTGCCTTCATCTCATCCTTTCACCTCAATTAGCGCCATTGAGTTCCAAGATCTATATCAATTAAAGTTTATTGTCCTTGACTCTCAACAACCGCCCCATTCAGTGATTGATCAAGATTTGGTTATAGGTGATGTTGATCTGAAACGATTACAGCCAGAAATGAGTTTTGGTTCTCTAGAAGCGATTAAAAATGCTGTTCAGTTTGGCTTAGGTGCGGCCTTTGTGCCGTTAATGTCTATCCAAAAGGAATTAGAGCTGGGATTACTTCACCAGGTGGATATTAAACATCTAATGATTAGGCAAAAAATTTCAGTCTTAGAGAGCTTAAAGCATTACCGTCCAAGCACTACTGATCTGTTTCAGAAGCAAATTTTAAAATCATATTTTCACTCATCTATAGCAGAGCAATCAGACGCCATATCTTCATAATGATATGAATTGCTTTGACTGATTATTAGCCACTTTTTCCATTTCAGTATTTACCCTCTTCAACATGAACCTGAGCCAATTGATAATGGTGTAAAGTGTGCGGCATTCACTTGAGTGGTCTGCCTTGAGGACAATCCAGGTGCAGGCCCGACTGAAACAACACACTCATGATGATGTAACGTTGTGAGTTCAAATTGGGGACAAATATTGATCAGGCCAATCGACAGTATGGCTTGAATCGTTTGCTGGCGAAGTTTACTGATACCACCTGCGATGGTCATCACGGCCTTGGTCCTGTACCTGTAGTGGTGGCTGTGCCGCTTGTGGTTCTGTTTAGCATCCAGGCTGTTTAGGATCTTTTCTGAAGGAGTTAGAGAGGATATTGCTCTGCTCATCTCACTTTTAATGAGAAGTGCTTTGCTCTGCTTGTACTGTTTGATGGGCGGAATTAGCTCAATTCACTGTTTCAACAAGCTCGATTTAAACTTGTGCTGACTTTGTATAACTTCATATTTATTAGAAAAACATGAAGTTATATTGATGAGTCTTTGGCTGTTGAGAAAGATCTCAGAATCTTTTACTCACTTATTATTTCGGTGATGGCCCTTGTCTGCCGCTTGAAGAGGTATTAAAACTAAATTCTGATAACCCTTATATGAATTGTGTTTTATAGATTTTTGGTCTGCTTATAGGATGTCTACTACCGTGCTTTAAGTCGAGGAAAGAGCAATAGAAAATTTGAAACTAGGGTTGACTAGGTAAAATTACTCATCTAAAATGATTTCAATTTATTAATTAAGTTTACAAAAGTACAAGATTATATGATTCAGTTTGATTCCCTATTTTTTTCGCTGAGCTCACGTCACTTAGATAATACAGACCGAGCTACCATTCATTGAATGATATCCAGTTATCAGCACGGAAAGGCGAATGAGTCGTCTTTGTGTACGGTGCCTACATTCTTAAGGTTATGGCCTAGCTAGTAGGCCCTGTTTCATAAACTAGGCTCTGTTCGTGACCTCTAGTTATAAATCACTTAATTGATGCCTGATTTATTTCATTAATCCGTTAATCACGAGGAAGATAAACACCCATTTGGTCAGCGAGGGAATTAAAGATGGGTAAAGGTTTTGGTCAAGACTCCCCTAAGAAGCCGAAGATGAAACCCGTACTCAGTACGCTCAATCCTGAGGATACTGAGCGGGTGTTGTTCAAAATGTATGACTTCTTGGGATGGGAGAATAATGCAAAAAGTCTAGGGCGTATGGCCCTGCGTCGATATCTGGAATCGAAGCAGAAAGGCGCAGTCGTCGCTGCGCCCTGGCAATCTGAGGATCCTGAAATTATCCCCACTGATTATATGAATATGGAGGAAATCCGAGACGCTGGATTAGCCTATCCCACTGTTTTAGATAGTTATAGGCGATATAAACCCCATGCCGAGTTTTTGTTGATTTATTGGGAACAAGACACCCCAGAAACTATGGCTGCTTGCCAGGTGATTTCGCTTCAAAGCCCTGCGATTCACCTGTATCAGAAAAAATCCAAATGACGACAGTTTCATTTGGAAGAACTAGCTTTGAGTTTTACCCACACTGTCTTGCACGAACCATTAATAACGGACTTTGAGGAAAACGAAATGGACAATGTGATTGGTTTAGAAATTATAGAAGTGGTTGAGCAAGCTGCGATCGCATCTGCTCGATGGATGGGTAAAGGCGAGAAAGATACAGCCGATGCCGTGGCTGTTGACGCGATGCGGAGTCGCATGAATCAAATCCATATGCGAGGCCGGATTGTGATTGGTGAGGGAGAACGGGATGATGCCCCCATGCTTTACATTGGTGAGCAAGTTGGTATCTGTACCCAGGAAGATGCCGCCGACTTCTGTACGATTGATGAGTTAGTTGAGATCGATATTGCTGTTGATCCGTGTGAAGGCACGAACTTAGTGGCCTATGGTCAGAATGGTTCAATGGCTGTTCTCGCCATTTCTGAGAAAGGAGGGTTGTTTGCTGCTCCTGACTTCTATATGAAGAAGTTAGCTGCTCCTCCTGCCGCGAAGGGAAAAGTTGATATTCGTAAATCCGCGACTGAAAACTTGAAAATCATTGCTGAATGCTTAGATCGCTCAATCGCCGAATTGGTTGTTGTGGTGATGGATCGATCTCGACATGGTGCACTGATTAAAGAAATTCGCGATGTAGGGGCTAGAGTCCGCTTGATTGATGATGGCGATGTCTCCGCTGCGTTGTCTTGTGCATTTTCAGGGACTAATATTCATGCGTTGATGGGGATTGGTGCCGCACCAGAAGGCGTGATTTCTGCGGCTGCCATGCGGGCATTAGGGGGACATTTCCAAGGCCAACTGATCTATGACCCAGAAATTGTCCAGACTGGATTGATTGGTGAGAGTAAAGAAAGCAACCTAGCTCGATTAAAGGAAATGGGGATTGACGATCCGGATCGCATCTATGAAGCTGAGGAGCTAGCCTGTGGCGAAACCGTTTTATTTGCCGCCTGCGGAATAACCCCCGGAACCCTGATGAAAGGGGCTCGTTTTTTCCCAGGAGGCGTGAGAACTGAATCTCTCATTATCTCTACGCAATCCAAAACGGCCCGATTTGTCGATACTATCCACAAACTGGACGACAAACACCGAGCCCTGCAACTACACTAATCTCCCAGGCCCTGAGCAATAGACTCAGGGCCTTTTCAATATGCCTTTGTGATTAAACATTATATTTAGCGAGGAAATATGAAACGCGTACTATCCATTATTCTCGGCGGCGGTGCTGGCACCCGACTCTATCCCTTGACAAAAATGAGGGCTAAACCTGCTGTGCCTTTAGCAGGTAAGTATCGTCTGATTGATATACCTGTGAGTAATTGCATTAACTCAGACATTAATAAAATCTATGTCCTGACTCAATTCAACTCAGCGTCTCTCAATCGACATTTGAGTCGAGGCTATAATTTCTCAAATTTTACAGAAGGATTTGTCGAGGTCTTAGCTGCTCAGCAGACTCCTGATAACTCAGGTTGGTTTGAAGGAACTGCGGATGCCGTTCGTCAATATTTGCAGTTGCTCAAGGAATGGGATGTGGATGAATATCTCATTCTTTCTGGAGACCACTTGTATCGCATGGACTACAGCCAATTTGTTCAACGACATCGCGATACCAATGCCGATATCACGATTTCCGTGGTGCCCATGGATGAGCGACGGGCCTCTGCTTTTGGCTTAATGAAACTGGATGAATCAGGGCGTGTGGGAGATTTTTGTGAAAAGCCCACTGGAGATGAATTAACCCAAATGCAGGTGGATACCACTTTGCTCGGGTTGAATGCAGACCAAGCCCGTGAGCAACCTTATATTGCCTCCATGGGGATTTATGTGTTCAAAAAAGAGGTTCTGATCGATTTATTGGAATCTAATCTTGAGCATACTGACTTTGGTAAAGAAGTGATTCCTACTGCTGCTGCGAATCATAATATTCAGGCATTCCTATTTGATGACTATTGGGAAGATATTGGAACGATTGAAGCGTTCTATGAGGCCAATCTAGCTTTAGCTCAACAGCCCAAGCCCAAGTTTAGTTTTTACGATGAGCAAGCCCCCATCTATACCCGAGCCCGATATTTACCACCCAGTAAAATCCTCGACTGCCGGGTCACGGAATCCATTATTGGTGAAGGCTGTATTGTTAAAAAAAGTCAAATTCACCACTCTGTTCTAGGGGTTCGCTCTTATGTCGACGATCATTGCACCCTGGACAATGTGCTGTGGCTAGGGTCAGATTATTATCAGTCTCTGTCTAAGCGGCAAGCTGATCTTGACCAAGGTAGAGTTCCCTTAGGAATTGGGGAAAACACGGTCATTCGTAAAGCGATCGTTGATAAAAATGCCCGTATTGGCAAGAACGTCAAAATAGTCAATAAAGCCCAGGTGGAGGAGGCTAATCATGAGGATGAAGGCTTCTATATCCGGAGTGGGATTGTTGTTATTCTGAAGAATGCCATCATTCCTGATGGCACTGAAATTTAACAGATCGTGATGAGATTGTCTTAGTCAGAGTGATGACTGGGAATAGAGGGTCAACCCCTGTGTCTGTAGCCGGAACAGCAGGTTGATCCTTTAATCTTCCATCTTGTAACGATGAGTCGCATTTTTAAAATAACAAAACCCCCTACTAGAGGAGGTTCTAAGTCAATCGGAGCGACAGGATTTGAACCTGCGACCCCCACTACCCCAAAGTGGTGCGCTACCAAGCTGCGCTACGCCCCGTTTTGCTTTACAAGCCTAACATAAAACCCTGAATTAAAAGACCTCAATTGTTTGGATAGCGCCCACCAATTCAGCAGTGCTCTGTGCAGACCACGAACCTTCCGCACGGCGGCCATTCAGGAGGATAAAACTCAGAGCAAACTGCTGGGGATATCCTTGTACTTCTAGCCAAACCAAATCACTGCTCGCCTCACAAGCAATAGTCTCCTCAGCCATCAGTTGATCTTGTAATTGGGTGATGGAATCGACTAGTTGCAAGAGCAGGCGGCGAAAATCAGCAAATTCTGCAGCAGTCAACTCTACTGCCCATTCATTGGTGCCCAATAGGGTGGAAAAAGCGGCATTAGGCTGCAATCCTAATCGCCAACCGTTACCCTCTTTGAGCTGTCGATCCATCAAAAAGTGAGCTTTTGCGACTCACTGGTGGGCTTGCGAGTAGGTGTGGTTGATTGAGGTTGAGGCGAGCTGGATTTGGGTGTTGTTTGAGGTCGTAAGAGATCGGCACTGCCTGAACCGGGTAATGGAATGAGTTTCGGGCGAGAGATCGGTTCTGGGTCTGGAGCCGCCGCAGGCTTGGGTGGTTCTGGCTGTTGTTTCTCCGTCGGAGGGGCTGCCCGCCGTGGTGCTTGACTCGTATATAGATCGCTGAGGATTTGAGTCAACGCAAGGCGCTGTTTGCGGGTTAACTGTCGTATCAACTTGCGATCGCTCTCCATGGGATTCGTCTTCAAGTACGACTGCCCTGGATACTCTTCTTCTCGCAGATTTTCGTATAGCCCTAGGAAGTCTGCCAAGGTGATTTTCCAGTCAAACCGATACTGGGGGGATCGGCCTTTGACCAGGGTGTGATACCGAATAAGCCGACTCACTAAAGTGCTGTTCGTCGCCGGTTTATTGCCTTTTCTGCGAAAATACTGGTTTTCTTGCGGTAGCTCCGGTAATTGAGAGTAGACCGCATCCGCTGCCAGCTTGGGATTAATTCTTTGGGCGACCGCAGGCTGTGCAACGATCCATCCACTGGCAACCAAGGAGGCACAAATCAGTGCCCGCTTGGATCGCGCCATTAGAGTGAGGGTAGGGTTCACTCGCCAATAATCTCCGGTTGCGTCAGTTCATCAGACATTTCAATAATGGCTTGCAGGACGGATTTCATGCCTGCATCTTCAAAGTCTTCTAAATTCTCACGTCGACGACGCTTCTTGGCCCGATTCGCAACTTGCACAGTAATGCGGTAACGATTGGAAGAAGCGCCAATCAATTCTTCAGCTCGCCGCATAATATGTGTTGTGTCGATGGTGAGGCGCTTAGACATAAAGTTTCTCTGGAATGGACTGCTTACTAGTCTAGCAACAATGCTCTCGCCTAGAGATGGAGTTGGCCAGAAACTCTGATAGTACAAGGACTGATTGATTGTAGGATATGCAAAGCATGTTTAAGATTCTGTTTGTTATTCCTTGGCTGCAGCGTCTGATATGCATGATCACTGACCAATCGAGATGTAGCCCGATGGGGTCATCTCCAACTATCACTGGATCAGCTTGATCGCTTGACTCTCTTCTACTATTCCGGCCCATTCCTATGACCAACGTCGCTATCAACGAGACCCATCGTCAGCAAACCGCTCAGCTAAACGTTCCACCCCGATTATTAATGGGGCCGGGGCCGTCTAATGCCCATCCCCGAGTTCTGCAAGCTTTGGGAATGCGCCAAGTGGGACACTTAGATCCCTGCTTTATTGAGCTGATGAACGAAGTCCAGTCTCTGCTCAAATATGCTTGGCAAACGGAGAGTCCGACTACGATTCCGGTGAGTGCGACGGGGAGTGCGGCCATGGAAGCGACCCTCGCCAATACCGTTGAGCCGGGAGACGTGGTTCTAGTCGGCGTCAATGGCTATTTCGGTCATCGGCTGATGGATATGGCTGGGCGTTATGGGGCGGATGTGCGCCGTATAGACAAACCCTGGGGAGAAGTCTTTTCCCTAGATGAATTGAAAGCTGGACTAGAAGAGCATCGCCCCAAAATCTTGGGTCTGGTTCATGCCGAAACGTCTACGGGAGCCTGCCAACCCTTAGAAGGGGTGGGTGACTTATGCCGAGAATATGATTGTTTGCTGTTGGCAGATACGGTGACTAGCTTAGGAGGGGCACCCCTGTTCTTGGATGAGTGGGGGGTGGATATGGCCTACAGCGGTAGCCAGAAATGCCTGAGCTGCCCACCCGGCATTAGCCCTTTCACGTTGGGGGCTCGTGCGGTAGAGAAGCTCAATAATCGCCAGAGTAAAGTGCCTAACTGGTATTTGGATATGTCGATGGTGGGCAAATATTGGGGGTCGGAACGAACCTATCACCATACGGCTCCGATTAATATGATCTATGGCTTTCGAGAAGCGCTTCGCTTGATTGCTGAAGAGGGATTGGCTGAACGCTGGGCGCGACATCAAGCCAATGCTGAGTTGATGTGGGAGGGGCTGGCTTCCCTGGGCATGGAGTGCTACGTGGAACGCCAGCATCGATTGCCTTCGTTAATTACAGTGCGAATTCCTGACGGGGTGGATGGAAAAGCTATCACTTCGCAGTTCCTCAAGAACTTTAATATCGAAATTGGCAATGGCTTAGGTGAACTGGCTGGCAAAGCTTGGCGCGTTGGACTGATGGGTTTTAATAGCCGCCCTGAGAATGTCCATATGGTTTTGGATGCCTTTAAGTACACTTTGAATCGCTAATTTTCTGGGTCGCAGCGGATTTCGAGGAGAAACCCATCAGGGTCATAGAAGTAGATGCCCCGCCCGGTGGGTCGGGTGACGGGACCTTGTGCGATCGCAACTTGATTCGCCTGCAAAACCTGCACGGCCTGGTCGAAAGCGTCGGGGTCAATATCAAAGGCTAGATGATTGGCGCGGGTAAACTGCTGGCCTGGATCTAGATTCGGGGGGGATAAATCTGGTTCCCAGAATAGGTCCAATACCCATCCGTCGGGGGTAACAAAGTTACTGATGCGCCCCTGTTTGACCAGTTCTACTAAGGTTGCTGGGACTTCAGAACCCGTCAACTCATGCAGGCCTAAAATAGTGCCATAAAAATGCCGGGAGGCCTGCAGGTCTTTCACATTCAGGGCAAAGTGATGGGTCTTGCGAAGCTTGCCTTGGGGTAATACAGTCATATCGATACCAACCCTACTCTGCAATTTTAGGTGTATTGTCTTTTCTCAATTTTGACGCATTTGGCTGAGAATCATCAGTCGTTTTGGGTTTAGGCGTCAGATACGACCGAGATAGTGCCAGCTTGCTCGCAAAATCATCAGCCATAGGGCGACGGCAGCCGTCAGATAGAGATAGAACCGCAGCAAAACTCGGTTAATCGTGCAATGAACCAGGCTATGCAGGATGCGAAAACCCACAAATATCCAAGATAGGAGCATATAGAACCTATCGACTTGGCTAGTGATAAATAGGTAGTGACCGAGGGCATAAAACAGCACGGGTAGCTCAAAGAGGTTTTTGAGATTGTCGGAGGGATTGGAAACGGCGGGCGGAGATATGCGGGCCAATTCTAAGGGCTGCATTTTTTCAGGTAGAAAGTTGTTTTGGATGATGAAGGAAATACGACGGGCGTACATGTAGATCCAGACCGTCAACGTTAGTAAGAACATCGCCAAAATGGGGGCAAAAATTGCCTGTTGATTCATGCTGGTAACTCTCCATAACCGATTGGGGCAGTAGTAGATGCTTTATACGCTCTAAGCTTAGAAACCAGAAGTGTCTTCTGAGAAAATCTGGAGCTGAATTGCGCGAAATATTTTCAGCTAATCAGTGGACACTGTTCGAAAAACAGATCTAGTGCTCCCTTAGACTCAGCCTATGAGTAGCAGCTCACAACAAACAGTCCTCAATCGGGTACTCTTTCTCTCGAAGCTTTTTGAAGTTTGATAGAGGAAATTCGATAGTGATGAGAATTAGTGATCAGTAAAACTACATTTTAGGATTGGGGCTAGGATGATTGTAGTTCTCATTATTTTCCTAGAAATTTACAATGAGCCACACCAAAAAAGGGTGGTCAAACGTTAAGCAGTTTGTTTGGGCATAGTAATAATTCAAAGAAGGCAAACAAATATCTCAATATCAAGACAGTATGGATTCATGGTCAGAGATAGAACAAGAAATTTTCTCCCTAGCAAAAAAGATTTTAGACAATAAGGTTGATCCTTTACTAGGTTCACAGCTCTTATCCAGTTATCGCTTTCAAACAGAGCGTATTCAAGATGAATTACTCTTTTTTACGGGCATTGCTTCTCAGATAGAGGAGTTCCCTTTGGATGAAGCAGAGAGGAAACTATGGTCACAGGAAGCTTTGGCTCGTCTTGACAAAGAAAGAGAAGAGTTTTTGCCTAATGTAGAAGAGCTAATTCGGGAAAAATGCAGTTCAATAATATCAAGACATTCTAAATGTCAGGGTTAAGTTATAGGACTAAAAGCTCTTCTTGATCGCTATTTTTATGCAGTCTAAATTTTTCTCTCAAGAATTTGAGAAAGCCCTGACTCTTATCCTGATTGATGTCGATGGCTGGCAATTACCAACGACTCCAAGCATCGCACCACTTGCTCATTTATTGGTGTCTTGAATACCTGATGCAGTGGCATCAGGATCTCCTTTTTCACTAACCAAATGTAGAAGGACAACGCCCTTCTAATAAGTCCTGTTTTTGTTGAAAGGCTTTGGACATACAGTCCATAAAAGTTTGAATGCGTACCGTTGAGATTAGATCCTTATGGGTCAAAATCCAGACGTCATGGCAGGGGGCACTCTGACCGGGAGGAACTCGTTTGAGGGTGGGTTCTGGATCGCCTAGAAAACAGGGGATACGGGCGAGTCCTAGACCGGCTTTGGCTGCTGCTAGCTGTGCGATCGCATTTGGGTATGGGCCTGATTGCCAGTCAGGTGTTGTAAGCAACGATCTACCGGGGCCGGTGTTGGGTGCCGATGCCAGCAGTAATAAAGAGCACCGTCGCCTCTTCCTCAACATCGGCGGTATGCCAAATACCCGGCTGGTTAATGGCATATTCGCCAGGATTAAGAGTGGTAGTCGTTAGAGAACCCTCTGGATCTTCTTGATGAAGGGTCACAGTTCCCGCAATACACATGACCACCTCACTCCCCTGCGGGTGCATCTCCCAAACATCCCAAGCGTCTGAGAAGGAGTGCATGCTGACTAAACGTCCTTCAGACCCGTCAGCATCATGGCGTTTAGCATAGTCGATGTACCAGTCCATCGCCCCCGTAAATAAGGGTTCAGTCTCTGCGGTCGCGCTCAACCCCAGATGAATGGGGTGAGTTTTAATATCTGTTCCAGCCATCACTCTCTCCTTAAGTGCCTGAAATCGCAGTTAGCGATTCTTGTACACATCGCGTCTGTGGCCCACTTTAACAACAACTACGATTAATTCTTTGTCGACAATCTCGTAAATGATCCGGTAAACGCCTTGTCGGATGCGATACTTCTCTTGCCCCGATAGTTTTTCCGCTCCTAGCCGTGGATCAAGGGCAAGAGCTTCAATACGACTGAGAATTCTAGCAACATCCTGGTTAGAAATACGACGAAGATCTTTGGCAACTGATCGCTTGAAAACGACCTTATAGTTTGCCATGAGTTTTCAGATCATTTAGCAGTTCTTCATAGGTCATAGTTGGCTCTTGTTCTCGTTCATCAAAGGTAGCCAGATCTGCTTGATCTTCTTGTAAGGCAAAACGGACTGCCTCATTGACTAGATCCGATACTGTGCGATCGGTTGATGCTGCTTTGAGGCGTAATGCCTGATGCAACTCTGCCTCAAAGTAAATGGTTGAACGCTTGGATGGCTCACTCATGAAGTTGCCCTGATGAATATAGATATCACAACATTTTAACGTTAAAACGTCAAAGCGTTTATTGTACTAAACAAGGATTCACCTACCTTCGTCAATCACCTCCCAAGGGGAGCTACTAGTTAAGCTTATCCTGCGTGCTCGTATTGAAATCGTTGGCATCATGGCGCTCGTGGAGCTGTTCTGGCAAGGCTCCCCAAGTCCGGTTGACCATGCGGCCCCGCTGGACCGCTGGGCGATCGGCTATCTCCTGAGCCCACTGAACGACATGGGTATAAGAGGGGGCATCGATAAATTCTGCGGCGTCGTATAGAGTATTGCGAATTACTCCGCCATACCAAGGCCAGATGGCAATATCGGCAATGGAGTAATCGTCACCAGCCATAAAGAGATGGGTTTCGAGATGACGATTAAGAACGTCGAGCTGGCGCTTCACCTCCATGGTGAAACGGTTGATGCAGTATTCAATTTTGATGGGGGCATAGCTATAAAAATGACCAAACCCACCCCCCAAATAGGGCGCTGACCCCATCTGCCAAAAGAGCCAGGATAAACATTCGGTGCGGGCTGCGTACTCTGTTGGTATGAGCTGGCCGCATTTTTCTGCTAGATACAGCAGGATTGCTCCTGATTCAAAGACGCGGATTGGGTTGGAGGTGGAGTGATCCATAAGGGCTGGAATTTTGGAGTTGGGATTGGCCTCAACAAATCCGCTGCTGAACTGGTCGCCATCCCCAATTTTGATTAAGTGGGCATCATATTCGGCCCCCGTCTCACCTAATGCCAAGAGTTCTTCTAGCATGATGGTGACTTTTTGGCCGTTGGGGGTTCCCATGGAATAGAGCTGCAAGGGGTGTTTTCCAATGGGTAGAGCTTGATCATGGGTCGGCCCAGCAATGGGGCGGTTGATCTTTGCCCAAGTCCCTCCGCTTTCAGAATCCCATTGCCAAACTTTGGGGGGAGTATAGTCGTTACTCATGCTCAGTCTCCATGGCAGGGCAGATATGGCTGTCTCTACAGTAGCGTTGTCGTCTTGCCACCTGCACAACAGAATGTCGCTCTATCCTTGCCCGCTGATTATCAAATTGTCACGGATGGCGTACATTCAACAATTAAATATGACGCTTTTCCGAAATTAATATCGCATTACGTATCGCCTACGATCACCAGGCCATCGGTGTGATCGTTCTATTCAAAACATGCGCGGTCAGAGACTCCGCGTTCATTGCGTTGTTATTGTGCGTCGTTGCCACTAGGCTTCAGCAAGCGTTCGAGCAGCTTCTCAATATCCCCTGCCTGACTGGACGCTACGCGCAACTGATCTACTAAGTCATCCATTATTGCCGCAGCTCGCCGGCGGGCTTGATTGAGAGTACTTATTCTTCTAGGTAAATTGAGAATCTGCTGTCTAAACGAAACAAGATTTTTGGAGCTGTTATCCATCGCAGTCCGGTATATCTGCATAGTGTTGAGAATAGTCTCGACGTTACCCACATTTTCATCGAAATCTTTCTCTGATATCAATGCTATCTTGCTGAAGGACTCAGCGAAAGTTGTATTCTGTTTGTAGAATTCGGGAATTTCCACAGACATTCGTTTAACAAATACTTCAAGATCGTTGGCAGCATTGTTCACAACTCGCTCTACAGATTTTCGATCAGTCTTATTGTTGCTTGCCTCCACCTCTTTGGCGCGCCGAGTGAAATTCTCTCCGAGGTCAGTTATTGCTTCACCCATTCGGTTGACGATCTGGACAACTTCAGACAATGCCTCGATCCCGCGATCTACCAAGTCAACGACGCCCTCATTTACATCAAGATCATCAAGTGCAGAAAAGTTCGCTAACGGGTTGTATTCTTCAGCTTCCGGTTCATCTGTTTTCGGAACTGTCTTTGATTCGATAGCACCGGTATTTGCTTCCAGCTAGTCTTGCACCACTTTGCTGAGGTGTATTCTTGCCTTCGTTTGAAATTCGTCGGTCGTTTCAAATGGCCAATATAGTCCGCCATATTCGTCGGCGATCGTTTTCTTGAACGCTTGCACTTTTGCAATCTGCTCTCCGTCCATCTTGCTAGGCGGAATTCCGGCGTCCTTAAAGTAGAACATTATTTGAACTCGATCGCCCTTCTTCAGTCGGTCGTAGGCCCGCTGGAACTCTTCCTCTGTACCGGACTCCGCTCGTGCAGTTGCAGTTCCGAATTTCCCCCACATGATGCCTAGAAAGATATCGTATACATCTCCTATTTGGCGGTTGATTATATCTTGGGCATCTTCGCCAAATGCAGGGTGTGAATGTGTTTCCCATTTGACGATGTCGAGACGTACGTGATGTTTATCGCCCCAAGTTACGTTGAATTCCGAAACAACGTTTGCTAACACCTCGCGTTCCGGTGTTACGTCACCAGGAGATGCGATGAATACTTCAAGCACTGTGTGAGTCTTAGCCATATCATCTTACCCAATAACATATAGCTCAGCGGCATCTATTCCGCACAAAAAAATTATCAACTGCGGATGCTATTGTAGCGATAATTCGGTTAAGTGTTATCTGACAGATTACCCAGCTATAGATCTTCAGAAAAGCATCCGTGGTTTTAGCGACACTACATCTTCATTAAATATAGTAACTAGCTCCTGATACTCTTAGCTCTGGCAAGGATTTCAAGATTATCAGAGGTCATCCAGTATGCTCGCACAATTCAAACTGCGCTTTACCCAATCAACACGCAAAAAGATTGAAGCTAAACTGCGCCAGGCATACGGGAGTCAGAATTTACGTCTGGTCAAACGTATTAGTGCTTTATTGCAGCTTGGTCAAGGTGGTTCAGTGGCACAGGTAGCTGAAACATTGGCACTAGGCGAACAAACGATCAGGGATTATCTGCATGCATTTCTAAAACGAGGTATCGCTAGCTTTAGATACAAAGCGTCTCAAGGACGTCGCAGCAAACTCACTCCACGGCAACGACAACAGCTCAAGTCATGGATTAAAGCAGGTCCGCTCAAAGCTGGATACGAGTGTGGTTGTTGGAGTGCATTAATGGTTCAAGACCTGATTGCGAAACGCTTCAATGTTTCCTATCATCCCCATTATGTGAGTACTCTACTGAGGAACTTAGGCTTTTCATTTCAAAGAGCACGGTTTGTTGCAGCTCATCTCAATGAAGCCAAGCGACAAGAATGGATGACACACAAATGGCCTGAGATTTTGCGTTTATCAGCAGCCAAAGATGCCCTAATTTATTTGGGGATGAGGCCAGTTTTGCGCAGTGGGGGTCGTTAAGCTACACCTGGAGTCTTCGTGGAGACCAGCCAACATTGCCCACCAGTGGTAAACGGAAGGCTTACAAGGTGTTTGGATTAATTGATTATCATTCTGGTCAGTTCTTCTATCAAGGTCAGACGGGACGCTTCAATTCTGAAGGGTATACTGCTTTTCTAACTCAAGTACTCCAGCAGACTCACAAGCATATTATTCTCATTCAGGACGGGGCTAGATATCACACCAGTAAAGCAACTAAGCAGTTCTTTGACCAGCAATCCGCTCGCCTTACTCCTTTCCAATTACCCACATATTCTCCTGACTTCAACCCAATTGAATTCTTGTGGAAGAAACTCAAAAAACGCAGCACACACCTACGGTTCTTCAAGCAATTTGATGACTTAGTTCAGCAGGTCGATGAGGGGCTACTGTACTTTAGTCAGACTCCCAATGAAATTACTGTCTTAATGGGCAAATATTGCAAAACCTTGGGTACACAAGCTGCCTAGCTAATCACGGATCTTTATCTGTAGATCTATAGAAGTCACTATTGAGCAATAAAGAGCCAACTGAACCATTAATTCTGGAATGTACAAATGGCACTAAACTGCACATTGAAGTCCACTAATTGTCTGGCATAAGACATTTGAGGTGGTTATAGCTGAGATGACACCCACAATATGATGCCGATCACTGCATTTAAGTCATGAATGTTAGACCATAGATTTTGAAGAAGCAATCTGAGGAAAAAAGATTACTTCTTTGTATGTCAGTGAAGAAGCCGCTCATCGAAACTCTGTTCTAGCGATAGCAAGAAAATTTAACCGCTATCAGAACTGAAAGGCAGTGGCTGGCAGGATATAACCAGTATCAAATCTAAGAAGAGACCCTTCGGATGAGGGTGACTGAGTAATAAAGTATTGCTTCTGACGCGAAATCTAAGGTCAGATGCCCAGTTTCTCAGTCTGCTCTCTGATTTGACTGATCTGTTTCTAGACAATCATTCCATCTGAAATCCTACCTGTACAGCACCACTGGCATTAATTTGTCGTTTCAAAAAACTTAAAAGTGAGTGATCAACTATGGTTAATCTTTTACCGCACGATCGCTTTATTATCCAGACTCCCGATGCATTGCAAGCTGTTATCGCGAGACTGGAAACCAATGTAGAACCTCCGAAGGCATTGCGGTGGTCATTTAACCGTAACCACGCACCTTATGAAGGATCTATTTCGGAATCAGGTTTTACAATGCACCGAATTCCTGAGGGCCGCAACTCCTTTATCCCCCAGATCAAAGGTCATTTTGAGACACCTTCAGGGGGAACTGTAGTGCGCATAACCATGAAGCTCCACCCTTTCGTCATGAGCTTTCTCGTGATGTGGTTTCTCTTGTTTTACAGCGGCGCTTTAGCAGTTTGCCTTTCAGGGAGTGTTGCTGCTACTGAAGCTCTACTGGTCCTAGGATTACCCTTGTTCGTGTTATTTGTCTTCTGGATTAGTTTCTGGTTTGAGGTGGAGCGCAGCCATAATGATTTACTGAAAATCATAGTCGGGCAAGTTCCTAAGTCACGGCAGCATCGGCTTCAAAAATTCTTCCTCCTGCGTGGAACCGCCTTCGTTATCAGTGGTATATTTCCCTTCATATTTATGGTCAGCCATTCTGAGCCACCTCCAGCAAGAGAAGTACCCGAATCATTCCGGTCTCAGTAATGGAGATGGATAGGGGCCGCCAGTTATCTGTGTGCCCGAGCTATCGATAAACGGAATAAGTCATGCTCGCAAGTATCTTCAATCGCGATCTCCACTACATCGAAGCTGGGGCAAGCCAGTTGAAGGATGGGGCCAACTGATTGATAAGGATTACATCTGTCAAAAACGTTAGGTACAGATGGCCAGTCTCTCAGTTTGCTCTTCGATTCGACTGACCTATTTCTGGAAAATCATGCCATCCAACATCACACCTGCTCAGTACCACTGGTATTCATGTGTCGTTTCAAACAACTTAAAAAGTGAGTGATCATCTATGGTTCAACTTTTACCGCGCGATCGCTTTATTATCCAGACTCCCGATGCATTGCAAGCTGTTATAGCAAGACTGGACACCCAACTAGAACCCCCAAAGACACTGAGGCGGTCATTTGGCCGTAACCATGCACCTTATGAAGGATCTGTTTCAGAGTCAGGCTTTACGATGCACCGGATTCCCGTGGGCCGCGACTCTTTTATTCCCCGCATCGAAGGTTACTTTGAAACACCTTTAGGAGGAACGTCAGTGCACATAACCATGAAACTCCACTTTTTCGACATGAGCTTTTTGGTGGTTTGGCCTCTCTTTTGGTACAGCGCTTCTCTATCAATGTGGATTTCAGGGAGTATAACCGATACGGTAGCTCTTCTTTCTCTGGGAATGCCCTTATTCATGCTAGGGCTCTTCTGGATCAGTTTTTGGTTAGAGGTGGAGCGCAGCCATAATGATTTGCTGGAAATGATAGTGGGTCAAGTCCCTAAATCACGGCAGCATCAGCACCAAAAACTCTTCTTCCTTCAAGGTGTTGCCTTTGTTATCATATTTTCCTTCTTGTCGATATCAACCCATATCTCCGAGCCACCTCCAGCAAAAGAAGTGCCCGAATCATTCCGGTCTCAGTAATGGAGATGGATAGGGGCCGCCAGTTATCTGTGTGCCCGAGCTTATCGATTAAACGGAATAAGTCATGCTCGCAAGTATGTTCAATCGCGATCTGCACTGATAAGAAAGCTGCGGACAAACCAGCATCAAATCGTTTAAGAGACAGTGCTTCTAGGGCCAACGGATCGATAAGTATTGCTTCAGGCAAAAACGTTAGATACAGATGGCCAGTCTCTCAGTTTGCTCTCCGATTTGACTGACCTGCTTCTGAAAAATCATGCCATGCGATTTCGCATCTGCTCAGTCCCACTGGCATTCATTTGTTGTTTCTAAAAGTTTAAAGAGTGAGGGATCATCTATGGTTCACCTTTTACCTCGCGATCGCTTTGTAATTCAAACTTCCGACCCGTTGCAAACAGTGATGGAGAGATTGGAAGCCCAAATAGAGCCTCCCAAAACATTTCGCTCAACATATGACCTTAACCATGCCCCCTATGAAGGATCAGTGACACAGTCTGGTTTTAAGATGAACCGCATTCCTGTCGGTCGTCCAAATGCCAGCGAACCTTACATCAAGGGACGGTTTGAATCATTTTCAGGGGGCACCGTTATTCATTTAACCCTTACCCCACATCCTTCAGTGCTGATCTTTTTTGGGTGTTGGTCTATCTTTTGGTATGGCTTCCACCTTTTGCTTTTGTCTTCGGGGGATATGGAATATGGTTCAGCTCAAGATAGATTGGTGTTACCGCTCATCATCCTCGTAATTTTCTGGATATCCTTCTGGGTAGAAGTAGAGCGTACTCGGAGTGATTTATTCCGAATCATTTTGAGACAACGACTCACTGTACGACAGCAACACAATTTGATGCTCAACATCAGACGAGGAATTATTTTCATCCTTAGCATTGCATTTTCCTGCTCGTTCATAGCCGATCATCTCTCCCAGCCCCCTCCATTTCATCAAGTACCAGAAATATTCCGGCCTCGTTGAAGGGGCCTGATTGAGGATGTCTATGATCAGCTTGCATAAGCTATGGATGAGTTGAGTAAGATATCCAATTTGCCCTGCTGTTCGAGGTCATATAGGGTATCACTCCCGCCAATATGTTGGTCATTAATAAAAATCTGCGGTACCGAACGACGACCCTGGGTGCCTCGGGCAACCATGGCATCTCGGGCAGCTTCATCACCATCGAGCACATGTTCCGTATAGGTCACCCCTTTTTGGTCGAGCAAATACTTGGCACGACGACAGAAAGGACAAGTACTCCAAGTGTAAATTTCGACATTAGCCATGATGATATTCTCCTAAATGATTTCTCAGTATCGAGTTCAAAGATTTGAGTGATGCCAGAACTTGCCATACCTCATGAACAAGAGAAGGGTGAATGGGCAAATTGAATCGGTTTATCATTCACTGACATTAAGTGGTCCAGACGAATGATGGTTCCATCTTGGAGCTTGATAAAGTCAGCCCGATTGGCTGCATAGACATCGATAATTTTGCTGGTTACGGTTTGTTCTTGTCCTTCTGCATCGCGATAGATGATCTGGCAAGTTTGACGGAGTGTGGCCCAGGCTTCTAATTCATCATGAAAGCTACAGGCAACTAGACGATAGGCATCCATAACAGTCTCCTTCAGTGGGTGGGACAGATGATTAGAGTATTAGGCGAGTTGTGTCTGGATAGCGACTGGATTAGTCAGGAGTTTATGGACTGGGCAACGATCGCTAATGTCTCGGAGCCGCTGGCGTTGCTGCTCATCGAGGTCACCTTCGAGAGTGAGCTTGGCCTGGATGGTGGGCTGTTGAACATCCGAGTCGTAACTCAACTCCACCGCCACAGACTCTAGCTTCCACCCTTTGCGCTCAGCATACATTTGCAGGGTAATTGCTTTACATGAACCTAATCCTGCCAAAATCAATTCCGTGGGGGTGGGGCCAACATCATCACCTCCTAGGGCAGGAGGTTCATCTGCAGCCAGGTGCAGATGGCGAATGGAAATGTCTTGACCATACCGGGAATGATTGGAGGCAACTTGGACTGAAATCATGATGATTCTCCTGGGTGATAGACGTGATCTAAATGTCCCGTTTTGACATAAATTAGACAGCCTTCTTCACTAAAGGGGGTATGGATGCTGCCTGATGGATTGCGTAGCCAAGTCCCCTGGGGATAAACTCCCTGGTCGTCGGCAAAGGTGCCTTCGATGACAAAGATTTCTTCACCGCCCCAGTGCTGGTGGGTTTGGAACTTCGTCCCCGGTGCCCACTTTACGAAGGCCACCTGCTCAGTACCGTGGGTATGCAGCGGTAGCACCTGCAATCCAGGCACTAAACCCGGCACCCACTCCGTTTGAGTCGTATCAATGACAACCTGCTGTTGATCGGCTGGGTCCATTTGCCATAGTTTGACTAGGATCGTTGCCCCCTCTTTGCTATGGGGGGTGTGGCTAGACCCCACAGGATTGCGGACATAAGTGCCGGGGCCAAAGTCTCCATGCTCATCGGAGAACACCCCGTTTAGGACAATATATTCTTCGCCACCTCTGTGGGTGTGGGCAGAGAAGGCACTGCCGGGGGCATATCGCACGATAGAGGTGGCCCGCGCAACTTCCTTACCATCCCGCTCTAACATTCGACGTTGAACTCCTGCCATGGGGGACTCGACCCAGGGTAAGGTTTCGCTATGGACGACAGCCCGTTGAGTCAGATCCGCGTGAATTTTCATGGTGCCTACCTCCAATAGGTTGTTTGTGCTGTCAGCGGAGTGTTTGAATCTCCACTGGCCTTAGTTGTACTGGTTCCGACCTGCCATCACACCACCGTCAACATCCCATACGGCACCTGTCGCCCAGCTGGTTTTATCAGACAGTAAGAAGGCAATGGTCTCTGCAATATCTTCAGGTTTGCCCACACGACCAATGGGATGGAAGCTATTGAAACCCTGCAAGGCGTCGTGAACGTTGTCTTTGGGAATAAACCCTTCATAGATGGGGGTTTCTACGACGGCTGGGGAGACGGCATTGACTCGAATCTTTTTATCGGCCAGCTCTATCGCTAAATGCTGGGTTAGGGAATGTAGTCCGGCTTTGGCCATGGAGTAAGCCGAAGAAGGTGTGGCCTGCACGGCTTGCTTGGCCCACATGGAACCGACATTAACGATGGCTCCTTTTTGATGGCGGTGGATGATGTTCTGGGCGACAGCTTGGGTAATAAAAAAGGTGGCTTTGTTGAGGTCATGATAGAGATCGTAGTCTGCTTCTTCATACTCCAGAAAGGGCTTGGGCAGAAAGACTCCGGCGGCATTGACCAATAGGGTGGCATCCGCATGGGATTGATTGAGGCGGGCGATCAGAGCTTGTCGGGCTTCTGGTTTGGCAATATCGGTTTGCTCCCCTGAAACAGGGCCATAGGCTTTCAACTCTTCAACGGCTGCATGGAGTTTGGCTGGTTGACGACCGATCAAAACGGCAGAACCCCCATTCTCAAGGACGATCCGGGCAACTGCTTTGCCCATGCCGCTAGTGCCACCCACGACGATCAGTTTTTGACCTGCAAATGATTGAGACATGATGAACTCCTTTAATTAAATGGGTGAATTGATTTTAAATACCTACTAGTAGGTAGATGATGAGAAAAAAAATTTAGCGACTGGGAAACTTGGCTGCTAAGAGTGGATAAACCACTTGCTCGAAGGTGGCAGTGCCCGCTGCAGAACGGGCTAGTAACTGGGCTCCTTGGAGCATGGCAATCAAACCTTTGGCTTCTTGTTCGACGGAGGGCTGGCAGGTCCAATGTTGGGCATCACATCCCTGTTGGAGTAAGGTTGTGAGCCAAGCCTCGGTCTCGTGAAAGAAGGTTTGAATCTCGTCCCGGACAGGCTGGGGAAGCACCTCATAGTCTGCGGCCAACATGGCACAGAGACAGATTTGCTTTTCTTCTAAGCCATTGCGATAGAGATGGGCGAATTGAAACATCTGCTGATCGGGTTTGGTGTTGGATTGGGTAATGCGATCGCAGGCCCGCATCATGCCTTCCCGATATCGCTTCACCAGTTCTTTCACCAACTCATCCTTGGAAGGAAAGTGATAGTGAATACTGGCTTTGCGAATCCCAACTTGCTTAGAGATATCAGCGTAACTAAAGGCGCTATAGCCTCGATTCCGCACCATCTCTTGAGCAACATCTAGGATTTGAGTGGCAGTGTTCTTTTCCATATTTTGAGTATCTACCATCTAGTAGGTAGATGTCAAGTTCCATGGTTTTTGGGTGACTAAGTAAAACTGCTTAGCAAGAAAAAAATACTATGTCAACTTATATTGCGTTTTGTTTACATAGCTGTTATATTGATTTACATAAAGATACATTTTGTTTGCCGTCTTGTTGCCCTAATCGTTTTCTACAGCCAGTTGAGAGTTATCCCATGCTTGTCCTTATTTCATTTGCGATCGCAGGCAAAGTACTCGGTTCAGTCCTAAGAACCGAGGGATATTCTCCAGTGGAGCAGATGGCTGCTTACACTCAACAGGCGGGTTCAACACCTTTGCAGACAACCAAAAGCTTTGGTTTTAATTTATCTAGCAGTAATCCAAGCTCAATGCAGCATTCGATTCCAGAACCTTGCTAAAGATTTCAAATCTTTCATTGGGTAATAGCACTCTCCTCTCGCTCATCTGTCATAGATGAGTGATTTTTTTTGCAACATAAATTTCACCGCTTATGCTGGAAGAGGTGAAGACCCAGGAGTCTAGAGATCATGCAAACTCAGCTACCTGTACCTGAAACAATTGAGACAAAACCTGCTGAGCAGCGCCTCACATTGACCAACGTGTCTTGGGACACTTATGAAAAATTACTGGATACCTTTGGCGAACATCGAGCCGTTCGGTTGCACTATGACCAAGGTCTACTAGAGTTTATGGTCCCTTTAGAAGCCCATGAAAATCCCAGCGATGTGATTGGTGACTTTATCAAAGCATTAGTGATTGAAAGCGGCCTCAATATTAAAAGCATGGCTTCCACCACCCTCCGTCGCCAAACCTTGCAGAAAGGAGCCGAACCAGACAAATGCTATTACATCCAAAACGAGCCCTGCGTTCGAGGCAGAACCGTGGATTTAGAAAAAGATCCACCCCCTGACTTAGTGGTAGAAGTCGATATTACCCATGCAGATATCGATAAAAACAACCTCTACGCCAGTCTAGGCGTGCCCGAGTTTTGGCGATTTAACGGTTCAGTATTGACCATCTACCAGCTTGAGCAAAATCAGTACCAAGAGGTGGATCTTAGTCCTACTTTTCCGTGGGTACCGAAAGAGGTTTTCTACCACTTTTTGCAACAGGGTAAAACGGTGGGTGAGGCTCAGGCACTCCGAGAACTAAAAGGTTGGATAGAGAATAATGCTGAGGCATCAACTTAATTTTGCTATCTAAGACGGATCATGAACTGTCTGCAACGTTGCTAGATCCACGCTCGACTCGTGGCTTCATAGACCGCTTGATATCGATTTTTGGCCTTTAACTTGGTCAATGTGTTGCTGACATGAAACCGAACCGTACTTTCGCTGATATGCAATCGGTTAGCAATATCGCGATCTCTCAGCCCTTGAGATAGCAACCGCATAATTTCCTGTTCTCGGTCGGATAAGGCAGGAGCGATCAGCTCAGGTAATGCTGCTTGGCCTTGAGAGACTTGAGCCACGACTGTATAAAGTTGCTGGGGAATGATATCTAGTGTCACCACCGCTTGAGCCGCAGCGGGAATCTGTCCCCGAGAGGAATGTTGAATCCAAATGATGGGTGAGTTAGACGGGGTTGCATCCAGACGATCCGTCAGAAGAATTCCTTGAGTTTCTGATGCTGCCGTTGGAGCAGATGGCATCTCCCTCAGATTTAAGCCTGCTTGCAAGCATAGGTGGGTAAATGCCAGTTGCAAGACAGACTGTTGACACTGGACTGATACCGATAAATGCTTGAGTTCTGCTCCATAGGGCAGGGTTAAGGTCAGCTCGAACACGCGATCTTGGGGATCCGGGTGAGTGGTCAACGTCCCTCCTAGCCATAGGGCCATGCGTTGTAGCTCTGCCAAGGGTGAGGTGGTTCGCTCTAGCAGATCTTCATGGATATAAGGGGGAGAGATTGCAATCGCATCCAACGATACGGCCATGTCGTCATAGGTCAAGCGGCAATAGCTACAGTCCAATTGGGTTAATAACTCCACCCCTCGCAGCAAGGCATAGGCCATGGAAGCCGGGAGTTCTCGTTCCGTTCCCACTAGCATTAACTGGGTGGAGGTCAGAACTTTCGCAAGCTGATCGGAGAGGGCGATCGTCCCACTTTGGGCCATGCGCTTAGGAACCGTTTTTTGAGCCTGAAGGGCGGCATCTAAGGCAATGGTGGTGGTGAGACAAAGCATTTGCAGCACTTCGAGAAATTCTGGGGCCAAAGCGTCATGGCTAAAAGTTGCGAGGACCCCTAACACGCGATCACCCGCCATCAGGGGATATCCGGCAAACCCTTGAATCCGATTGGTAATAGCCCAGTCCCGATCCTTTACCCAGGATTCATCAGGCAGATAATTACTTAAAAAAGGCACCCGATTTTGGGCAATCTTGCCCACCTTATAGGCACCCATCGGTACATGGGCAAAGGAGCCATTGGTATGGGTATATAACCCAGCAGAGGCCACTAGAGTAAGGGCTTGCTGATCGGTATCCGCCAGCCATAAGCGAGCAAAGGCGCACTTAAAACGCTCTACTAGGGCTTCTGTGACTCGACGGGCAATGTCTTCTGGATCTAAGCAACCAGAAATACTCTGGCCAATGACATTGACATCCTGAAGATCGAATAATAATTGAACAGAATTTAGCAAGGTGCGGCGTGATGTTTGCTGATGGATGAGATTCAGGAGAACAGATTCTTTGGCCCCTTTTTATTGAATTAAAAAAGGACTCCTTACTTTGTATCGGCAGGTACAACTTGCGATTCTCACTGCGCCGATAACGTAAAAAGTGGAAAAAATTTCCATCCCTGTCAATTCACGAGAAGCAACGAATCCATGCCTGAAACTCGTTTTCAAATTCAATGGCCCGACGGTACCCAAGAAACCTGCTATTCCCCTTCCTTGGTGGTGAAAGACTATCTGGAACCAGGAAATACCTATGACTTGGATGACTTTATGACTCGATCTCGCACGGCGTTGACGATGGGTAGTGATCGGGTGAAGGCTAAGTATGGTATGCCTTGTGGTTTGGCTTTGGGCCAGCTCCAATCCCTAGAAACTCGTGCTCAAGACTATCAAGATCTGACCGACCCCAAGGTGCGGATGCTTCAGTTTATGCCGTGATCTAGTAAACGGTGATACTGCTCAATATGGCAAAGGGCAGACTGATGCCAGGAGTACTGATCCAATATCTGGGTGGCTATGGAAATTGCAGATGGGCTGTCATGGGACGGATCAAGGGTTCGCATGCCCTCAGCAATATGATTGGTGTCTTGGGGGTTGACCCAAACGGCTTGTTCCCTACCTAAAAATTCAGTAAAAGGCGGTTGATCTGAGAGGAGAAGCGGTAACCCAGATGCGATCGCTTCCAAAACTACCAACCCCCACCCCTCTTTCAAAGACGGAAAACAAAAGGCATCTGCGCAACGATACAGAACTGAAAGATCGATATCAGACACGACTCCCGGCAAAATCAGAGACCGTCCAATCTCGATCTGCAAGGCCTGAACTTGTTGAAAAAACTGGTCTCGATAATCTTGGTAGTCAAACAGGGTCGCACCTCCTACAATGACAAGCTGAGCTTGAGGAGTTTGCTGTAACACTTGGGCAAATGCTGTCAGTAAACGGATGGAGTTTTTGCGTGGTTCGATCCCGCCCACCGTCAGATAAATGGGAGATCCAGTTAAGCCCAATGTCTGTTTAAGAGCAAATTCTTGTCCAGTGGTCGTGGAAGAAAACCGCTCTAAATTAACGCCATTGGTCACGCGGGGAGCTGTGATCTGATACTCAGCGGCGAGTCTCTCTTGCCAGTGATCACTGACGCATAAACATAAATCTGGGTCTCGAATCGAGCGATCTTGGCACTGCTGCAAATAGGGACTCTGGAAATCTTCAATATGGTGGACGGTGCGAACCACGTGGGGAAGATGCTGCTTTTGGCGCAGTTGGATTAAGGCATTAGCGCTAATGCAATCCTGAGCATGATAGATATCGTGGTGATGAGGATGATCCGCTAAGAACTCTACAAATTCTTGAATGCGTTGCTGGATTAAGGCATCAATGTCGGCAGGTGCAGCTTGAGCGGGGATAAGCTGCACGGGATGAGGTAGGGCTCGTTCAAATCCTTTCCCATCTTTATCCAGGGCATAAACACAAGCCTGATGGCCCAAAGCAGTGAGCGCTGCTGCCAGTTCTAGGGTATGGATAACACTGCCCCGTGGTTTGGTGGCATAGGTGAGCAGTGCAATTGAGAGTGATGGATTGGCCATTTGGGTTAGCTGAGTCAATGTTAGATAGCTTGCTTTTAACGCTGATTTAATTGGGTGTAAATGGGTGTATAAATGGAGCATGTTCGATACTACCTCACTACAAATCAGTCAAGAAATGCTTTTGCTGATTGCCGAGATTGATGAATTCAAGGGCGCTTGGCGTGCTCTCGGTTCCCTTGCACCAGAAAGACTTTCAGCACTTCGCCATGTGGCTACTATCGAGAGCATTGGCTCCTCAACTCGGATCGAGGGCAGCAGACTTTCTGATCGAGAAGTTGAGCAACTTCTGTCCAATCTAGAGATTCAGTCATTTACCAGTCGGGATCAGCAGGAGGTTGCAGGTTATGCGGAGGTGATGGAGACTGTTTTCTCGTCATGGACAGCGATTTCGATGACAGAGAACCATCTCAAACAACTTCATCGTGATTTACTACGGTATAGCGCCAAAGATAACTGGCATCGAGGCAATTACAAAACCTCTTCTAACAGCGTTGCTGCTTTTGATGTAGATGGACAACCCATTGGCATTGTATTTGAAACGGCCACTCCATTTGATACTCCCCGTTTCATGGCAGAACTGATTGATGAGTTTAATACTACGACTCAAGATAAGGCGCTTCACCCCCTGATAACCATTGGCCTTTTTACCGTTGTGTTTTTGGAGATTCATCCTTTTCAGGATGGTAACGGTCGTCTGAGCCGAGTACTGACAACATTATTGTTACTTCAAGCAGGCTATGCTTATGTGCCTTATAGCTCACTTGAGAGCATTGTCGAACAGAATAAAGAAGACTATTATCTGGCATTGCGCCAAACTCAGGGAACTATTCGCACCAATACCCCTAACTGGACACCATGGCTATTGTTTTTCCTAAGAGCACTCCAGCGTCAGATGCTAGGGCTTCGTGAAAAAGTCGGACGAGAAAAACTGCTATTGGCAAAGTTGCCAAATCTGTCAGTGCAAATTCTGGACCAGGCCCGAAACCACGGTCGTATTACCATGAGCGATGCTGTGGTTTTAACTGGAGCGAGTCGAAACACACTCAAGTCGCACTTCAAGAGTTTACTTAAGCAAAACTTACTGGTATTGCATGGGAGTGGGCGGGGTGCATGGTATAGCCTGCCGTAGTTTTTGGAAAGAATAACTTCAGATTCCTTAAACCCAAAATCATAAAATCAAGAGGCACAAGGCTAGGAACTGAATTTTGAGAATCCAGTTAGGGCATCTTGGCTCAAATCCCAGAAGCAAGCGGACTCAGCTTTAGATTTCAGGGTTAATGTATGCTCTGGCGTGATTTGCCCAATGGCAGCACAGACTATATTATGCGGCTCAAATAATTGCTGAATCGGCTCAACGCAATCTGGCCTGACACTGAGCAAAAAACCGTAACTAGGGAAACTCACCAACCATTGTTTGAAGTCTAAACCCGAAGGATAGGGAATCGATTCTAAGTCAAGTACAGCTCCACAACCAGAAGTTTCTAATAGCATCAACAAGGTACCTATTAAGCCCCCCATGCTAATGTCTTTCCCGGCATCACATAATCCCGATTCCGCCAGGGTGGGGAGTAAATTGAGATTGGTTTGTAGTGTCTTTGGCTCTGCCATTGTTGCTGCATCCCAAAACGGATATTTAGGATGGGGTTGACCGTTGAGATCGGTGACCAGCAATACGATATCGCCAGGTTGGGCATTAAAGCTAGTTATCAACTGCTGTGCCCGTCCCAAAATCGCTACTGAAAGGGCTTCATAAGGACTATGACAATGGGTATGGCCTCCTACAATCGGTACATTAAATGCCTTGGACGCCGCCTTCATTCCTTCCCACAGCTGTTCAGCTTGATCGGTGGACCGACTCCAGAGGGCATCCACTACTGCAATCGGTTTACCGCCCATGGCATAGATATCGCTAACGTTGACTAGAACGCCGCACCAGCCTGCGAACCAGGGTTCTGTTTCGACTAAGACTGACCACATCCCCTCCGCCGCCAGTAATAAATAACCTTCTTCATCGGGGATAGCAGCACAGTCATCCCCCAACCAGATGGGGGTTTGAGTGGTATTGTCAGGAACCCAAGTGCCTAGGTGACGGGCAACGGGTTGAATATCCTGTTTATGCAGAAGTCCCAAGGTTTGTTGTAACTCTGCTGCTAACTCCGACAGCATTAAGAGGCTTGGAGAAGGGGTGTAACTTGTGGACGGGATTCATCATTAGGAGGATAAAAATCTAGGTCGGCTTCCATTAGATGATGGGGGCGATCGCAGATCTGTATCTCTTCTAAAGAGTCCCAGTGTTGGCGTTGAAAGAATCGGACGTTTTGGAGTTGGACCGTAGCGAGGAAGCGATCGCATCCCCAAGTATTGGCAGTGGTGACGGCTTTATAAATCAGTCCCTTACCGATGCGCCCAGCTCGGCGATAGTCAGCATGAACCCCTAAGCGACCGCCGTACCAAAGTCGATCCTGTTCTTCATAAATGCGAACCACTCCTACCACTTGCTGATCTGGTGGGGCCTCTGGGTCAATGGCCACAATCGGATAGGCGGTGGTATCGATGTCGTCTTTATCCTTGCCTTCAAAGAGTCCTTGTTCCTGACAAAAAATCGCTTGGCGTAGCTCACAATACCCTCGTAGATCTTGGGGAGATTGCGCCAACTTGAAACTATATCGACTGGATGCCATCAGATTCTGCTCCTTTAACATTGCTAATCATTTATTGTTGAGTCGTTGATTTAGTGATCTGGGTGTAGGGATAGTCAATCTCGCTAATGTCTTCTGCCAAATCCGTTAGCGAGAGGTCATTGTTCAGAGATGAAACCAGATCGGTCGTCAGCGGCAAATGCTTATAAATATGTTGGATAGAGTTCAAGGGGATCTCAATTTCGTAATACTCTTCAGCAAACTGTCGGTAAGTGGCAGGATTGCGATCAAGGAGGGCTAGCAGGGACTCAGATCCGTCTGGATCATCACCTTCAGGGAATTCAATGGAACCATGAGACCAAGCTTGATCGGAGTAGTGTCGCCAAAGACCAAATGTTATGTCATCCATTGAGAATGCAGGCTCAGACAAGGCTGACGAGAATGCTTCAGGAACACCCTCCAGCATCCCTGGCCAGATTTTAGGGGGTTGAGTTCGATAGGGGGTCATAGAACAGTCATGGACAAACCCTTTCAAGAAGCATCCAGCGTTATTGAAGAACGCAAAAAACTCATCCCCAGAGCCATCTCGCATGGAACCCATTTGTCCATCCCGTGACCATTTTGCATTGAATGAGTAGTAACGGTATTCCCATTCAGGCGATAAGATTGCGTCCAGCATGGCGAGAGATTGTAATAACTGCTTGAGGCTATTCACATCGGGAAGAGAGTCAAGATTGCGGGTTGAAATACTTAGCATCAGTACAGATGAGGATGGGCAATCACAAGTACGAGTTTTGTGTACTTGAAGGAGAGAGAGTGTTGTATGGTTTCCAGTCTCTCTTCTATCAATGCCCTGAGAATGCATAGCACTTACTCAAACGTAGATAAGGCGGAACAAGCGCCACACTTGGCACATCCTGCATTCATGTCTGTGGACGACATTCCCGCTTGCTTTAACATCGTCCCCACCTGCTGATAGAGGGCAAACATAAACTCGCTACTGGGGGCCGGATGGTGGGCTAAGGGTGTATCGGAAATGGGGACAAAGGGGACGACAAACGGATAAACCCCTAAGTCAATCAGCCGTTGGCAGGTTTCCACCAGGGTTTCTAGGCTATCCCCCAGTCCTGCTAATAAATAGGTAGACACTTGGCCCCAACCAAATACCTGAACCGCTGCCTCAAAGGCTTCAAAATAATGGGATAGGGGCACTTCTGCTTTACCGGGCATGATTTTAGATCGCACCTGTGGATCAACCACTTCTAGGTGCATTCCCAAACTGTCTACCCCTGCTGCCTTCATCTGGGCGAACCAGCCAAAATCGTCTGGAGGTTCGCACTGGGCCTGGATGGGCAGGTTAACCCGCGCTTTGATGGCTTGGGCACATTCGGCTAGGTAGGCCGCCCCGCGATCGTGGGTATTCGGTGTCCCAGTGGTCATGATCATATGCTGGACCCCATCTAGGCGCACCGCTGCCTCTGCCACTTCTGCTAGCTGTTCTGGCGTTTTGCGGGCAATGGTGCGATCGGCGTCTAGGGACTTTTCAATGGCACAGAACTGACAGGCCGTATCGGTATTGCGATACCGCATACAGGTTTGCAATACCGTGGTGGCCAACACGTCATGACTATGGAGCAGGGCAATCTTCCAATAGGGGATGCCGTCTGACGTTTGCAGGTCGTAAAACTGGGGCTGCAGAGGAAACTCCACCGTAGCCACGGCCTGACTAGATTTCTCTAGCACCGCCTGACGGCCCTGGTTGACCTGGGTCGTATAGGGAGATTGGCTGGCGGTTCCCGTATAAATCGGAACCATCACCGTCGTCCCATCCACGGTCACTGCTTTATGATCCGAGGGGCCAGCTCCACCTCGACGCCCCGCAACGCCAATACTGGGGTCAATCACCTGCAGTCCGTTCGATTGCAGTTCCGTAATTAGATGTTGTTTGTCCATAATTTTGCTTTAATCGACGGGTCGAGGAATGGGCTCATCGGATAAGAGGGGTAAAGAAGGCTCCTTGTCCTGCTCCGGGAGTGTTGTTGGGGGTGGCTGCATCACTGCCCAAGCCTTTTGATTTACCTGCAGCTGGAGTAGATCGGGCCGGGAATAATGGCCCACGGAATCCATCATCCGTTTGCGCTTGGTAATTAGAGAAAAATCGAGGTCGGCAATTGCCATTCCTTCTCCCTCGGTTACGGGGTCGCAGAGGGGCACGCCCTCGGGACTAATAATGGCGGTATAACAGCCGCCGCTTAGGACTTTTTGTAGGTTTTCATTGGGGGTGATTTGCTGCTTTTGCTCTGGGGTTAACCAGCCCGTGGCATTGACCACAAAACAGCCCGACTCCAAGGCATGGTGGCGCATCGTTACTTCCATTTGGTCCGCAAAGATTTGTCCCACCATCGACCCCGGAAACTGCCCACAGTGAATTTCTTCCTGCTGAGCCATCAGGGCATAGCGAGCCAGGGGATTGTAATGCTCCCAGCAGGCCAAGGCTCCCAGTCGACCCACTGCCGTCTCTAGGACGGTCAATCCGGCCCCATCTCCCTGCCCCCAAACCATCCGCTCATGGTAAGTAGGGGTGATCTTGCGTCGCTTTAGCCCCAAGGTGCCATCAGTGTCAAAGATCAGTTGGGTGTTATAGAGGGAGCCGCCGTCTCGTTCATTCACCCCCAGAACCACGACCATCTCGTAGGATCGTGCGGCTCGGCTGATGGCATCAACCACTGCCCCCGGCACGGTTACCGCTTCTTCGTAAAGCTGCATATGGGCTTTGCCCATGACCACGGGCGGTTGAACGAAGGAGAAATAGGGATAATAGGGGACTAAGGTTTCAGGAAAGACGATCAGTTGGACGCCTTCTTGGGCTGCAGATGCGATCGCATCCAAAACTTTCTCCGTTGTCCCCTCCCGACTGAACAAGACCGGACTAATCTGGACAGCGGCAGCTCGTACTGTTTTGACGTGATCCATAGTGATTCCCTCAGAGTATGAGCGGACTAAAGTGACGGCACATCAAAGAGCTACATCGTCCAGGTATCCAGAATGAAGGCACCATCTTTCCGGTGCATCAAGACGATATCTAGGACATCCAACGGATTGATAGGCTGAATGCCGGGAATCAACGAGGGTTCACCGTGGCCGTATAGGGCTTGTAGGGCAAACCGACAGGCATAGACTTTGCCGCCTTCTTCCATGATTTTGACCAGCTGATTATTCATGGCCATATGACCTGGGAAAGCCTCATCCCCAAGTTTGGGAAACCCTCGCTGCACTCCCAATGTCACACCGGGACCATAGAGCAGAATGGAGGTTTCAAATCCTTTGCGAATCAGACGGGTGGCCTGCAATAAATTGACCAAGCCAATGGACCCTTCAAAGGCCACGGTATGAAAAGTGACTAAGGCTTTTTCACCTGGATCGGCCTGCACATCGGGGAATACTTTTTCCTCATAATCCACAAAAAAGTCGCCAGTCTGGTGGATTGGAGTAGTAACTTCTGGCATTGGTTAAGCATCCTTCTTGAAGAGTTTTGGAAGTGCCTGATGCATGGGTGAGCATCATTAACTCTGCACAGTAAGTGGGTTGAAATCCTTCCCCTGTATCAACTACTACAAACTCTTAATGTCTACTTGAAGTGACAGGGGTACACTAGCTTTTTGCGAAATAAAAGACAGCGTAATTGGATGCTACCTATCGAAAGTAACAGGTAGACTACCTCAAAAACGTCTGGCAGCTTTTCTAGTGGGCTGTGGCAAAAAGCTACAAGTAAGTTTCACGTTTTTATGCGGTTAAAAACTATTTTGATGAAATCACCATTCATTTAGAAACAAAATTTGAGATTGTTAAAGTGTGGAGCCCTCATGCATAAAAGTGGACAGTTGTTGGGGGCGACCACAACCATATCCTTGTCCATAATCCACTCCCAGAGTGCGTAATTGATTGAGTATCTCATCATTCTCAACGCACTCAGCAACAGTCTCCTTATTGAGCAACTGAGCAATCTCGTTAATCGAGCGCACCATTGCCAAGTCAACTGGATCGTCAACAATATCCTTCACAAATAAGCCATCAATTTTTAAAAAATCAACCGGTAAAGTTTTTAGATATCCAAAAGACGATAACCCACTACCGAAATCATCCAATGAGAAACGACAACCTCGTGTTCTGAGGGTCTGCATAAATCGGGTGGCATCAGTCAGATTGGCTATAGCAGCAGTTTCAGTAATCTCAAAGCAGATTTTCTTAGCGGATATACCCGTATCATCCAGTTGCTTCAATACGTATGCATGAAAAAATCGATCGCCAATGGAATGCCCAGACAAATTGAGCGTAACTAATGCCAATCGATCAAATACATCAGCGTGGGCAACCAACCACTGAAAAGCGTGACTTACCACCCAACGATCGATGGCAACGGCTAGGTTATATCGCTCGGCAGCTGGCATAAACGCTCCTGGGAGAGAGGTTTTACCATCTTCTTCAATCAAGCGTAATAACAATTCGCAGTGTAATCTGCCGGCAAAACGTTCATTGAGGGGAACAATCGGCTGAGCATACAACTCAAACAGATCTTCCTCTAATGCTTGCTGAATACGGGAGACCCACTTCATCTCGCCATATCGTTGAGCTAACATCTCGTCGTGTTCAAGGTACACATGGACACGATTGCGACCGGAGTCTTTAGCGACATAACAGGCACTATCGGCCGCCTGTAAAATATTGGCAACGTTGGTACTCATGGCATCAACCGTAACCAAACCAAGGCTGACCCCGACGCGAAAACGCTGCTCCTGCCAACTAAAGCTAAAATCTTCGACGGCTTGACGCAAGGTGTTAGCAATGGACTTGGCATTAGTGAGGGAGCAATGCTCTAACAACACCCCGAATTCATCGCCACCTAATCGTGCCAATGTATCGCACTGCCGGATTTTACTCTCGAACAAAACGGACAGCTGTTTTAACAAGGCGTCACCTGCAGCATGTCCACAGGTATCATTGACCAACTTGAACTGATCAAGGTCCAGGTAGCAAAGTGCATGTTCACTATCTTGTGCTTGGGCCATCTCAATGGCCTGCTGCAGGCGGCGTTCAAACTCATAGCGATTAAACAAACCTGTCAGCGCATCATGTTGAGCCTGATGAGAGATTTCCTCTTGTAATCGGCGCTGTTCACTCACATCGTGAAACACCAGAACGACCCCTAATAAGTGATTGTTGGTGTCCCGGATCGGAGCAGCCGAATCTTCAATGGCGAACTCTTGGCCATGCCGGTTGATCAACACCGTATGATTTGCTAGATCGACTATGCATCCCTCCGCTAGGCAACGAGCCACGGGATCAGTTACTGGCTCACGACTGTATTCATTAATGAGTCGAAATACCTCAGGGAGCGGCGCTCCTTGTGCAGATTCTAGTGACCAACCCGTCAATCTCTCGGCAACTGGGTTGAGATAATCGACACGTCCCTCGGCATCAGTGGTAATCACTGCATCACCAATCGATTCAAGAGTCACTTGCGCACGCTCTTTAGCCTGTGCGAGTTCAATCGTACGCTCCTGTACTCTTTGTTCCAGTGCTTGGTTAGTCGCCTTGGTCAACGCTTGGATTTGACGAAGCTGGTGATGTTGAGTCGCCTGCAAGCGCCAGAGCACAACTCCTAAGCTGATAGCCAGCATTCCAAAGGCAAACGCAATCAGATCTAGGGGTTGCAGTTGATGTTCAATATTGTTTTTGGGGATGACAAAAGCGATCGCCCAATTTGCTTCTTTAGAAGGGAGATAAGCAATATATTGAAGTCGCCCATCTATGTTACGCAGTTCAATGCCTTCTTGCCGATCAACCATTCGCTTGGCGATGTCAGCTAAATCTGTATTGGTATCGTCTAGCAAGCTAGCTGCGGGCTCTTCTTGCGTTGACATCCACTGAGTATCGGGATGAACCATAGCCCGGCCATCAGAATTCAGGACAAATGCATAACTATCAGGGCCATACTTTAATCTTGAGACCACCTCTGACACCAGTTCAACCGTGACAGCGTTATTAACAGCGCCTAAAATGCTGGGTTGCTGCTGAATGGCATCTGACTCATCCAATGATGATGGAGTGGGTGAGACTGTGGACCAAATTGGTGTTGATATCAATATTTGAGTAACACCTGTGGTGGGGGAGACAACCGCATCACTGACAAACGTTTTGCCTTTTAAGACTTCTCGTAGGTAGTTTCGGTGACGTAAGTCTTGCCGCTGGAGTCCCACAGAAGTGTTAGCAATTAAATAGCGGTCTTTCCCAATCAAAGAGAGCTTGAATGATTCTTGGTTTCGCTTCAGTTCATCCATAAAGTAGGGTTCTATAGTCGACCAGTCTAAAGAGAGAACCGTGGGAGTATTGGCAATGGTCTCGGTTTGAGACTTCAATCTAGCTAACCAGGTATCAATTTCTCCTGCACCATGCTGCGCTTCTTCAAAGGCATTTTGCCTCAGACTCTCCAGTGCCAAATGTCGTATTACGCTATAGCTGTAATATGCGGCTACAGTAACAATAACTAAGGCAGTTCCTACAAAAGCTTGGAGCCAGTTTATCTGTCGATCTGACTGATTGGGGGGATTGGGTGAAGCGCTAAGTGGCTTTACTTTATAGGCTTTAATCATACATTCAGAGGCCCACAAGAATTCGATGAATTTGCAAGAATAAAATTAAATGTACTACTTGCATATTTGTGGGGATGTATTACATCGAATGTGTTAACACATATAGTGAAGAACACCAATTGCGTAGCCTTGAATCTATTGTGGCCTGTCTTAAAGAAACGTAGATAACCCAAAGGTTTGCTGAGTGAATGATCATGGAGTATACAACGATTTCTCTACAAAATTGAATATTCAATCCAGCATTAAAATATCTTAATTCCTTTTTTTACGACTTATTGGATGTCACTCATAATAAGTTGTCAAGCATACTTAATAGGATTGATTTCTCTTCATTGTCTTGGAGAAGTATCATATTATTTCATTCCAGTTGCCGAAAGTGATTCATAGGCTTAAGATGATTTTTATTTCTATATTATAGTTATCTCTCAAATACCAGATAGCTCCGATACTATTATTCAGTTTCTGATAGAATATGAGTCTCAATTGGACTGTCTTAGGTAGTGGTTGTCGAAAGATACTATTCAAGTATTCGTTATAATTTTTTCAGCCTATTTCCTTGATAAAAAAATGGTGATGCATTCCTGGAATCACTTTTTCGTAAGAATTTAATATGAATCATTAATTGCATGTCTTGATGGATGTCAGTAAGCTATTTCTGTATTTTTCTCATTAAAGATGCGATTTATATTACCTAGAAAAAATGCCATACCTTCTCCCGTTTTCATTCTTTGGTTGATGGTATTTCATTCTTCACAACTTTCTTGAACTCGTTTGTGGCAACCTTGCTTGGGAGCATCAATTCGATTTAGCCACCTCTTGATATTCTGCGAGACCTATGATCTATTGTCTTGCGAGAGTTTATTGAAATAACGACAGAATACTTGTCCTTCCATACTCATTTAAGATTACTTGCACGGATCTCTGACTAGCAGGTCAGTCCCAGTTCAAGAATTACTCTAATATTTCAGAAAACTATCTAAACTGCTAGGTTCATCCGTTCAAAACGAGTATTCTTCACAGAGTCACTGGACAAGAGATGTCGTGAAGCCTGGGGAAAGTCATAAACCTCAGCAATCTGTATCTCTTGCTACTCGTTGTCGCCTCATTCCCCCTTTATGGTGCCAATAGTCTTCGACGTACTCAGTTCAAAAGGGAATCTAGTATGGGCAGCCATTATTCCGTCATTATTGTGGGCGGTGGACAAGCAGGCTTATCCATTAGTTACTGTTTAGGTGAATGTCAGATTGATCACATTATCTTTGAGCAGTATCAGATTGCCCATTCCTGGCGGAGCAAGCGTTGGGATTCTTTTTGTTTAGTTACCCCCAACTGGCAATGTCAGCTACCGGGATTTTCCTATTCTGGAGATGACTCCAACGGATTTATGCAAAAAGACCAAATTGTCGACTATATCGAAGCCTACGCTCGTTCCTTTAATCCTCCCGTTAGAGAAGGCGTCAGTGTGCAGCGAGTGCGCAAAAATCCCATTAGCGATGTGTTTGAAGTCTCTACCTCGATTGGGGAATTCACGGCTGATCAAATTGTGGTGGCCACTGGAGGCTATCATCGACCTAGCATTCCTGGTATAGCCCAGTGTCTTCCCGAAGAGGTTCGCCAACTCCATTCTTCTGAGTATAAAAATCCGGAGAGTTTAGCCGATGGAGCTGTGATTGTAGTGGGCACCGGGCAGTCGGGCTGTCAGATTGCCGAAGACCTTCATCTAGCAGGAAAACAGGTGCATTTATGTGTCGGTAGTGCGCCGCGATCGCCCCGACAATACCGAGGTAAAGATGTGGTGGATTGGCTCGATCAATTGGGTTACTACGATCTGACCATTGAAGATCATCCCCAAAAAGAGAATGTGAGAACTAAAACCAACCACTATGTCACGGGACGCGGAGGTGGGCGGGAAATTGATTTGCGTCATTTTGCCCTGGAAGGGATGCGGCTTTACGGCAGGCTGGCAGATATTCGTGGGTCTCAGTTAACGTTTCAGCCTAATTTGAAAGAGAACTTGGATCAGGCCGATGCAGTGGCTGAAAGCATCAAGGGCACCATTGATGCTTATATTGAAAAACATCAAATTGCTGCGCCAGTGGATGAGCCTTACAGCCCCGCTTGGGAGCCGGCTTCAGAACCCACGGCATTGAACTTGCAAACTGCTAATATCAGCACCGTGATTTGGTCCATTGGCTATGACATGGACTATTCCTGGGTGGAAATTCCTGTGTTTGATGGCAAGGGCTATCCCGGTCATGATCGGGGCGTGACGGGAGTGAAAGGACTGTATTTTGTGGGCTTGCCTTGGCTCTACACTTGGGGGTCAGGCCGCTTTTCAGGGATTGCTCGGGATGTTCGGTATGTGGCTGACTATATTCAGGCCAATCATCGGGTGAATGTGCGATCTCAACTTCGCTTCAATGAAATGGCCATTGGATCTTAACCATCATCGACATTACCCTAATCCCGTCGCCTCGCTTTTTGTGCCTGCTCACGCACTTGATTATTGATTAAATAGCCAAAGCCAGCTTTTTCTAGTCGATAGATAAAGTTTTCTAGCAACTCCCCCATGGATAAGGCGGTTCGTTCTAAGTGCCAGCCCTGGGCAGCGAGCTGGCTGAGTAAATAGGCCCTTCGAGCCTGACCTGCAGATAAACGATAGGTTTTTAGGTATTCTAGTTGTCCATCATTGCGGACAATCGCTTCACCAATGTGATTCTCGGATTTGAGTTTGAGATCTGTGATAAACCGCTGCAAGGTGAATGGACCTGCCGTATAGATGCGTTTGGATTCTACAGGCCGTTGGAGGAGGTCGCTGGCCATCAGCCCTTGGAAAGCGGCCCAGTCTTGTCTGAGGGTTGCGATCGCATCCCGCAAATCCGCCAAAGTCTCCACCTTAGACTCATCCACCTGGGACTGCATGGGCACCGTGCCCCCATAGAGTCCGTACTGATACAGCAGTTCTCCATAGAAATCTTGCAGCAGACTGGGGTGTAGCAGCCGGTAATCTTCCGGTGTGGGCGTGATAAAGGCAGAGGCTAGCGCTTCCGATACAAACAGCAGCATCCCCACCTGATGCTCGTGGATTTCAAACACCCGTAGAGCATCCGCTAGTCCTTGAATCGCCTGCCCTGACACCGACCATTCGGTTCGAGACGATAACCCTTGAGACAGGGCTTGCTTAGAATACTCACTCCAAGCAATATCTGGCCCGGAGAAAAACAGAGACAAGAAGCCTTCCATCGCCAGATGCAGAGGGAGAAATCGGAGTTGATTGCGAGCTTCCCGCTTCGCCATTCGCGATAGCACCCTGACACTGACGGGACCGGCCTTAAACCGTTGCCCGTCCGTCCCTAATTGGCTGCCTTTCGCTGCAACGGGCTGGCCCTCTTCATCCCAGGACAGTACTAACCCGTGGGGGACGTAGGAAGTGTACTTGAGGCCAGCTGCTAAGGGTTGACCTTGGAGAGAGACCACTGTCAGATCGTCGTCATAGTCGCGTTTGGCTAGACGCAGATCTCCCCGAACATTTCGGCGCAGTAACGGCACAATCCGAATCCCTCCCCAGACTTGGGAGGGAGCAATCTCTATCCCCTTGAGGGAAAGGGTATTCAGTAGAGGCGCTTTAGGAGCCATGATTGGGATCGAATTTGGAGAGAAACTGTTGGACCCGGACCTTTAAATACTGTTCCAGATCCCCAAGAGAAGATTTGCCGTCAGCAAATTGAGCAAAGCCCAGCACTGTTGGTAAGTCCTCAGCATCTCGTAGTCCGACAGTGGGTACTGCGGAACTGAGGTTTCGAACAGAAAAGTCATCTGCATTGAAAACCGGATTGCAGTGCAGGATCGAAACGGATGGATCAAGGCGACGACGAAACACCCGCAACACTTCTGCGGCACCATTGGGTGGATCATTCTCCCAGCCATCGGACAAAATCACCACTACATCAGGATGGGTTGCTAGGGCATCCAGCAAGGGTGTAGCCAGATCCGTCTGTCCCCGAGGCTGCACCAACAGCGGATCGGAGATAGGTAATGTCCAAAAGGCCTGATATTGATTGGATGCCGCTTGCAACAGATAGTGAATGGCTAAGGCGACTCCCAAAGGCCGTCTCCGCTTTTCATTCGAGCCGCTACTGGAATAGCTACAGTCCAGTACTGCTGCCACCTTTCCCAGCCGTAAAGGAGCCCGATGCAGCGCTGCTTGGGCCGATTGCTGTAAAGCCTGAGTCAATTCCGTATGTCGTGCTTGTCGATCCTTGATCGGCAAAGATAAGCAGTAGAGAGCTAGCTTTGTGATCGGGGTGTGTTTGAGATCAACCGTGAGTTTTGAGTTGCGATCGCATTCCGTACTCTGCTGCATTCGCACTTTTTCAGCCTGAGTCATTTGGGCTTCGATGCGGGCTAAAAAGCGATCACGGGGGATCTGATGTTTTGCCGCCAACCCTTCTGCCACCGTAAAGGGCAGGGCATAGATCGCGTCTTGGCTGTAATACGCTTTTCGAAATTTCTCAAACAGCTCAGTTTCAAACTGCTGGGGCCAGTCTCGAAACAAAAACGACCCGACTTCACCCGGTAGTTTCAGGTGATTGTGAGTGGCTATTCCACTGACCTTAGAGCGATATTTCACTGCATCAAAATCCAGCCGCTGGTGGCGTTGCGCAATATAGTCCCGGGCAATTGCCCTAGCTCGACGGTTATTAATCCGTCGTTTCCGAATTTGCTCCAGCACTTTCCAGGCCCGCTGGGGTGGCAACGCATTTAGGGTAGAAGCGATCAGAGTGCCTTCTTCCTGGCGATGTTCTGGGAGTGTTTGCTTTCCCGTTGCCAGTAATTTGAGAATGATTTGGCCCTGATTAAAGTGATTAATCCCTGCGGCTAAGGTGCGGGCATAGAGCAGTCGATAGTTGCCCAAAATATAGTCATGCAAAAAGTCGAGGGAAAGCTTCTGTCCCCAGGCCTCGTCATAAAATTCCCGCTGCCCCGTACAGCTCAGACAGGCATTGATAAACATGACCAGGTCTTCCCGTTCGACCTGTTGCTGACGTTCCGTCCAGGTAGAAGCCATTGTCTTAGATATAAATCAGCCCGCTTGGGGAGTAGTGGCACGACAGACTTGCGCCATTTTCAAGATGGAGTTCGGAAGTCGCACTCAAGTCCCGCAAACGGAGCTTCCACGCTAGCACACCCACATTGTCCGAACCATGTATAGATTCAGCTCAACATATCTTTCAGAGGGTGAGACCATCGGCAGATCAGTTAAGATCCCTCAATCGAGAACTGCCAGAATATCGGGTACGAAAGCGTAGATTTGTTTTAAGCCATGACTGAACTTTGAATATAGTGCTTGGCTGATGCCATCAAAGTAGAAGTGAATCAGGTCCTGATCTGAGGTAACAATATGCACTCCATCCAGCATGACAGTGCATTCATCAATGGAATTGTATTCACCATGGCTTGGGTTATTAAACTCAACATAGATGTCGTGTGGTGCCGATTCAGTCCATTGCCACAAGATATAATCCCTCGGTCCATTGGCTGTTCTAACACTCAACACACCATCGATGGATTCAACTGAAATTTCTGTTGTCATTTTTTTTAGGGTTTCCTGGCTCAATCTGGAAGAGAGTGAGAAAAATGGTCCTATAAAAGTTTTCCACAATGTGGACAAGTGCTGGATTCATTTGTAGGTAATTGTTTTCGCCGATCTAATTCTTCCGTAAATCCAGAAGCCAAAATCCCCGTTGGCAAAGCAAATAAACCAATCCCCAAAATCGAAATCACACTCCCTAACACTCGACCGGCGGTGGTTACAGGGTAGATATCTCCATATCCCACCGTGGTCAGAGTCGCCACCCCCCACCACATGGTGGCTGGAATATTGGCAAAGGCCTCAGGCTGAGCATCATGCTCAATAAAGTACATCAACGTAGAGGCCAGCCATAGTAAGCCTAAAACCCCCATCAGGGTGACTAATAACTCATCTCGTTTTGACTTTAGGATATTGCCTAAGACTTGAAACGACTGAAAATATCGACTGAGCTTAAATAACCGTAAAACTCTCAGCAGTCGGATAAAGCGAATAAACCGGATGTCGATGGGAATCAGTAACGGTAAATAAAACGGTGCCAGGGCCATCAAGTCAATCAACGCGAGCGGTGTAAATAGAAATTTAACTCGCCCTAATAGGGGATGTTTGAAGTCTGGAGAGGCCGTACAGGACCAGATTCGTAGCAGATATTCAATCGTAAAGATCGTAATGCTGACGGTCTCACAGATCTCAAAATAGCTTCGATACTGTGTGGTTAATCCTTCCACCGTTTCTAGGGTAATCACCACCAAGTTGGCCAAAATTAGCACCAACAAGCTGATATCGAAGATTTGGCTAGCTCGATCACCGGCATCGGCCACTTCTAAGATTTCGAAAACGCGTCGTCGCCAAGTTTTTTTTCTCTTGCCCCCCATCAGTTCACCTGCATTAAATAGCCTGATTTACTCCCATAAGTTAGCAGCTCTTGAGACGATTTGTTCCCCCAATACTCAAAAAAAAATTCATAATTCTACGGATGACACCGCTTAAAAGAAAAAAATTTGTTTGAAAATAAAAATAAACCTGAACCCTTTCTAGTAAAAGAATACAGCGCTTAAAAAGTACAATTCATAAGTTATTCTTATGCCTATTTTTGTTGACCTTCAAGCTAACTGCAATGAATAGCCTGAATATATACACGAGAGATAGGCCAAAATTATGCAGGTATTCGGAACTGAGAATGACGATTTATTAGTCGGCTCCTTAGAAGAAGACATGATTCTAGGAGACCTTGGTAACGATAATCTGGTCGGTGAAAAAGGGGATGACACCCTACTTGCTGGTCAAGGTGAAGACTTTGCAGATGGCGGTCAAGGCAATGACTTAGTAGACGGTGGTGCCAACCATGACCACATTAAAGGCGGCAGTGGACACGATACGCTTCTTGGTCAAGACGGCCACGATATCCTCGAAGGCGGAGCCGGGAATGACAAACTAGTCGGTGGCGCTGGCGACGATTACTGGATGTCCGGTGGGGCAGGCAACGACAGCCTCTACGGTGAAGGGAATAGCGATGTTATGAGCGGTGGCACTGGCCATGACTACCTCGCAGGCGGTGCAGATAACGATAATCTCAGTGGTGACCAGGGGAACGATAGCCTCTATGGTGGCGATAATGAAGACTATGCCAACGGCGGCCAAGGCCATGACCTCGTAGACGGTGGGGCCGGCCATGACCACATTAAGGGTGGCAGTGGTAACGATACCCTCCTCGGTCAAGATGGTCACGACATCATCGATGGTGAAGGTGGAAATGACGAGTTAATCGGTGGTGCAGGCAATGACTATTGGGTTTCCGGTGGTGCTGGCAACGATAGCTTATACGGAGAAGCCGGTGAAGACTACCTGACCGGTGGCACCGGCAACGACTATATCGAAGGCGGCACTGGCAACGATAATCTATCCGGGAATGAAGGTAAAGATACCCTATTTGCAGGAGAAGGCGAAGACTATGCAGACGGCGGTACTGGCAACGATTTGGTAGACGGCGGTGCAGGCCATGACCATATCAAAGGCGGCAGCGGTAGCGATACCCTTCTAGGGCAAGACGGCCATGATGTGATCGAAGGTGAAGTGGGCCATGACAAACTCATTGGCGGCGCGGGTGACGACTACTTTGTCTCTGGTGGAAAAGGGAATGACAGCCTCTATGGAGAAGCTGGTAATGACTTCCTAACGGGTGGAAAAGGGAATGACTATCTCGCCGGGGGCGCTGATAATGACAATCTCCAGGGGAACCAAGGGCATGATGTCCTTCTTGGTGGTGAAGGTGAAGATTATGCAGATGGTGGCACTGGTCGCGACTTAGTCGATGGCGGTGCAGGCCATGATCACATCAAAGGTGGCAGCGGCAATGACACCCTTTTGGGTCAAGACGGTCACGACATTCTAGAAGGTGAAGCAGGCCATGACGAATTGATGGGTGGTGCTGGTGATGACTATTGGATGACCGGTGGGACAGGTAACGATAGTCTTTACGGTGAAGCCGGTCATGATGTCTTAAGTGGTGGCAAAGGCCATGACTACCTTGAAGGTGGCCTTGATAATGACGCACTTTTTGGAGATGAAGGCAAAGACACCCTATTTGCAGGCGAAGGTGACGATTATGCTGAAGGCGGCAAGGGCAGTGATCTTGTCGATGGTGGAGCAGGCCATGACCACATTAAAGGTGGCAGTGGCAATGACACTCTTCTGGGTCAAGACGGTCATGACATTATTGAAGGTGAAGCCGGCCATGATGAGTTAATCGGTGGTGCCGGTGATGACTACTGGATGTCTGGTGGTACTGGCAACGATAGTCTGTATGGTGAAGCGGGTCATGATGTTTTAAGTGGTGGTAAGGGCCATGACTACTTGGACGGTGGTCTCGACAATGACGCCCTCTTCGGTGATGAGGGTAAAGACACCCTATTCGCTGGAGAAGGTGACGATTATGCAGAAGGCGGCAAAGGCAGCGACCTGATCGATGGTGGAGCCGGTCATGATGTCCTCAAAGGTGGCACAGGTAATGACACCCTGCTCGGCCAAGACGGAAATGATGTATTAGAAGGTGAAGCAGGCCACGACGAATTGATGGGTGGAGCTGGCGATGACTACTGGATGTCTGGTGGGACAGGCAACGATAGTCTTTACGGTGAAGCCGGTCATGATGTCTTAAGTGGCGGTAAGGGCCGTGACTATATTGAAGGTGGCCTCGACAACGACGCCCTCTTCGGCGATGAAGGTCGTGACACCTTATATGCTGGCGCAGGCGAAGACTATGCTGAAGGTGGCGCAGGACGCGATTTTGTAGATGGTGGTGCAGGCCATGATGTCCTCAAAGGTGGCGCAGGTAATGATACGCTCCTCGGCCAAGACGGTCACGATATCCTTGAAGGCGAGGCAGGCCGTGACAAGTTAGTGGGTGGTGCCGGCGACGACTATTGGATGTCTGGTGGGACAGGCAACGATAGCCTCTACGGTGAAGCGGGTCATGATGTTTTAAGTGGAGACGAAGGCCGCGACTTAATCTACGGTGGCACGGGCAACGATGTTGTCCTCGGTGGTGCGGGTAAAGATAAGCTGTACGGTGGCGAAGGCGAAGATATTATTGTCGGCAACGAAGGTGCAGACCGCATGTATGGTGATGCGGGCCATGACATCCTCAACGGTGGCACGGGCAACGACACAATTTACGGTGGCACCGGCAACGACATTATTGACGGTGGTGCAGAAGATATTATTGCACCTCGCAACTTAGTCGCTAACGGTAGCTTTGAAGAGAACCAGCTCGGCAATCGTAACTGGGGTGTGTTTGGCTCCGTTGAGGGCTGGACAACCACTCAAGGCAAAGGAATTGAAGTTCAGCAGTTTGGCAAGGCTGATGATGGCAAAGCTCGAATTGAGCTAGACAGTCATGACAACAGTGGCATGATGCAAAACTTAGACACTGAAGCCGGAAAAACCTACGAAATCTCCTTTGCTTACACTCCTCGTCCGGGTGTGGCTGAAACCAGTAACCCTGTTGAAGTCTACTGGAATGGAGAGCTTCTAGACACCATCACTGGAGTTAGCAAGACTGAAGACTGGAAAACCTATACCTACACAGTTGAAGCGGGTGAAGGCGGGACGACTGCTCTAGAATTTAGAGCAGCAGGTAAGGATGACAGTCTAGGTGGTTATCTTGATGATGTCACTGTATTTGAATCCGTCTCTGCAATTCGTCATGACGTGTTGTTTGGTGGCGAAGGCAACGATATTGTCTTGGGCAACAATGGAAACGACCGCCTATCCGGCAACCAAGGCGATGACATCTTAGAAGGTGGCTTTGGCAATGACACCCTCATCGGTGGAGCGGGTAACGATATTTTAGTCGGTGTCGATCCCAACGCTGGCTTTGGCCAAGGATCTGTAGATCGGCTTACAGGGGGTGCTGGTGAAGACCACTTTATTCTCGGTAATGCAGTTGCCTTCTATAACGATGGCGACGACCTACTGGCAGGTACAAATGACTTTGCCATGATTACGGACTTCAATGCCCAAGAAGACAAGATTCAGCTCGCCGGATCTGCTGCTGACTATGTATTAGGATCTACCGCTCAAGGCGCAAATCTTTATCTAGATACCAACCAAGATGGTCAAGTGGGTGGTTCTGATGAGTTAATTGCAACAATTTCTGGCGCTTCTCAGCTTTCTTTGGCTGATTCTTCTTTCTATTACGCTAGCCCTGTTGTTGCTTTTTAATTTTTTCTTTTCCTTGTTTTTTGTTTCAGTTGCCTTTTTCTTTGGCTTCTACCTGAAACGTTGTTGTGTTCCCATCATGTGTCTGTCGTACCTCGATTGCTTTTGCAGTCGGGGTATTTTCTTGGGAGTGTGATGGGTGGGACATCACTGGAGTCATCATCCGGACTGCCTGGGATTGTGTGGTGAGTAGTGTAGGAGTGTTCACTGGATGATGCTTTGTTTAAGAGTGGGTTTGGAGGGGTTTGTTTTTTCTCCACATCATTAGTATTACAAGGCCAGGGTTGAGATAGTGTTCAATCACAAGTTGTACTTGTATAACTTCTGTAGAAGTTTCAAAGACATTTAAAAAAAGAATTGTATATTCTCTGCGACCTTTCCTGGGTATGGATTAGCGGGCTTTGCATACAAACAGCCTTTTGGCTGATCGGGTGACGGCGACATAAAGTAGCTGGTTGCGTTCGCGAATATTGCTGTTGCGCATTAGGTTGGGGAGGTCAACGAAGACATTCTGAAAGGTAGAGCCTTGAGACTTATGGACGGTTAAGGCGTAGCTATAGTTTAGGTTGGCAAATCGTTGTTGCTTGAGGATCCAGAAATCTTGCCATTGTTTGCCGTCTGCTAGGCGTTTGAGTTCTTTTTGAAATCGTTGATGTTCTGACTCATGCAGAACGGTGACCTCGACATCAAAGTTGGCATCGGTGACCACAAATAGTCGCCAGACCTGCCAACCAGAGGAGCTGTCCTCATAGGCATCCTCCACCCAGCATTCGGAGGAGGTTTGCATGACGATTTCATCCTTACGCCGAAACACAGGACCCGTGGCAATTAGTCGTTCGCCGGGGACAAAGCGGCAAGCCTCTTTGCCAAAGATAGCGTTACGAATTTGCTGATTGAGATGGGCGACCCGTTTGTTGGTATAGGCCAAGGCTCGGACATAATCAGAATCTTCCTGGCCTTTTTCACTGGTAAAGGCTCGGAGGAGCTGTTGGGTCCAGTCAGTTTGTCGGAGGATTACGGTGCCTTCGGTTTTATCTTCATTGAGATCCGTATGGAAGGTAGGGAGTTTGTAGGTGTCTAAATGACAGCGCACCGATTCTGCCAAGACTCCGATGGAGTTGCCATAACGCATGACTTCCGTCAGCTGAGCTTTGTTGGGAATCTCCAGGAAGGTTTGGGATGTGGGTTCATTAATGGGAGGCAGCTGGGCGGAGTCCCCCACGAATAATAACTGGGTGGTGAGGTGAAAAGCGTATAGTTCCGTTTGCAATAGCTCCCACAGGTTGCGGTTGACCATGGAGCATTCGTCAACGACTACTAAGGCAAATTTTCCAAAGGAGCTTTCTTCGTTTGAATCGAGGACGAAATCTTGTTCCCCTGTCTCGGGATTGATCTGTGGGCGTAGACCTAGAAGCTGACAGCAGGTGAGGCATTCGACGCTCAATCCCCAAGAAGACACCATTTGGTTTAGAACTTTAGTGGCTTTGTTGGTAAAGGCACTAAAAACAATGTCTCGACGGTCTCCCCGCTCTTTTAGCTGAGAGACGAAGGCTTGCAATAGGGTGGTTTTGCCTGTGCCTGCATATCCTTCTAGGACAAACAGCCGTTCTGGACTATCCAAAAAAGCATGGAGCTGGTCCAGGGCAGTCTGTTGATGCTCGGTGAGGGTGATGTTTGTTTTGGTTTTGACTGCCATCAGTCAGCAGTGGAAACGATCTTCACCATACTAAAGCAAGGGTTCGTAGGATGAGGTCAATTGCTGTTGATCTGTGGGTGGGTTTGGGCATTAGACCCGGCTAAAAACCTTATGTCACTGCTAGGGTGTCTTGGGTGGGCAAGCTTACAGAATGCTTAATTGTCTTAGGATAACGAACTTAATAACACCGGAAAATATAGTTGAACACGGCTCTACCTCCTATCCTCCACAGCCTTAACGCCACTAATGGCCCCCTAAATCCCCCACTAGTGGGGGACTTGTCTGCTTGACCCACACAGAATCTGTGGCAGAATTGAACCTCAGCAGCTCTAGAGATCTCACTGTCTAGATTCATTAGCCTAGATATAGGCTCAAAGTCCCCCAGGATGGGGAATTTAGGGGGCGAGTGCAAAAGCTGATGTTGCCAAAAGAGACGGCAGAAATCTCGGTATTAATCAATTTTAATTCTTTAGCTTGGCAGGATGGCTATGCCAGGGCAGTATCTCTTATCACTGTTCGCGCTGCTCTGGATAATCTTCGCTGTAGGTGGATGCATATTCCCGAGCATGTTTCTCGCAAAGCCAGAGGTAATCGCCTTCTGGGGTGAGGATACGTTTTAAGCCGCCCCAATGTTGCTGAGGATCTTTTTCGTCTAGGAAATGGCGGAGGGAGCGAAGGGCTGAACCCGATAGTCGTTCAATCTCGTCTTCGTGCCGATCATCCTGCCAGCGGAATTCTGGCGAGTCCATAATGTCTGGGAGTTTGGTGACTAAGGCATTCATTAACCCCACATCCGCTTTGACGGCTTCGGCAATATCGGGAAGGGTTTTCCCTAGGACGGGACTGACTAAGGGAGACGCATATTTAAAGACTTTCACTAGCCGTCGCATATGGGGGGCCATTGCTTGTAACCACTTTTTAGGAACATCAATGGTGTATAGACCGTTTTTGGGTTGTTCGGGAGTATTGGTGGGATGCCACTGACCAGGAGCTTGGCAGTAGAGCTGGAGGTTGATGCGGGTTTGATCAAGATCTTTGGTCCACATACCCCGATCATCAGGACGTAAAGCGAAGACGTTAGGGCATTGGGATTCGGGGAATTGTTGGTCGCGGCGAAATTGGCGGAGGAATTCGCGCTGGAGGAGTTCGCGCAATTCGGAAAAGCCCGATTGCATGTCGGAAAAACCTGCTTGAGTGGTTTGGTTGAGTTCGTCAATTTTCCGGAAGACTGCGGCTTCGGTGGTGGGGTGGAGACCAAAGAGCAGTTGGGGGACGTAGATATTTTCTAGGCAGTTGGGGCATTCAATATGATTTTTGGGCTGCTTGCGCTCAAGGCGCTTAATCAGGTTGGCATAGTCAAACTCGTGGAAGCAAGGTTCTTGGTTAGGATCTGGGCAGGGAATCAATCGGGTTACTTTGAGGCCAGGATAGCGGTTAAGGGTGACTTCTATACCTTCTTTGAGGAGGTCAAAGAAATTGTGGGGCATGGGACCACGCACCGTTAGCTCTAAAAATTCCACGTTGGTAGAAGGATCGCGGCCAATTTTGACTAAGCCCAAGTGCTTGTGTGCCGGGCTATCAGCTAGTAGAACACCTGTGCGCCAGTGGTTCCCGGTTGTGAAGCGATGCTGACGGGCAATAAACCAAGTGGGAATACCGGGCAAGATCTCACTGAGTTGAAACTTCATGGAGAGTTGCTTGCAGGGTTCTGTTTGGGTGGGTTTTTCCCATAGTTCTTGGTAGGCAGAAGGCTCAAAGGCAAGGCGCTCTACAACTAAGCTAATGTCTTTATTTTCAAGGGTGCGATAAGACAGATCAAACCGCTCCATGAGGCGGAGAAAATGGATGTGCAAAGACAACTCTAGATCGGACCAAATTTGATCCATGCACTGGCGGGTAAAGATACCTTGATTGTTAATGACACCCTCTGCTTCTAAGACCTTGCTGATGTACTCAGTTACCCATTGGGGCTTGAGGATCACTAAGTCATTGAGGTCTTCGCTATCTACAAAGAAAAGGATGTCACCTAACTCATGCAGCCATTGGGCCAGTATGGCGTGATGCTCTTGCGTGACATGTTTCTCAGTCATTCGTTGCCAAAGCTGATGGGGAGAGATACATTTTTGATCCTTCGGTAAATTGCGAATTACAGTAGCAGCTTGCAGCCAATTTTCAGGCCAGATTTCACCCATTAGAGGGAGGTCTGCTGCTGCATTGGTGATAGCCTGGCGAAGTTCTGGAATGCCTTGTCCATCTTTATTGCTGATGGTATATTGACCAACGATTTGTGGAAACTGTTGTTTGAATTCACTAAAAGGTAGGTCAGCAAACCGCTCGTCGATATGGGAGGCAACAATCAAGATAGGGGATTCGGGAGCATTGGCTCGAATTGTTTTGAGCCAGTAGCTAAGCTTGCCTTGTTCAAAACCCAAACGAGCATTCCACACCACAACAAATAAAGAGCGATTGGTGAGAAAAAATTGGTGGGTCGCATGGTAAATCTCCTGACCGCCAAAATCCCAGCTATTGAGTTGCATTGTGACTCCAGGTTTTTGGCAATGTTGGAGTTCCAAAGTTTGGATATCAATACCGTGGGTTGTGGACTCAGCTACATCAAAGAGTTCGTTGCGTAACGCTCGTATGAGAGATGTTTTGCCTACCCCACCCTCTCCGACAACGAGTAGCTTAGAGATCCATTGAGGTTGGCCTGCTTTGAGTTGTGCTCGCAAATGCCCCAAAATAGCTGCAGGTCCTTGAGCCAAAATCTCTGGCGAGATATTTGATAGTTGGTTATCACGGAGGTCTAGTTCCTTCAAGTTTTTGAGTTGTGCTAATTCCGGAGGCACACTTGTCAGTTGGTTGGAACGGAGATATAACCACGTCAAGTTTGTCAGTTGTGCTAATTCCAGAGGAATATCTAGTAGATGGTTGCCGCTGAGATGTAACTCTTCTAAGTTTTTGAGTTGTGCTAATTCTGAGGGCACACGCATTAATTGGTTGTTGCTGAGGGATAGCAAAGTCAAGTTGGTTAGCTGAGCCAATTCTGCGGGCAGACTTGTGAGCTGGTTAGAACGGAGGTAAAGCTCTTTTAAGTTTTTGAGTTGTGCCAATTCTGCAGGCACACTTGTGAGCTTGTTGTCGCGTAGGGATAGCGCTGTTAAGTTTTTGAGTTGTGCCAATTCTGCAGGCAAACTTGTGAGCTTGTTAGAACTGAGGGATAGGAGAGTTAAATTTTGTAGCTGAGCCACTTCTGCGGGCAGACTTGTGAGCTGGTTAGCACTGAGGTATAGCTCCTTCAAGTTTTGTAGTTGTGCCAATTCTGCAGGCAAACTTGTGAGCTGGTTAGCACTGAGGTATAGCTCCTTCAAGTTTTGTAGTTGTGCCAATTCTGGTGGCACACTCGCCAGATTGTTAGAGCGGAGGTCTAGCTCCTTTAGGTTTTGTAGTTGTGCCAATTCTGCAGGCAAACTTGTAAGCTGGTTATCGCTCAAGTACAGCAGAGTTAAGTTTTTGAGTTGTTCTAATTCTGGTGGAAAATGCGTCAGTTGATTCTTACTTAGATCTAGCGCTGTCAAGTTTTTAAGTTGTGCCAATTCTGGTGGCACACTCGTCAGATTGTTATCGCTGAGAGATAGGAGAGTTAAGTTTTTGAGTTGTGTCAATTCTGGCGGCACATGCGTCAGTTGCTTATTGTTGAGGTATAGCTCACCAGTTTGCTTAGCTTGCTCAATTTGGCACATCAGTGTTACCGAGTCCATGCAAAAAGGCTCCATAACTTACTCTGTTCTAGGTTGGAGTCGGCTCATTTAATATGACCTGAAACTCCTCTTGCAACTTAGCCTTCAACTGCTGCAAAAACTCATCCCGCTGGCCAAACTTCTCCGTCCGCTTAGGCTTGCGATTCTCATCCAACATCCAGCCAAAATCACTATTCAACCGCAGTGCCTCTCCCCAATCCGAAATTGAAACAATCAACTCCTCCGCCGGGGTACAATCCACCTCATACACCCTGAATACATAATTAAAACTGTTCTGCTGAGCCGATGCCACCGTCGAAGACTGTCCCAACGTGGTCGCCAACTTCTCCTGCATTTGAGCCACCAATTCAGGATTCTCAATCTCCGTCAGCACCCGCACACAGAGCGTAATCGCAAAGTAAAACTCTTCCACTGGCACAAACTCTAACCGCATCGGCTCAATCCCTCATTCGGCAATTCATCCCTCATACTGACAGATTCGGGCGGTAAACTGAAGCTAGTAGTACTCATTGACGGAAATTCTATGACCGGGCATTTATTATTGGTAGACGATGAGCCAGGATTGCGAGAAGCCGTGCAAGCCTACCTCGAAGACAGCGGCTTTACCGTTGATGTTGCCAGTAATGCCAAAGCCGGATGGGACTTGCTGCAGCAGCGAATTCCCGACCTGGTGATTTCTGACATTATGATGCCTGAAGTCGATGGCTATCAATTTCTGGCCCAACTGCGGGAAGATGCGCGGTTTATGCGATTGCCTATCGTGTTTTTAACGGCCCGAGGCATGACCAAGGACCGGATTGAAGGCTATAACGCCGGGGTGGATGCCTATCTCTCCAAGCCCTTTGACCCGGACGAACTCGTTGCCATTGTCACCAATCTGCTGACCCGCAAAGAAGCCAAAGACGCCAATGCGACTACCGATATTGCCGATTTAGCCAATCAGGTAGCTGAAATTCGGGCCATTCTAATGAACCGTGCCCCTTTGCCTACCCAAAATACCCCCACGATCAAAATTGACTTTACCCCTCGCGAACAGAGTGTCTTAGATCTGGTTGCCGTAGGGCTGATGAACAAAGAGATTGCCCGCCGCTTAGAAACTAGCGTCCGCAATGTCGAGAAATATGTGAGCCGACTTTTTAGTAAAACAGGCACCAATAGTCGGACAGAACTGGTACGCTTTGCCTTGGAGAACGGTCTGACACAGTAACTCTTATGAATACCATTTGGCAGACATTGACCTTGAACAATATCCAATCTCTGCAGTGGCGGCAAGGCAGTCTGTTCTGGCGACTGCTCGCCTTCCTCCGCCAATGGCGGCAGGGCAGCTGGTTGTTGCAATGGCATCAGGAAATTGGTGCAGTCTTGCTAACGGCGGTTTTTGCCCTGGCTCCCTTTGTCCCTAATAGTCTGACGGGATTATTAGCGATGGCTTGTGGCGGTTTTTGGCTGTTGCTAACCCTGTCGGATGACCTAAGACCGCATCGATTTTCCCCGATTTATCTACTGGTGTTTTTGTTCTGGGGAGTGACGATCATTGCTACGGCCCTGTCGCCGGTGAAGATGGCAGCAGCCTCTGGGCTGGTGAAAATGACTCTGTATGTGTTTGTTTTTGTTCTGGCGGAGCGGGTAGTGAGGTCGCCTCGATTACGCTCCTGGCTGATCGCCGTCTATCTGCATACGGCGATCGTTGTGTCTATTTATGGGGTGCGGCAAAAATTCTTTGGGGCAGAAGCCCTAGCCACTTGGGTTGATCCCAACTCCACTACCGCCGATGAGGTGAGAGTCTATAGTTACTTGGGCAATCCCAACTTGCTGGCAGCCTATATTTTACCCGCCATCCTCTTTAGCATCTGTGCCCTGGTGGTTTGGCAGCGTTGGGGCGCTAAACTCCTGGCCGGGACAATGCTGCTGGTTCACTGTGCCTGTATGTACTGGACGGGCTGCCGAGGGGCTTGGATTGGCTTAGTCCTGGCTATTTTTGTGATGGCCATGATGACGCTGTATTTGTTATTGCCTCGCTTACCCCGGTTTTGGCAGATTTGGGCGTTTCCCCTCACCATCGGCACGATTGTCGGCGCGGTCGCTTTGGGGATTTTATTTGTGGCTCCCCTCCGCAACCGAGCGTTGAGTGTCTTTTCAGGCCATGACGATAGCAGCAATAGCTTTCGACTCAATGTGTGGGCCGGGGTGCAGGACATGATCCAGAGACGTCCGATCTTGGGAATTGGACCTGGTAACGTAGCCTTTAACAAGATTTATCCTCTATTTCAAAGACCTAATTACACGGCTCTAAGTGCCTACTCGATTTATTTAGAAACCTTGGTGGAGACTGGGGTTGTTGGGTTCGCCAGCTTGATGTGGCTGCTTGCCCTGATTTTTCAGCAAGCCTGGGTGCAGTTTCACAAGCTGCGTCAGCTCAAGAGCCAGGATGTTTGGTGGTTAGTGGGTGCTATTGCATCCATCCTTGGCATGCTTATTCATGGGTTTGTGGATACGGTTTGGTATCGCCCTGAAATCAATACTCTGTGGTGGTTAACGGTGGCCATCGTCGCCAGCTATTATCGCCAAACCACTGCGGCTGATACCGCCGTATCGCCCTGAGCAGAAGGCAAATCACTTACTCGCCAGAAACTATTTAGATTTTTGGGGCGTCAGAAGATGTACCGATCGGTTGTTGAATCTCTCTGAACTCCTTGTAAGGCAGTGATACTTATGAAATCTAAAATCAGACTTTTACCTACAACCCTGGCTTCTGTGGTCTTGCTGGGCTCAGGACTGGGCATCGATTCGGCCCACGCCCAGTTTTCCGGTCGGCGACCGCGCTCCTTCCCAGAAGCCGCAGAACGGTGGGGCTATGAGTGCAAACGCCAGCGCAGTGGCTATTTCTGTAAAGTGGATGATGACCGGGTCGATGATGACGACCGCTTTGACGATCGGCGGGACCAACGACAAGATTCTCAACGGTTTAACAAAGGTCGGTTGTATGAAGGTCAAACGATACAGACCTCGGCGAAGAATCGCGATCGCATCGTGATACGCAAAGACGATAGTCGAGATCTCACCCTCTATATCGATGACGATATTCGGGCAGACGATACGGGCCGGGTGATTATCCCGCGTAATAGCCGCATTGAAGGCCGTCTGCGTTCTCGCGATGGTGGCATTCAGTATGACGCCAAGCGGATCGTGTTACCCAATGGCCGTCGTTACAATCTAGATGCTTTCTCTGAGGTGATTTATCCCAACCGCCGGGTTGCCTCTCGCCGCACCAAAACCTCTGATGGGGTCCGAGATGTCTTATCCACTATTTTGGGCGATCGCCGCCGCCGAGATGATGACTTCGATAGACGCAATGACGATATTGATACCAGAGATCGCAACCTCGTCGTTATCTATCCCGATCGCGATTTGGATTTGCGGTTAAAAAAAGATCTCAAAATCGACTAAGCGACATCTACTGAAACCCTTTCCAACACACTAAACCTCACACCGGACTGATGCGAGTGATCGCCTTCCTCTCCAGGTTGGCCTGCTCAAGCATCAGTCTATTTTTTTGATCGCTACAACGTTTTTAACGTAGAGCGATACCGAGGACTGTTCCTGAAAATTGACCATGCTAAGTCGTTCCCCCATCCGGGAAACCTAAAGACGAAGCATACAAAGACGATCGTGACTCCCATTGAAGTTGGCACCCTTGTAATCATTCTGTCCTGTGCGCTGTTTCTTTGGCAGCAGTCAGGATTTAAATGTCCCCTGTATATTCATGTGATCGGTGGTTGTGCGACGGCGTTAGGCCTTTTAATTGCGAGTAATATTGAACCCCATACTCCCATTAATGAATGGTGGCTGTTGGGTAAATGGTGGACGATTTTCATTATGCCTGCCTTTGTATACGGTAGCTTTGCCGTATATGGCGTTGCTATCTACTCACGAGATGATTAGTTTGCGGTCATCTATGAGCCAGCCTTCTCTTCAAGCAACCGTTGCAAGTTATTGAATGTTGCAGTATAGAGCATCTTAAATCCTTCTTAAGCAAGGGCTGCATAATCCTGCCCTGTAGCGCTGATAAGACCATAGCAGTCGAAATTTCCTGAATTTAGTCTTTCAGTAGAGTAAATTGTTTCCCCTCCGTTTCAACGAGGGCCTTCCCCTATTCTTTGGTCGGGGAAGCCATATCTATGGACTTCAACCTTGGTCGTTCTTGTCCTAGGAGAGATTTCTCATGCCCATTCTTACCGCAAGGAGCATTTGTTCATGCCGTTAAATAAACTGGCTGATACCGGTCAGCCACTGCCCCTACCCGATCTGCAGAGAACCACCTTTGCCATCGATGGGATTGCTCGCTTTGTCTGCAATACCTGGTCCGAAATTCAAGCGGCTCAAATGGGTGGACCTTTTGATGTCGTGGTGATTGGGTCTGGCATGTATGGTGCCTACTGTGCCACCAAAATCTTTGAATTTACCCAAACGGCAGCGGTGAAGCCTCGCATTTTAGTCCTAGAGGCGGGGCCCTTCTTAATCAGTGAACATTTCCAAAATATGACTCGGATTGGGGGCTTATTCGGTGTCACCCTGGAGCCTATCGTCGAGTCAGATCGGGCGCAATTTACGGAACCCAACTATGCCAATAGCGGTCAGTTTGTCCAGCACCACAAGTGTGTTGGTGGGAAATCTCTGTTTTGGGGTGGGTGGACACCGCGGCTGACGGAGGCAGACCTCAACCAATGGCCGGATGATGTGCGAGATTACTTACTCCAAACCGGGCAGCCTGATGGGTATGAATTTGTAGAACGCGAAATTGGAGCCGTGCCCGCCGCCGATTTTATCAATGGCGAGCTGTTCGACATCATCAAGCAAAAGGCCAGTAGCGTTCTGGGAGAGAACGAACGCTTAACCGCTGTAGAAGATGCCCCAATTGCGGTATTAGGGCAATCCCCAGGTTCAGGGCTCTTTAGTCTGGATAAGTTCAGCAGCTTGCCTTTGCTGTTGGATAATATTCGCCAAGATAACGACCAAACCAATGCCAATAATAATGCCCGCCGCCTGTTTCTGGTTCCCAATGCCGAAGTCTTGAAACTCGAAACGGTAAATGGGGTGGTCACGGAAATCGTGGTGGCCTTGAAAAATCAGTTTGCTGATAATCCTAAGGACACCACCCAGGCCCAAGTGGTCCGGTTGCCGCTCCAGCCTAGTGCCTCCGTTGTCTTGGCTGGGAATACCATCAACTCCACTCGCCTCGCCCTCAATTCTTTTCCGCGACCTGCGGCCTTAGCGCCCAATGGAGAACTGATGGGCCGCAACTTAATGGCCCATGTGCGCGGCAACTTTGTCTGGAAAGTGAAGCGTGACCTCCTAGGGGTGCCCGACCAGCTCAAGACTGAACTGCAAACGGCTGCCCTTAATATTCGAGGCAAAACGAATACCCCTGCGGGCGAAGGACAGTTTCATTTCCAGTTTTATGCAGCTCCTAATATGAATACCCCGGCCTTTCCCGGAGCCGCCAATAATCCCGAAGAATTCCTTTACCGGATGGTGCCTAACTTTGAGGAGCTGGACAAGATATTGGAAGCACAAACTTCAGGACCGATTAGCGATCGCATCGTTATCGGCATTCGTACCTGCGGGGAAATGTTCGGGGATAAAACCGCTGCTGTTGGCAATATCAATTCCCCCACCAGCTGGATGAACGTCAATCCCTTTGGGGGAACTGGGGATGATCTCTACTTTGAAAATGGCCAAGAATTGCGGGTTCCTAAAGCTTTTGTTCGATTTGTAGAAACCCCCGCTGACAAAAAAGTGCGAGAAGATCAGTCCGGCTCCGCCTTTAAGTTTATTTCTACCTTAGCGGGGCAACCTCTTGCGAGTGCGGATGATACCGATGCCAATGGCAATATCCAGTATTTCGATCCGGATCGGGAGACCAGTGACGAAGATGGCATTGGCACCACCTACCATGAGTGCGGCTCCCTCTGGATGGGTAGAGACTTCCGCAACTCAGTCACGGATGTAAATGGCAGATTTCACCATATCTACAACGCCTATTGCGCCGATCAAGCCCTATTCCCTACGGCTGGATCCGCTAATCCCGTACCCACCGGTCTGGCCTTAGCCCGTAAGGTAGCCCGCTCGATTGTGGAACGGTATCAGCCTGCTATGCCCAGCACCGATGAAGCTGGGTTTCAGCCCCTCTATACTGGCAACTATGCTGCCGATGGTTGGCAATATGTAGGGGGGCAGTTTGATGGCCAAATCCCCTTCTTCGATGTCAATGGGGATCAAGCCATTCTGAGCGCTGGTATTGAAAATCCTGGGTTTAATAGTGTGCTTGGGGTCCTTTGGTATACCCCCACTAGCTTTAGGGACTTTGTCTTCAAGTTAGAGTGGAGAAGCTTTGATATTACTGCCAATTCCGGTATTTTTCTCCGCATCCCGAGGCCACTAATTCTTGACAGTGATAACTTCTATAATTCATCGATAGAAGTTCAAATTGATGAGCGGGGCTTACAGTTTAGTCCTGCCAATAGCGTCTATGGCAGTCCGTTTCATCGGACGGGAGCCGTGTATGAAGTCTTCCCGGCACAGCAATGGGCTGCGAAGCAGATTAGCTCTCGTGATGGCAATGGTCGGGATTTCTGGAATAGCTATGAAATTAGGCTAGAAGGGAATCAGATTGAGGTGAAACTCAACGACCAGCTGGTGTGTCAAGGTACGTTTCCTGAGCTGCAGCCGCCGGGACAAGCAAATGCACCTAATACCAATGGCACAAAGCGATCGGATGGCTTTATTGGTTTGCAGTGCCATACCGAAGTGGTGCAGTTTCGGAATATTCGGATCCGACCGTTATAAAGCTTAGTCGTTCTGCCTGAACGTTGAGAACAGAGATCAGCTTATACGGTTGATCTCTTCCTTATTGATGAGTGGGGATAGAGGGTTGCCTGGTATTAGTGAGGATGGATAGAGGGTTGCGCATCGCAACTCTCTATCCCTTAAGTCTGCACTTCCAAAAGTAGCCCTGCTCCCAGCCTGTCCTCCTGATGTGGCAAATTTATGTCGGCTCAACCTTTACTGTGAAAGCTAAGATGGGCGCCTGATTAAAGATAATCTACAAGTAGACTTTTTATTGGCTAGCTAATATTAATTAGTCTTCTTTATTCTGCGCTCAGTTTTGCAAAGGAGATGTAGTTAAGATCTGTTTTCGTGACATAACTCCACCTTGCTAGATATTATGGTCTAGGAGAATAAAAAGTGTCCCCCCCCACAGCAACCCACGAACTGCCCACTGAACCACCGATTTCAGTGCAACTGATTACTGATATAGAAGCTAATGCAAAGATCATCCTTAGACACTAGATTTAGTGGCAATAAATCGATCCGAGAATTCCTGCCGTTTGGCATTGTTTTTATCCTCGCAATTTTTCTGTTTTTCTATCAATTAGATAGTGAAAGCCTTTGGAATGATGAGGCTTTTAGCATTCGAGATGCTACTAATATTAGAACTAAATTTAAAATCTCACGCCCTCTCTACTTTCTGATATTGCACGTTTGGATGCAATTGGGAACGAATGAGTTTTGGATGAGGAGTTTATCAGTTCTATTTGCATTAGCCAGTGTTGGCTTAATTTATGTATTAGGGACTCGGCTGGATAGCAAAGTCACAGGGGTTACGGCAGCACTCCTTTTAACGCTCTCGCCCTTATTTATCAACCATGCCCAAGAAATCCGCATGTATACCTTGGGAACTTGTCTTGCCTTAGCCGGGACATTAGCGCTCACGCAAGCCTTGCAAGAGCATAAAGTTGCCCCTGTCTTTGCATGGGCGATTGCGCGGTGGTTGATGTTTTTGACAGCGCCCTTAAATATCGCGATGATATTTGCTGATTTTTTGCTGGTAGGGTGGCATTTTCGGCGACATCACAAACTGCTGATGATGTTTGGTATCAGTGCGTTATTTCTGGGGGCTGCCTGTTTACCCACTTTTTTAATTACGGCTAAAGGGAGCGGAGATGTTCTGCAAACTTGGGCCCTTTATCAACCTCGTCCAGGTCTGAAGAGTTTGCCGGGGATGCTAACCCGGTTTACGATTTGGTCGGTAAAACCGCCTTTTGATATCTCTTGGTTAGGGCCGCTGATTAATATCTATACCTTAGTGTTAGTGGGAGTGGTTGTTTTTCTGATCGCAACCAAACCTTGGAAGTCATCGATTGGTTGGGTGATTGTCTGGTGGTTTATTCCTCAGTCAGCCGTTTTTGTAGCGTCCTATCTCACTAGTTCTTTATGGATTGAACGGTATTTACTCTTTACCGCTCCCTATGCATTAGTGATGTTGGCCGCAGGGTTTACCCGAATTTGGAAGTGGAAATGGTCTGTTGCCCTGGGGATTGTCATTCTCTATTCCATTGTTGTGGGTGGCGGGCTGTCTCGCTACTATGCTGACACTCATCGATCGGACTGGCGTGGTGTTGTCCAAACCCTCTCTCAGCAAGTGCAGGCGGGTGATCAGATTGCGGTTCATGCTAACCCAACCGTGTTCAAGTATTATTACCAGGGTTCAGCTCCCACCCAATTTATGGACATTGTCAGTAAAAATAGAACACTCGAAGAGATTGATCAGGTCTTAGAAGATATTCCAACGTTTGAATCGCGTCTGTGGCTGACCTATGAACATACGGCATTTGTCACGGATGAAGGCCATGACCGCTTTCGACAGGCAGTCGTCGATAAATTCCAACTCCAAGAGAAGCAAGAGTTCGAAGATGTAGATCTGTTCTTACTAACGCCGAAGTCAGACTGATCGGGATTTAGCCCAGATAGCAAACTTGCCTGAAAAAGTATGAGGTACTTCAAGCAAGTTTGCTAGGATCGTTCTAGGCAAATTCACTGAGATTGGAAAAATAATTGTATTCGTTGAATTAGACTTGAGATAGATGAAAGCTATTAGTTGAAGAGAATGGAAATATTCTCTTCAATCTGTATGTTTATGTGCTTTGATGCTTCTGTAGAATGAATGCTACGGATTATACTTTCAAGTATGTATACCCTTATACTTAAGGCTATTTATTGCTCAAAAGTATTGATATATAAGAGCTTTATCTGATTTTTAGCTCCATCTTATTGGAATCTATATGGTTTTGTCTAAGGATAAAGTTGTAGCCTGACTAGACCTGGAATGGACAAGCAGTAAGGACTATAGGAACAAATCTATAGATTGAATTTTTCTCTCTTCATACCAAACTTATGAGTCAAAAGAGTATGTGGGTTTGATCGGAGATAGATAATTTTTGAGTTATTAAAAATATTAACAATGTGCGATAGATTACCAAGGTCTTGGTGGCTTGTATTTATGATGATTTTGTAGTCTAGTTAGCTAACATCATAATTTTTCAGTTAAAGAGTAGCAAGTGAAGCTAGCAAGATACTAGTGCCTGTTTGTCCACCAAACACTTTTTGACTTATGAATATTCCCAACATTCCTAACTATGTGAAGGGATGGCTTACTGATACAGAAGCACAATTCCTTTATACGAGAGCCAAGGCCTGTCCCCCTGAAACAGTCATCGTAGAAATCGGTTCCTGGAAAGGCAAGTCAACGATTTGCCTCAGCCAAGGCTCAGCGGCAGGCGAAAATGTTCCTATCTATGCTGTTGACCCCCACCAAGAAGACTCTTATCAAGAGTTTGAACATAATGTATCGAGTGCTGGTGTTAGGGAGTTAGTGACTCCGATGGTTAAAACATCAGCCGAGGCCTGTGAAGGATGGACCCAGTCGATAGGGTTGCTGTTTATTGATGGGAACCATGAACATGACATGGTGGAGCAGGATTATTTGCTATGGTCTCCTTTTGTTGTAGAAGGGGGAACGATTGCCTTTCATGATTCGACGAGTAGCCCGTTCAATCAGCTTATGGGCTATTTAGGACCCAAACGAGTGGTGGATAAATACCTGTTTCAATCCAAGGCATTTAAGAATATTGGGTTTACGGGTACGACGACCTATGCCACCAAAGAGCTTGCCCAGACAGTGACTGATACCTTGGCTCGGTGGTCTACACGTGGGCAGAAATTGCTCCCTGATAGCCTGATGCTCATACATCACCATGTTTTGCTAAAGCTGCCCTCGGGTGTGCTTAAGGGGATTCGCAGACTTATGGGATATCAGAAACTGACTTTAGGCAGATAATTGGCTGTCAGTGTTTGTATGGATCATGAATGCTGTTGCCAGTGGAATTTTCAAGACCTAGGGTGACTCATGCTGTTGGAGAAAAGCTATGAGCTGTATGGCGCTGGCGCGATGGGTGTTTTGGGGGGTGGGTGTAGTTGGGTTGCGATCGCAACCCAACTACAGAGACAAGGCCATCATGTAATCCTTGCCCCTCAGACTATTGGGGCATCATGAAATGTTTAGATCTGATCTATCCTGCTGTGAGATTGGCGTGCCTACCCAGTATGATTCTTCAGTGCCTGTCATCGGAGCAAATCGCTCATTTCTACTCATCAGCTTTCGCAGACCACCCATATCGTTCCTCTTCTAGATCAGTGTTGTCCGTTATGCCAGTCAGGTAACGCGAGCCTATTTCACCAAGATGATCGGGCCTATTTTCGTTGCTCTGACTGTCTTTTGGTCTTTGTGCTCCCCCATCAGTTTTTGTCAGCACAAGATGAAAAGTCTAGATACGATACTCACGAAAATTCTGCTGAGGATGCAGGGTATCGTCGCTTTCTGAATCGGCTTTTTCTGCCCTTGTCCCAGTGTTTGCTTCCCCAGAGCTGTGGACTCGATTTTGGGTCGGGACCAGGACCGACTCTATCGGGCATGTTTGAGGAAGCTGGACATTCTGTGGCACTCTACGATCTGTTCTATGCCCCAGATACTAAGGTGTTGCAACGACAGTACGATTTTATTTCTGCATCTGAGGTGGTTGAACATCTCCATCATCCTCGACGAGAGCTTGAACGATTATGGTCTTGCCTAAAGCCCAAGGGTGTATTGGGGATTATGACCAAGCAAGTTATTGATCAGGCGGCTTTTCCTCACTGGCATTACAAACGTGATCTGACCCATGTGTGTTTCTTTTCGATTGAGACGTTTGAATGGTTGGCCCATCATTGGCAGGCAGCTCTGACCATTTCAGGAAACGATGTGGTTCTGCTGACAAAAACTTAAGCCGATGGAGCAACTGTTGATGATTACCATTCATCATTAGATGAATCCTTGAGGTTTGGAGTCACTTGGTGTTGGTAAAGTTGTTCGCTTGTCGTGATTTGGGTGGTTACAGCGGATCGTAGGTTGGTAGGGGACATATTCAATCCTGGAGCATTTACTGATCAAGCTTTTTAAGAGTTGTGGCTGTCCCCCATCTATATGAAAACCGCTGTATCCATACTGGGTATTCTTAATATAGGCATAGCTCTTTTAAGACAAAGTAAATTATTAATATCGCTCAATAACCCAGTATTTGTATTGATGGGCGACTCTCATGAAATCTAGTAGCCATGTGCTTAGAAGCAAGCAGCAACATGACTTATATGACTCGTAATAATTCTCTTGCTGATCTGAATGTTCTAAGTTATCAGAGTTTAGAAAGTAATGGTCTTTCCTTCGAACTGATGGTAGATAGAAAAACTATTGGGGAAATAGCAGGTACTTCAGATACAGCCGTTCCCTATTGGCTTTTTAAGACTGGCGTCGCTTTGCGGCCACTTTCTCGACTGGACAATGGTTACCCAGAAAAACGCGTGATTGCTGTATGTCCTTGCGGAACATATGGATGCAGTTGTATTAGCTGTAATGTAGTGCAAAGTTGGGATCGCAATATCATATTTCGAGATTTTGAAACTGATCCGCGAAGCTCTCTCTTGCCATTCAATCTGCTGATGTTCGGCATCTCACTAGATAACTATACTTCTGTTCTAAAGGGTATTTTTGAAGATATCCGAGTATTTGAAGCTGTTTAGATACTAAGTTTTTTACTCACTTGATGGGTGCATTTGAATATAAATATTTAAGAAAAGAAAGAGGTTACTAAGCCTTGATAACAAGGTGATTAGTAACCTCTATTTGTTAGATCTCTCCTTGAGCAATCATTTGAATCGCTCGTGGAGCTGCGGGGTCGAAACCACCGAAGTCCCAAGATAGTAGATCCGAAGGATCTACTAAGGAGAGTTGGCAAGGCGCAAGGGTCACGTAGACTGCCTTAGCCTTTGGATTGACCAGACGCCGATACTCCGCTAGAGCCTGACTCGGATGCTGTCGTCCCGCGTAGGACTCGGAATCCGTCCAGAAGCAGAAGACATCGGCATAAAAGCGATGCTGAATCGCCCACTCGTAGGCCACCGCTGCATTAGTGCCTCCGAAATTATTATCCGTTGCCTTCTTGAGCGCATCGCGGAAGCTATCTCGGGCTGTGATACCCAAGTCACGGAACTGGGTTGAGAACCCGCGAATCGCGTAATTCTGCTCAGCTTTGGCCGTTGCTAGGGCCATTGCCGTGGCAATCTCGCAACAGCTGAGGCCTACCGAACCGACGGTATAGTAGGACATCGATCCTGATACATCGATGGCATGCATAAACACTTTGCCCGTCGGAGCAACCGTCTCGAAGGACAGCTCAAGAGCCGTTTCGAGCATATCGGTGACTCGGGCGATAGGGGTCCAAGTCTTGCGACTCCGCCCCACCTGACCACCAGATGCATAGGTTTTCAAAGCTTTGAGTACATCAATTGGATGAATCCGAGCCTTACGCAACCGCTGCTTGTTGGTTAACATCGCAGCCACTCGCTTCAGGTTCTTGCTCTTATGAGCTGCGAGAACCCCTAGTGCCGTCAAAGACCCCAGATTTCGCAGTAGGGCTCCCATAGGCATTCCCTCTAAGAGGAGCTGCCAAGCCCGCTGATCCATCTGACCAATGGGGGCGATCATCTCGTGGGTTAAGCGACCTTGGGTAATCGCCTCATAGGTAGCCTCTGGCTGACGCTTAACCCGCTCGTACCACCAAATTTGTCTTAAGGCGTCAGGAGCAGTTTCAGGTAAAGTCTCCCAACCCTGGGTGACCCAGTGATAAAGGGCTTGGTGGTCTTCACTGATGGGCTTGACGTGGAACAGCCGCAAGGCATCCCGGTGGGTAAAGCCATGACGCTGCTGGTACTTCAGCAACTGATAGGCCAGGGCCTTGGCATCGGGGTTAGAGAGCCATGCCGTTCCGCACTGGCGAATGATTTTACCAAAGCCTCGTAAGGACTTGGTGTAGTTCAACCACTCGTAGAAATGGCTTCCGGTTCGTACCACTTGGGGGAACAGCTCTACAAAGGCCTGCTTGGCCGTCTGGGTTTCACCCATGGATAAGAGTACTAAAGCCAAGATAGGGGCACTGTTGTTGATGGAGCGGCCATCGCTGGCATAGAGGATCTCTTCAGCGGTGCGCTGGGGATTCTCATGGACACACTGCTGAATCACATGAATAAAGTCATCGGTTAGCTCATGCTTATCGGCATAGTAGGTGCTTTGGGCTGTACCGATCAGTAGGCATCGGCGCAGCATACCCCAAATGCCTAGGTCAAACATATAGCCTCCAGACCGACCTTGGACCATTTCAGCGTCACGGCCAGGAATGGGCTGGGTCTGAGGTGTACGGGCAGTGTTGGTCAAAAATTTATAAGTCATCATCATCTCCGGCCCGACTGGGCAAATAAAAACTTGAAACCCCATATGGGGAAAGGGAGTGGAGCGGGAGTCGAACCCGCATCCCGATGGATAAAGGACAAGTCGTTAAAAGCGATAACCTTATTTCCTGCGGCCCTAATGGGCAAAAAATGGTGCTCTACCGTTTGAGCGACCCACTCCAGGGATGGACGGAAGGGGAGTCGAACCCCTATCTTCCGCGTGGTAGGCGATAACCCTAATTCTTCGACCCTTGCGGATAAGTGATGAACAAGGGGGTTAAGATGTTCTACCTTTGAACTATCCGCCCATGGATATTGGTGTTTTGGTTTGGACAGTAGAGGATTCGAACCTCTACCCCCTGTTCCTTAGCGATAACCCTAATTCTTCGACCCTTGCGGATAAAGTTGTGAATAAGGAGATTCATATAACAGGAGTTCTACCGTTAAACTAACCGTCCGTGTTTGAAGTGAAGTAACCTCGTTTCTGATCGTTGAACCCAATCTACTGGCCGTCTCTCCCCCTATTCCACTCCAGTTGTTTTTGAGTCAAATGCCGATAGCGTGAGGGTTCTAGAATGAGGGGAGATATCTAAGTTAAGGGGAATCCCCTAACTTTGTCGTGAAATTTCTCTATGCCCAAGCAAAGTTTTGGTCCCATTACCCAACACAGAACCCAAACCCTCCTGATGGGCCTGGTACAGTTCGCCAATGATTCCTTAGCCCTAGAAGACGAGAAAATCCTGGCAGGACTACGGAGCAATATCAAAACCCATTGGCAAACGGACCAGCGGTTGGTGGTACAGACCACGGCTCGGCATTTGGTGGCCCTGACCCAATATTTAGAAACACCCCTCACCCTGGCTCAGGTGAAAGCAGGGCTAAAGCATCTCCAAACCTTTATGGGCATTCTGGAGGATCACCGCACAAGTCAGCGAGGGTCGGATCAGTGGCATTTCACCCTGACTTTGTGGCAGAACCGCTGGGAAGAGGAAACCAATCAGCAGACCTTTGACCAAGTTTGGAATCAGCATCGCCCAGATCGAGGGGTGTCTCAGCTATCAACAACAGAGACTACCAGCCCTTGGCGAGCCTGTTGTCAGGCAGCTTTGGATACTCGGTTAACGTCTAATCCCCTGACGGCCCATACGGGCTTGGCCTTTGACCTTAAGGATGTCTACTGTCCAGTGGGGTTGGTGGCTTACCAGACCGATGCTGCTAAACAAACGGGGGATTCAGCAGCCGAATCTGACCTAGAATCAATCGTTTATCAACCGGATCAGTTTTTAGACGTTTTACTGGCTCAACCAGAGATCCAGCGGGTTGCCATTGTCGGTCCACCAGGAGCAGGCAAAACGACGCTGCTGCAAACCTTAGCCCTCAAATTGTTGGCCCAAGAACAGGTTCTGCCTATTTGGATCTCCCTAGCCGATCTAGAGGGACAATCCCTAGAGACGTATCTGCTAGAAACTTGGCTAAAACAAACCCTGAAGGTATTTACCGTTCCGTTGAGTCAGCAGCAAGCCTTTGCCCAGCAGTTTGCCACAGGTAAGGTTTGGCTTTTGCTGGATGCGGTGGATGAAATGGGGATGGTGCCTAGCCAAGCGTTGGCTTTTGTGGCTAAGCAGCTGAAGGGCTGGCTGGGAGCAGCCCATGTGATACTGACTTCGCGATCGCAACTCTGGGACACAGGCCACAATGCTCTGGAAGCCTTCACCCCCTATCGCAGCCTCAGCTTCAGCTATCGCCACGGCGGTAATCAAGTCCAGACAGTGATCCAAAACTGGTTCCATAACCAGCAAGGCGATACGCTGTATCACCAAATTAATCGCCCGGAGATGCGGCGGCTCAAAGCCCTGATCCAGAATCCTTTACACTTAGCCCTACTCTGTCGAACCTGGCAGCTTACTCAAGGACAACTGCCAGAAACCAAGGCCATGCTCTATCGGCAGTTTGTTGAGGCCCTCTACGACTGGAAGCAGGATCATCACCCTACCAGCTTGGGTCAACGGCAGCAGCTTAACCAAGCCTTAGCTCACCTGGCTTTGCAGGCCATGGCGCAACCGTCGCCGCTGTTTCGCTTGCCTGAGATCTTTGTCAGTCAGCAGTTAGACCCAGACCAACTCACGCTCGCCTTGCAATTAGGGTGGCTACAGCCCGCAGGTTGGTCTCCTACGACCGGGGGCAAAGTCTATGCCTTCTATCACGCTACGTTCCAGGAATATTTTGCGGCCCAAGGGATTGCAGATTGGCATCAGTTGATCGAATATCAGAATGCGAAAACCACCTTCCATCCCATCTTTAGGTCGCAATGGCAGGAAGTGATTTTGCTATGGCTCGGGCGAAGTGACATTGCTGATGTGGATAAGGCAGATTTTCTGCAAGCCTTGGTGAACTTTGCCGATGGCTGTGGTGGGTTTTATGACACTCAAGCGAAGTTACTCGCGACCAAAGGCTTAGCGGAATATCCCCAATTTGCTGGGGCAGAAGCGTTAGTGACTGAGGTGGTCCATTGGCGATTTCAGCAGCAGACAGGTAAACCCACTGTTTGGATCGAACCTGCAGCGGAAGCGTTGTCCCACTGCGATCGCACCCTCGTAACCACAGCGATTGAACAGTTTGTGGCCCAGGCCTCCAACCCTTTTGAACAGTGGTTAGCGGCCCATAGTTTGGGTAAGAGTTACGATCCGGGGAATGGAGTTGCGATCGCAACCCTAGAACAACTCCTCTCCCAAGCGCCCAATGAGGATCTGCGTATTGAGATGGCCAAAAGCCTAGGGGATATTCAGCCAGGTCATCCCCAAGCCATCCAAACCTTACAAGATATTATTCAGTCTCATGATTCTCTGACGCTTCGTCGCAAGGCTGCCCATCGGCTCGGCACTATTGCGCCGGATCAACCGATGGTGCTCCAAATCCTAGAACATATCCTGCAAACAACGGATGATCCCTGTCTCCGTCGTCAAACGCTGCAATCTTTGCAACAATTGGCTCCCCAGCATTCTGCATTGCCGGTAGAGTCCTCTCGGCGTCGGTCTCGCAAAACCCCCCTGAACCCGGAGCAGCTTATTCCTGTTTTGGAGCAAAAACTCCAAAACAGCCGAGATATTGAGACTCGCATTCGCTATGCAGGCCGTTTGGGACGCCTGCAACCCAACCACAAGGGAGCCATCGATATATTGTTGGAACTGCTCCCCACGACCCATCGCAAAACCCATCTCAAACAGATGGGTCTGCATCTCCAACAGGTGATCACCTCTGAAGAGGACAGTATCCCCCCAACCCTGGTGAAAGCAATATCCGTTGTCCAATGGGTCTATACCCAGTCCCCTCACCTCTCTCAGGTTCAAGCGACCTACAGGTTGCTATGGCACTGGTCGAAGGCGGTGTCCTTTGAGCAATTTCGTGTGCTCTGGCAGGCCAACTCATCTGCTGAGACTAGCCCCTACCCATAAAGACGCTACTGGATCTTAAGGGTCTGAGGACGGAGTTTGATTTTCATAAAAGGCTTTTCAAACAGGAGATAAGTCACAGAAGACAATAAGATAGTCGCCCCAAAAACAGCAACATACTGGATAAAACCGGGGGCTTTTAGATAGGCTTCAACATATCCAAGAACCGCAATATGCCAAAGATAGACTCCGAAACTGACGACCCCGACAAATCGCAGGGCCACATTTTCTAGAACCTTTTTGATCCACCCATCTGTATGTAAATGGGACACTAGCAAGATACATAGCAAGATGGCTTGGTAGGTATAAAACCCGTGGTTGGCTGAAAGTCGAACATAATTCGCTTGGAATACCGTATCCCACAGCGGACGGCTCAGTAGAGTCGGAAAATTGAACACAATCAACACTAAAGAGGAGTTGGCCAGGATGGACATCCATCTTTGCTGTTTGGGGTTGGCCGGATCTAAGACCGCTGTCAGTTTGGTATTCACCACCGCGGCTAGAGATCCCAGAAGGAAAATAGGGATATGAGGGAGAATCGATAATCTTGAGGTAAAGTCCACGACATTATTGGCCCCCTCCGTCGCAATAATGGCAGTCAATAAAAAGAGCACTGAAGCTTTAAAGTCTCGCTTTAAGAGAACAGCAATGATCAAAATGACGAACGGGAAAAATAAGTAGTATTTGAATTCGACGACAATCGTCCAAAAATGATTTAAAGCTTCTTGCAGAATGACATGGGCTGTGAAATTGCCCAAGGTAAACTTGAAGCCTGGGAAAATCGTGTAAACGGCTAAAACAAAGAGATACAGCGGATAAATTCTGAGGACTCGTTTTAACCCATAGTTAATCCATGTTTTTATATGCTTTAAATCGATGGTTTCCCGCAACATTTGTCCCGTGAGCAGGAAACTACTCAAGATAAAAAATAAGTAGACTCCAGTGCGGCCATAGATCGTGCCGGCGGCTTGAAAATAATGCCCAACAATTGCCTGATCCCAAGATAAGCCCAAGAGCCGTTTGCTATGGGTCATGACCACTAGTAAAACAGCAATCCCTCGTAACCCATCTAAAGACGCCATCCAACTCTTAGACGCCCGCGCACCAAAGAATAGATGCTGGAGCGAAAATTTCTGACTTGCTGCTGCTGGTTCACTCAGTTGTTCTGTCATGCTAGTTAAAGAAGAGCTTGCGATTAGTTCAATCAAATCAGCCGTCTAAGACGGGGTATCCAATAGCCGCTTATGCAGCCAATAACTCTTCGAAGAGTGTGCGATACTGTCGAGCTTGGATCTCCAGGGAGAACTGATCGACTGCGGCTTGGCGAGCCTGCTCACATAACTTGCGATGGCGATCAGTATCTTCCAAGACCCAAGCCATGCCGTGGGCTAAATCATCCACTTCGTAGGGCTTCACCAGGTAACCATTCTGTTGATGGCTAACAATATCTTTCTGCCCAGCGGCATTAAATGCAACCACAGGCGTGCCACAGGCCAATCCTTCCGATGCCGTTTGGCCAAAGGATTCATAGAGAGAGGGCACAATCATGACATCAGCGGCTGAATAGGCAATAGATAAACTTAAATCGTCGGCAAAGCTCCCCAAGTAATGGGCCTTAAATCCTAGATCGGCCGGTTCTGCGGGGGCATCTGCCCCAAAAATTGCTACCTCAATCCGGTCGGCCCAGCCCGCTTGACTCAGTTTTTTCAGGGCGGGCTGTAGTAGATGAAACCCTTTTCTTAAGTCAGCGGTCGCCGATAAGGCTCCAAATAGAATGATCAGCTTGTCTGAAGGCAGCCCCAATAAATCACGGCTAAAGCCTTTATTCGCAGGTCGATATTTCTGGACATCTAGACAAAACGGAATCACCTCAACCCGTCGATGGCCAAATAACGAACTCTCCCGGACACAATCCGCCATCCATTGACTGGGAGTAACAATGGTGAGGTTAATGTCCTGCCAGGCTTTTTGCTTGCGTTGCCAAATTTTGCGAGACAAGTCAGATTCTTTTTGGCTATTTAGTTGAGGGCATTGGCCACAGGCTTTTTGGTAGCCATCGCAGGTTTCTGCATAGTGACATCCCCCCGTAAACGGCCACATGTCCTGAAGGGTCCATACCAAGGGCTTGTTGAGCTTGGGCAAGGTTTCTACCTTGAGGAAGCCATTACAAACCCAATGCATATTGACGATATCTGGGTTGAGCTGTGCAACGTTCTTTGCGATCGCATCCGGAAACCATTGGCTTGAAAAGAGGGTTTTGGTTTGATAGGACCCTAGCTTTAAGGGCCAGCCATTCATCTGTGGCCCCAATTTTGTTAATGCCGACTTCTCTGCCAGCACCGATTTCTGACCACTGAAACGGGCGCGAACTAGCATTTGGGAATCATGACCAATCGCCAAAAGCCCTTGATGTAGTCGGTATGCTGCTCTAGCAGCTCCACCTTCAATGTCAGATGTACTCAATAAAAGAGATTTCATAGACGCTGTGTTTTTCTAGGGTCCTATAGGAACAATCAAGGTCTTTTTTGGCGGGGCTGTCAACTAAGGATGAGAGATCTTCCACTCGGCATCCCCCCGCTTCTACCTAAACGCCCTCTCGTTTTGTTTCACCATTGGCTAGATAGTATCCAGTTATCTAGGTAAGTACTTCTTCAAACGAAAGAAGGGCCGCTCAATCACGAAGAAACTCATGATTGCAACCCCAAGCGTGATCGTCAAAATAATCGAGAATTTAATCGGTGGAGCCATATTGAGATGGGCATTGGTATAGCCAATCAGGGCCATATGCCAAAGGTACATACTAAAACTGATCGTTCCCACAAACCGAATAATGGGATGACTCAAGAGACCACGAATCAGACCGCGACCATGTAGCTGAGCCACTAAAAATAAAGACCATGCCCCTCCAAAGGCGATGAATATTAGGGTATCTGACCAATCCTGTTGTAAGAGAAACCAATCGGGTTTGGTCCGCAACGTGGTGATTAAGCCAAACGTCGCGATCAAACTGAGGAGGGCCACGCCTTCCGCAATATATCCAAAGGTGTCAGACTCCAGAAACTGGGTTTGACGATTTTGTAAATGGGCATGAATTAAGGCAGCTAATATCCCTAAGAGAAAAATAGGTAAATATTTAATGAGGGAGACTCGCGCCACCTCAGCCGGTTCAATGGTGATCAGGAAACTGGCACTCATCACGGCCCCTAAGAAAAGGGTCGAAAGCCCAAGGTTCTTCTTCAAAACTTTAACAATCAGCCACATTAAGATCGGTAAAAATAGGTAGAACTTAAATTCAACAGGAATAGCCCAAAATTGATCTTTTCCTTCCTGTAGAAATATATGACTGAAGACATCTGTAGCCGTGTATTTAAAACTGGGTACGATGCCATAAAGCAACATAATAAAGATGTACAACGGATAGATCCGTAAGACTCGCTTGAGTGCGTAACTTACCCAAAGGGACCAACGCCCCAGTTCGCAGTCATCCCTCAGGAATTGTCCCGCCAACAAAAAGCTACTCAACACGAAGAATAAATAGACGCCTGCCTTACCAAAGCCAGTAGGGTTTAGAACTGGGAATAGCTCTAGTCCTTGTCCTTTGGCATGATCAAAAAAAACAAATAAAATTGCAAATCCTCTAATGCCATCTAAAGAGTGAATTTGTTTTGTGGATGGCGATGGATTACCTAAAAAAATAGATTTAACTTTTTCAATAACTACCACGGTTCCCTTGTCCTCACGTTATAGAAAGCCAGTGTCTTTAATCAATGGTCCGAACCATTAATCTATGGCCTGAAATAATTCTCTCCACTAAAAAATGATTATTCTAAATATCCTATGATGGGCTAGTTGTTTGCTGTTGTTGATGAACAGTGGTGAGATTGAGCACATCTTGAAAAGACTTTGCGAGCTGTTGTAGGGAGTGTTGGTTGCAGTATCCTTCAAAGTCTGGCTGATGGTCAGTTTTGGGTTGGGTGAGTCTGGATTTGAGTTCTATTAAAGCCTCTACACAAGCGTCAACATCCCCTTCCGGAATGGTCACCCCTAACTCAAACTGCTGCACTCGTTTGCCCATACAATACCCTTCGCTGGCCATCACCAATTTTTGGAACGTGGCTGCTTTAACTAAGGCATTGCTACTGTAGGGAAAGTTTTCATAAGCTGAAAAAATGACATCACAGCTATTCACTAAGGCATTAAATTGAGGTTCACCGGGAATAAATTCAAAATGAAAGAGACAGTTGTCAGGAGAAGACTCAACGATGGTTTGGACCATTTCATAGTCTTCATTCAATCGGGTTGAGTAATCTTGATGAAACATGGCCTTAGAGAGCGATCCTGCAAAGACAAAGAAAAAATCATCTGGATCGCACCGCTCAGCGGCGTGCAATAAGGTTAAAAGTCCCTTGCGCTTACTCAGAGCGCCGAACAGCCCGACAATGGTGCGATTACCTGCCTTAGCTTTGATGTCTGCGGCTAATGAATAGGTCAAATCGGGAGGGGTGATATCGGTAAAGTCGGGAAAGGCAATCACGGGTTTGTTGTCGATATCTGCCTGCAGATTTTTCGCTTCATACTCATCTAGTAGGGTGATGGCTTGGCAGTGATCAGACTGGGCCACCGCGAGATGGGATAAAGGCGTTTTGAGAATAGGAAGATAGCGTTGACCAAACCGATAGGTTGCGGGTCGAAAATAGAGGCCAGACCAAGGGTAAGGGAAGACCCAATCAATCATCGAGCCGCGTAAGTAGTAGCTTAAATAGTTGTCTAACCAATTGAGAAAAACCAGGTCGGGCTCATGGCCAATTTGTTTCGCTGCCTCTTGAATCATGGCAGCCGTTTTTTGCCAGCGTCCCAAAATTAAAATAGGTTGTGGCCATCGGTTCCACTTAGGAAACAGTGCGGGTAATCGACCCAATACGGGCAGTTCTTGCCATTGATATTCCTGCATTTCAAAGGCATAAAAATTTTCAGCCTTATCTGGACAATTCTCTTGGATCCACGGCAAGACGTCATCAGGCTGGGGATAAAAAGACATCACTCGATAGCCCATTTCTAGCAGTGTCTTACTGAAGAAACGCATATACGTGAGATGATGCCCCCTGCCATGATTGGTATCAACGAGCGCAACGGTTTTCATAGACACTGGCGTCAAAAATGGGGTTTATGAGATTGGAGTGAATCGGCATATTGCTCAACGACCATAATCATGGTCGTTGACCGGAGTTAGCGAACAGATAGACGCTGAACAATTTCATCAACAGCTCGTTGGGTAGACTGGCCATCTAAGGCATAGGTAAATTCTGCTGCAAGATCGATGGTTGTACTGTGATCTGAGTCTCTATCCAATAACATACGTTCAATTTCAGTCTTTAAAGCCGGTTTAGGGTCTGCATAGACCGTCTGGTAGACCCCGTACTCTTCTAAATGTTTATAGCCTTTGGAGGGGCCATCTTCAAATAAATCAAAGGCGACGACCTGCTTGCCCATCATCAACGCTTCCTCCGCCACCGTAGAACTGCGTGTTAGCAGTAAATCGGCGATGGAAAGCAGGGCATATACACTGAGTTCTGTTACTTCCGGTTCGATCACGACGACTGAATCGAGATCTGCAAATTCCTGGGCAGCCTGTTGATATAAATTTGGATTTCTTTGATCGTTGGGATGCATTTTGATCAGCAACAACACCTTGGAAAAATCCAGGCTTTCATAAATATGTTGAATATATTGTCGATAGAGCTGGGCTTCGTCCCCATACCCCTGATATTCCGTATGCAGGCAGGCGGCTAAAACCACAATTTTTTTATGGGGGAGTTGCGGTTGAACCTGGGGATAGCATTTTTGCAACGTCGTCAAAGCAGCTTCGGGATCTAGCGTATTGAGGACGTCATGTAACGGATTTCCTACCACTCGAATTCGTTGGGGATCGACCCCATAATCCTGGACCAATTCCCGCTCCACCCGCTTACCCCAAACCATGATTAGGTCTGAAACCGTGGAAGCGAGTCCTTTAACGGAGTCCTTGCGAGTCCCACCATGTTGAATAGAGAGGGTTTTAACGCCAAACTTGCGGAGCTGATCGGCGGTATCAACGCCACACCGATGAAATTCATAGAGTTCTCGATGATCTAAGCAAAAGACCACCCCTTTATTCTGGGGGGATAAACAGGCTCGAATGAGGCTTAAATAATTGGCCTGGGGGGTGATGCCCAAAGAACTCAATTTTTCTAGGGTTTGGGGAACGAGCTGCAGTTGATGAATCCCCGGTAGAACAACCAGATTCAGCTTGATGCCATTTTTCTCAAGAATGCCACTCTCTGCTAAGTGCAATAGCAGTGGGATTAATAAGCGTTCACAAGCCTTGGAATAGAGAAAGAAGCTGATTTCCGGCTGGGGCGATGAACGAGAGAGCCGAAGCGGTAACGATTGAAACAGCATCGCTAGCTTCTCATCAAAGCCCAAATAGTCTTGCAGTGGAAAATAATATTGCCCTAGAATTGCTTTTTCAAGGGGGACAATATCCTGACGCGATCTGATTTTCAGCTTTTGTTGCATCTTGTCGGATCCTTGCCAGGGATTAAGATGAAGAACCGGCCTGGCTTTGAATCAGTAAATCACAAAGTTCTCGGACTGCGCCACATCCTCCGTTTTTCTGAGTAATGTAAATGGCTGCGCCTCGGTTGGCAGGCATGGCATCATTGACGGTGAAGGGACAGCCGATATTTTGTAAGATGGGCACATCATTGACATCATCTCCTGCATAGGCCACTTGGGACAGCTCAATGTTGAGAGTTTGGCAGAGAGATTTGAGCACCGAGAGCTTTTCTTCAATCCCAAGAAAGACATGTTGAATGCCCAACTTTTTGGCTCGATGTCGGGTGACAGGAGAATCGCTGGCAGTAATAATGGCCACCTCAACTCCTGCCTGCATGAGGAGCTTTAAGCCTTGACCGTCTTTGACATTAAACTTTTTTAGTTCTGCGCCAGTTTCGGTGTAGTACAGCCCGCCATCCGTTAAGACACCATCCACATCTAAGGCTAAGAGCTTCACGTTGGTGAGTCGGGATTGTAGGTCTGATAGGGTACTCATCAAGCTAATACGGGTTGAGTCGTTTTTAAGACGTTATGCACCTCAAGGATGGGCCGCAACACATCTTCTAACTGATGGAGCGGAATCATGTTTGGACCGTCGCTGGGGGCCTGATCGGGATTCTCATGCACTTCCATAAATAAGGCATCAATGCCAATGGCGGCGGCTGCCCGAGCGAGATAGGGGGCATATTCCCGCTGGCCACCGGAGCTACTGCCCTGGCCTCCAGGCATTTGGACGCTGTGGGTGGCGTCAAACACAATGGGATAACCAAAGCTACGCATTTGGGGCAGAGACCGAAAATCAACAACGAGGGCGTTATAGCCGAAGCTAGTGCCGCGCTCTGTTAACAGGATGTTCTTAGCGCCGCCAGACTCCAGTTTGCTCACCACATTTTTCATGTCCCAGGGGGCTAAAAATTGCCCTTTTTTGACATTAATCGTGCGACCTGTGGCGGCTGCCGCCATGAGTAGATCGGTTTGGCGACATAAAAAAGCAGGGATCTGCAAAATATCGGCAACTTCGGCGACGGGAGCGGCCTGGTGGCTTTCATGGATATCCGTGACGATGGGGACGCCGACTTCATCCTTGACCCGCTGTAAGATTCTTAGTCCTTCTTCCATGGGGTGGCCCCGAAAGGAGCTAACGGATGTGCGGTTGGCTTTATCAAAGGAGGATTTGAATACATAAGAAATGCCCAGCTTCTCACAGATGCGAGCGATGCTCGTGGCCATCTTCAAGGTGAAATCTTCAGATTCAATCACACAGGGACCACTCAGCAGTGTCAGCGGACATCCATCGCCGATGGCTAATGTATCAGTCACTTGAGTACGGATCATGAGGTCATTCCTTGTTGGATGAATAACTGAGCTTTAACTAAATCCTCGGGGGTATTAATTTCAATCGCTGCTTTTTGGGTTTGGCAAACCTTAATGGCATAGCCGTACTCTAAAACTCGCAATTGCTCTAGACCTTCACAGGTTTCAAAGGGCGTCGGTTCGAGTTGAGAATATTGCATTAGGAAGTCATGGCGAAAAGCATAGAGCCCTAAGTGGTGATAAACCGGTACCGTGCCTGGGGTGCGAAAGTAAGGAATGGGAGAGCGGGAAAAATAGAGGGCATGGCCGTTGCGATCGCAAAGTACTTTCACTGCATTTGGGCTGGCGTAATCCTCTTCCATGTCTAGGGGACAGCCCAGGGTGGTCATCTCGGGTCGTTCTCCCTCCCGGTAGGGACGAACCAGCTGTTCGAGGGCTTCTGGCGTAACAAAGGGCTGATCCCCCTGAACATTGACGACGACATCCATATCATCGTAGAAGCCAGCGACTTCGGCGACGCGATCGGTGCCCGTGAGGTGATCGTCCCGGGTCATCACTACTTTGCCGCCAAACCCTTTCACACAGTCGGCAATTTTGTCACTGTCCGTGGCCACCACTGCATCTTGAAAGAAATCGCAGCTTTTAGCGGCTTCATAGACCCACTGAACCATAGGCCGCTCATCTAGCATCACTAGGGGTTTGCCAGGGAAGCGTTGGGATTGATAGCGGGCAGGAATGACCGCAAGAATATTCATATAAGACCCGCTTGAGCAATATCGTGCAGTCTCAATACTCCCACGCAACGATCGTCTTGATCGACGACGGGCAATACCGAAATTTGAGACGGACGATCTTCCATGACCTGTAAGGCGTCGTAGGCCAACTGGTCCGGTGCAGCAGTAGTGGGATTGGCAGTCATTATTTTTTCTGCGTTCATCTGCTCCAAGTCTACTGGGCGAACCTTTTCCATGGCACGACGCAGATCACCATCTGTGACAATTCCCAGCAGTTGGTTGTGAGCATCCACTACGTTAACGGCTCCTAACCCACCCTGGCTAATGCTCGTCACGATTTCCAGCCAGCTGGCCTCTGAGGAAATACAAGGATGCTCGGGGCCTTGGTGCATCAGATCTGAAACTTTAATGGTCAAGCGCTTGCCTAACCGACCCGCCGGGTGATTGACGGCAAAGGCTTCAGGAGTGACCCCTTTAGCATGGGTGACGGTCATGGCTAGAGCATCGCCGATTGCGATCGCAACTGTCGTACTGGCTGTGGGGGCTAAATTCATGGGACAGGCTTCTTGGTCAACCGTCGCCGCTAAGACCACATCCGCTTCATCTGCCAAGGTCGATTTCACGTTACCCACTAGGGCAATCAGCGGAACTTGGCGTTGCTTTAAGCAAGGCAACATGGCAATCAGTTCATCGGTTTCACCACTGTTGCTTAACACCACCACGACATCACTGGTCGCCACAATCCCTAAATCGCCATGTAGGGCTTCTACTGGATGTAGGAATACTGCCATCACTCCCACACTGGTCAGGGTGGCGGCGATTTTGCGGGCCACAATCCCTGATTTACCCACCCCGGATAACACCACTTTGCCGGAGCAATTAATCATCAGATCGACGGCTTGATTGACCTGTTCGGGCTGCAATCGCTCCGCCGCTTTGGCAATGGCTTCGGCTTCTAACAGCAGCAGCTTTTCAACTTGAGACGCGAAGGTAGTTGGGGTAGATGTAATCAGAGATTGCATAGAAATCAATATCTCATTAGTAGTTCTAGCGTATCTTATGGAGTTATTTATTGTGGGTACAAAACCCCTAGCCTGTTTAGTCAGAAAGGCTCATTACACCGACAGAATGAAAACGGGGTGCATGGCCTTCATGCCGGAGCCACTTCACTCTTTTCTCAACTCTCGTCAATTTCGGTTGGGTTATTCTTTTGGGGGTTAGATAACTTCATCTCCGTTTTAACACCAACCTTCTAGTAACTGCAAAACCTGAGAAATATCAACTTCAAAGTTCTCGCGGTTGTTGGCTTTGTCCGAGAACCAGAAGCGATAGTCATGTCCCAATGCTTTGGCTAAGTAATAGTAATAGGTTTGGGTTTTAGCCATGACCTGCAGTTCCAAGATCTTGACGGACTCGGAAAAGAGCACGTGGGTGATACCACCCCCATAGGCCCCCACTACAATTTCAGCGTCATAGAAAAGTTCAACTTTCTCTTCTAAGGAGAAATCTTCCAGCTCATAGATTTCAAACCCCAAGGGTTTGAGGGCTGCAATTAATTCGGCTTCATTAACAATATGCCGCTTTTTCTGGCCTTTGGCCGACTGGGCTCGGGAAATATAAATTCGTTTGTTTTGGGTTGAAGGACGCTTCGGAAAAATGGCTTGCCGAAGCTGCTGGATATAGGCTTGGGGCAGATAGCCAGACCCGAACTGAGTCAGAAACGTCGGCAAAATCAATTTTTCGACGCGGTAAAGCCGACTGGGTTCTAACTTGGTTAATGTGACATTTTCTGGAATCAGTTTCGGGACTAATAGAGTTTCTGTCTCCGACACAGGATCAGAATAGAGGAGCTGAATATTGTCTATCTCTGCATATTCCGGCTGGCTCAGCAGGGAACAACGGGGGACTAAGTCAATAAATTTGTGGTAGTAACCATTGGGCAATCCTTGATAAATACTGGCATACCCCGAAATCTCTTGGACCGGCTTCTCAAGCATTCGGCGCCGGATAAAGCTTTTATTGAGTAAGGCCCCATAAATCGTGATGTCGTCCATTTGGGGATACATGGACTCGGCAATCACTTTACGAGAAGGCGTTAAGACGATGCCGTTGCCCGGTTCGACTAACACGTTTTCTAACACCGTTGAGAAAATATCGTGGGTGGTATAGGTTTCACTCTCCAGATAGGCAAAGGGACCGTCAAAGGGCGGCATATCCTTGATCTCAGGCGTATCAATGGTCTCCGGGGGGAAGCGCCGATGCTTAGGATGGTCCTTGCCAAAAGCCTGAGCCACGGTTTGCCGTGGGAGCAGATATGCGATCGCAGGCTTGAGTACGGCCCAACTAAACAGGGGACGAAGGATGGGCTTTAACGCGTTAGAGATTGTTTCAGGCATATTTCCAGAGAGTGTTCCTAAAACCATGGCTGTCTTCTTTCCACTGATCGCGACCTTGACTTGTCCCTATACAAGCATTGCCAAGGGGGCTAGCTGCTCAGTCTTTAGACTGATAACAACCGTTGACACAATTTAAATACAAAGTTTTCTAGGGTGAGTTGAGGTTGATAAACGGCTGATAATCCTTGGCTGGTATAGGTAAATGTATCTTCTATCGGCTCCCCATCCGGCAGGACGACATCAATCGCAATATCAAATCGCTCTTGCATCACCCGTTGGACTAGTTGAGCAAGCCCTCGAATACTGAGGGTTTCTGGCCCTGGCAAATGGAGGAGATCTAGGGTGTCCATTTGGGGATACGCGGCTGCGATCGCACCACAGATATCTGGGACCGCAATAAAGTTGCGTCGTTGATATCCCGGCGTTCTCAAGACAATCTGTTTCTCTTCCACTGCGGCCTGACAGAACCCTAAAGGGGTTAAGGTCCAGCGGTTGCAGCTTTTAACATCCGCCGGCACACCAAAAAAATTACTGGGCCTCAACACTAAAGTCTGTAGAGACTGCTCTCGGCGGTACAGCCGTAAGTAATCTTCAGACTGTAAATGACTTAAACCATAGTCGTTCGCAGGCAACGGCGTCGTGGATTCATCAATCCGGCCGGTGGGATGGCCAAAGACATGAAAGGTCGATAAGTACACAAACCGCGAAATGTGGTTGGCCACACAAAAGTCCAGGGCGGCCCGGGTACCGGCCACATTCTGAAAAATGCTTTGATAGGGCTGGTCCCGACAGGTCACTTCATGGGCGGCGGCCGCATGAATAAACACATCAACAGGTTGCTCTAGCTTTTGGGCGGCAAACTGGTCTGGCTGATTGAGATCAAACGGGACATCTGCATCTGGGCGGCGGGTTGCCGTTAAGACAGTCCAGGACCGATCTCTAAAAAACTGACAGGCTATGCCCCCAAAATAGCCATTGGCTCCGGAAATCAGGACCGTTGGTGATGGCTGGGAATTAGTCATGAGTGGGCAGGCTCATAGACAAACGGACTTTCATAGTCAGCCAGGGTCTTCCATCCTTGATCTTTTTCAGAAATAATCGGATTTGGACTCGGCCAGGGAATCTCAGCCGAGTTCCACAACAGACCTTGTTCATGGCCAGGGGCATATACCGTGGACACCTGATACATCACGAGGGCGGTTTCACTGACAATGTAAAAACCATGGGCTAAGCCGGGGGGGATATAGGCCGAATTGCCTTTTTCGGCGCTGAGTTCAAATACTTCAAATTGCCCATAGGTGGGCGAACCCACTCTTAAATCGACCACCGCATCTATGATCTCACCCTGGGCGCAGTGAACCATCTTCGTATGATCTTTAGGGGGGATCTGAAAATGGAGGCCCCGCAATACATTTTGGGTGGAGTAAGAATAATAGGCTTCAGGGAAATGGGTTTCTAACTGGTGGCTGGCGAAAATCTCTTCATGAAAGGTTTTAACAAACCGACCCCGCTGATCCTTGAAAACGTTTAATTCTAATTCAAAACAGCCTGGTATTTTGGTGGAATGAAGTTGCATATCCTTCCTATACAAGTACTAAGCAGAAGTGGACTCAAGAAATGCTGTATACCACTGAATGGTTTCTAATAATGCCGCATCCAAATCATAGGGAGATTTCCAATCTAATAGCTTTCTTGCCTTTGCGGCAGAGAGATATTGATGCTTGATTTCATTCTGAGCTTGGTTCAAAATCGTCGGCTCCAGATGAGGTTTGCCCATCAACTTTAGGATTTTATGAACTAACTCTAAGACTGAAATCTGCAGCTCATTACTAAAGTTAAAGGCCTCACCCAATATTTCCGGCCGATCCATTTGTTCCGCCAGATGAAGGTAGGCCAGCACACCATCCTTGACATAAAAATAGTCACGGATATAAGTCCCATCACTGCGAATCACAATGGGTTTGTCACGCAACGTCGATCGAATGGTATCCGGGACAATTCGATTGAAATTCAAGTCCCCACCGCCATAGAAATTCCCGCAGCGGGTAATACAGACGGGCAGGTTGTAAGTCACATAGTAGGTCCGACACAGTAAATCTGCGCAACTTTTGGACACATCATAGGGATGCTCGCCTTGGAGTGGTGTTTGTTCGTCGTAGGGCAAGATATCTTGATCACCATAGGCCTTATCACTGGAAGCGACGACAATACGACTGACTCCCCCCACCCGACGACAGGCTTCTAAGACATTCCATGTCCCTTTGATGTTGGCTTCAAAGGTGCCCAGGGGTTCGCGATTGGCAACCCCCACAATGGTTTGGGCAGCTAAATGGAATACTGTATCCACTTCGTATTCATTGATAGCCCGCTCCAAAACCCCTAAATCTTCAATGCCGCCGTAAACCGTTGTAATTTTGTCGGAGAGCCCTTCCGTAAACAAGCGAGACTGAGGGACCCAATCCCTAACCAATCCAACGACACGAGCGCCACGGGCGACCAGCTCTTGGGTCATCCAACTCCCTAACAGCCCGGTGCAACCCGTAATCAATACCGATCGATCCTGCCAAAATTCACTCATTACCAAACCCTCCACTGTGCTTGATTGGAGGTATATAGCTCATTGAGAAGTCCGAGTTCTCTATAGGTATCCATACATTGCCAAAATCCATCGTGTTTATAGACAGCGAGTTCTCCCAATGCCGCTAATGCTTTAAAGGGCTCGGCTTCCAGAACGGTGCTATCTCCTTGAATTAGATCTAGAACCTTGCGATGAAACACAAAGTATCCCCCGTTGATCCAGCCTTCGCTGGTTTGGGGTTTTTCTTGGAAGTAGCTGACAAAATTGTTATCAATGGCAAGCTCACCAAAACGTGAAGGCGGGCGAACGGAGGTGATGGTGGCTAGCTTGCCATGGCTGTTATGGAACTCCAGCAATTTCTGGATATTAACGTTGCTCACCCCATCGCCATAGGTGCCCATAAACAAGTCACTACCAATGTCGTTGAAATAAGGAGATAGACGTTTTAATCGTCCCCCAGTCATGGTTTCAGGGCCAGTGTCAATTAACCAGATTCTCCAGTTCTCTTCTCCATGGGAGCTATCTAATTTGGTGATTTTTTTATTGCCTAATTCCAATAAGACATTGCTATGGTTCCAATCATAGTTAAAGAAATAGTCACGAATCATATCGCCTTTATAGCCAAGGCAGAGAAGAAAATCCGTAAAACCATAGTGAGCATAGATTTTCATGATGTGCCAAATCATGGGACGGTCCCCGACCATGACCATGGGCTTGGGACGAAACTCGGTTTCTTCTTTGAGTCTTGTTCCTTTACCACCACATAAAATTGCGACAGGAATTCTTGGTTTTGTCTCCATTAGCTCACTCAATGAACAACTCTAACAATCGATTTAAAACGGTTAATAAAAACTCAAGATAAAGACATATTTAAAGGCTATTTAAAAAATCCAAAATTGTTTCAATCATATATTGATATTTCCCATTTTGTCAGACATTCACATCATAGATTCTTCTCAGTCAGTTTAATATAGGCATTGGCGAATCGCTGTCCAATCGTACGATAACTTTTAGTGGTGTAATGAACATAGTCTTGAAGGGCCAAATCATCCGTAGTAATCATCGATACATAAGGTAATTTAATATTCTCTTGCTGCTTTTTAATGGCTTCCCACTCTGTTAAAAGATCAGGAGCATCATGGGACCCAATTTGAGCAAACACAATCGGTAAGTTCTCTTGCTTTGTATCTAGTCGAAAATTCTCAACAAACTTTTCAAACTTTTTGGACCATTGTTGGGGAGATAGAGAGAGGTGAGAAAATTGCTTTTGATCCAGAGCATCTGCTTCCCCTTGAAAAAATAATATTCCTTCCAGCTTGCCCATCAAAGAGGCGGCTCGCAATCGCTTGAGACAAGACCCATAGAGAGAGTTTTCACTTAAATTACGTTGCCATTCTTGAATGGTTGACCCCCCCTTAGCACAGGGAATCAGACCAATAACAGCATCCGCATCATGCTTGAGCAATGTTGATGCAAAGGTCATACCGGGACCCACCCCCGGAGCCTTGCCTTCTCGGGATATCGGATCAACTTGGCCGTCTAGAGCATCTAGGGGATCTTTGGCGAGGTGCCATCGGTAATCATTCCCGAATACAAAAACCTGGGGATGTGTGGTTGAACTCTCAGCATCCAGCGGGCCTCTGCCCGCCATATTGGATTGCCCAGCTAAAACATAGAGGGATATTTTTCCTTGCCATGGATCAGGGATAGTCGGTAATGCTTGTGCCTGGGAGGCTTGAGGCGTCTGGAGGCGGTCTTTAAAAAGAAACTTATGCAGAAGCACCCCACCGGTAACTCCACTCAAAAATAGAATGATTAACCATATTTTTGACGGAATAAACTTCATAGTAACTAGGCAATATCCTTCGTAAGTGAGAAATATAGCAAGTCTAGATTAAACCCTTCAGCTCCCATTGTTGGTGTCAATACTTTCTGCTAAACGCCTTGATAATTGTTTTGAAATTAATTCAGAACGAACTTTTGTGCCTTTGTGATTGAGATGATATTCAGAATCAAAGAAGTACTCTTTGCTAAAGGCCATATCTTTGGGGCCGTCTAACAGGGGGAAATCTAATGATTTTTTGAGTTGATCATCGATGCGGTGAATGGCAACCGCATTATCTCGAAACACAGAGTCTAGCAATGAAGGATAGGAATAATAAATCTTGGCTCCTTTTTGGGTGGCTGATTGATTAAATTCATTCAAAATGGTAATCGCCGTTTGCACTGAGCCATCATTGACGGTTAGTTTCCCTTTGATTTGGGTCAAGTCTCGCCCACTTTCGGTGTTGTTGATAGTGGCATCACCGATCTCATTCAAGTTACTGCGTTGATAAACTCTATCAATCTCATAGGTTCCTAGCACTGAGTTGATCGCTGTCCGGATAACGCCCCCAAGATAGAGCTGGCCTTTGTCCAGCATGATGGGTGCATAGTACCAAGGAACGAACTGAAGATTCTGGGGACGATTCTCTATCACCGTATACAGGCGTTCTGGAATGTCGGGTAAAGGACTAGAAAATTGCTCATATTCAAACGAAATAACCACAATATCTCCTTCTACCAAGGAGGCCTCCACTTCGTTGAGCATATATTCAAGCCCTACCGCTGCATGTAGACCCATATTGACGGGGTTACGATTTAAGCGACGTCCAATGAGTGAAGAATCTAAGCCAAAGGCTACATTAGAGCCCCCTAGGAAAATTACCCGAGGTTTTTGCTGTTTAGCCAGTAAAGCATGTTTATCGAGGGTTGCTGCTAAGTAGTTGGTTTTAGCTGTTTTGTCATGGTTCATGACGTAAAAAACGAGCACTATTAACAGAACTAAAGACTGGACTGATATGAATTTTAGAAGGCGAAAGATAAATTTATTCATTAAGAGAACACTTAAATAAATCTATAAGTCAGGCTAGGAGAGTCCTAACTGTAATTAGGCTTTGAAATCATCATTGACAAGTACTTAAAACTGAAAATATACAAATTGTCCAGTACTCCATGTGCCGTATGCCAAGGTGATCCACAGCAATAGGGTATAGGCTGACCATCTGATACTTTGGGGTAACTTCTTCAATACCAAGGGGTGGGCATACCTTCTCTGTAGCCATTCAATGAGCACTAAGCAGGCTAAAACCACAACAATCCATTTACCAATGGGGCAATCTGCAACAATGGTTCCGAAAGATTTATAAGCCGCAGGACGGAGTGCATCCACAAATATCTTCTGCACCATAAAGCCAGCATCTTGAATTGTTTTAGCTCGGAAGAAGATCCAAGATAGACAAGTGAGGGAGAAGGTGATCAGCACTCTGATCAAAATTCCCAACTTGGGAAATAACCCCTCTCCGCAGGGGGTATCTGTTGCTTTCAGGGTTTGATCAGGAATCCACAGCTTTTCTACGAGCACGACGCCACCATGGATGCCGCCCCAGATGACAAAATTCCAGGCTGCTCCATGCCATAAACCACTGATTAAGAAGGTCAACATCACGTTGACGATTCTGCGGAGGGAGGTGACCCGACTGCCGCCTAGAGGAATATAGACATAGTCCCTCAACCATGAAGAGAAGGAAATATGCCATCGCCGCCAAAATTCAGCCATAGACTGGGAGAAATAGGGGTAGGCAAAATTCCGCATCAAGTCAAAGCCAAAGAGCCGAGCTGTGCCAATAGCAATATCAGAGTAGGCGGAAAAATCACAGTAAATTTGAAAGGCAAAGGCAATGGTCGCAAAGACTAGCTGGGGGCCAGGGTATTCACTCGGCTGTCCAAATGCGCTGTCGACGATAGCTGCCAGGTTGTCCGCAACCAACATTTTTTTGGCTAGGCCCCAAAGAATCTGCCGGCATCCATCCACGGCTAACTCATAATTAAACTGCCTGGAGTTGAGAAATTGCGGAAGTAGGTGAGGTGCACGCTCAATCGGGCCAGCTACGAGTTGAGGAAAGAAGGAAACGTAAGCTAGGTAGTCAATATAGTTTTGGGTGGGCTGTAGTTGACGCCGATAAATATCGATGGTGTAACTCAGGGTTTGGAAGGTATAGAAGCTAATGCCAACGGGCAAAATAACATTAAGGGCCACATAGTCTAATTTCCATCCCACTAGGGAGAGTGAATCAACCAAACTCTGAGAGAAAAAATTCCAATATTTGAAGAATCCCAGTAACCCTAAATTGATACATAGACTGCTGAATAATAAAAGTTTCCGTTTGCGGTCAGAGTCTGCTCGAGCTAGGTATAGGCCAATCCAATAATCGACAGAACTAGAGGCTAGTAATAAAAAGCAAAAGCGATAATCCCACCAGCCATAAAAAATGTAGCTAATAACAACCAGAAAAATATTTTGTAATGACCTTTTTCCTAATTTCCAGTAACTGGTAAAGGTCAGTAGTAAAAATACTACGAAAGTTAAGGTCGTAAATGTCATATGAGGTTATTGGGGATAGCCAGTTAATGAGTATGAATCACATTTATTACTGATTTGTACACTAAAAACAGTTCAATATGGGATGAGTAACAATACTCAGTTTTTTGAAGGTGTATTGATACCCAGAAGCGTTAACTGACAGCATAGATTAATCTATATTGCTGATGTTTGTGGCAATGTAGACTCCTAAAGAATGGGTACTCAGGAGATAGATATGATGACAGTCTAGATAGACCTTTTTTCATCACATTATCTAGTAAAGTCATGATAGTTCAGAGTTGCGGTGATCACCCTCACTATCAGAGACTTTTCTGCTCTAATTCTAAAGATTAAATCGGGATGACAGGATTCGAACCTGCGACATCCTGCTCCCAAAGCAGGCGCGCTACCAAGCTGCGCTACATCCCGTTGTTGGCTCATTGCCAATAAGACTTTAACATCCTATCACAGGCTTTTAACTGACTGGGGACAATCGAGCCAAGGTTTCTAGATAAAATAGCAAAGCATTGATATCTGAAGGATTGACGCCACCAATGCGGGATGCCTGTCCTACGGTCAGGGGCTGCACTTTCGCCAATTTCTCCCGTGCTTCCATCGACAATGTCTGGATGTTGGCGTAGTCTAAATTTTCTGGTAACTTACGCTGCTCTTGCCGACTCACCTGCTCAATCTGGCGCTGTTGGCGCTGAATATAGCCCGCATATTTGATTTCAATTTCGACACTTTCGCGTTCGGCTCGTTCGAGGGTCTCTATGCCCAGGCCATGCTGGTGAAGATCGCAGTAGTGAAACTTGGGGCGACGCAGTAACTCTGACAGAGTAATGGATCCTTTGATTTTTTCGCCCGTTGCCTGGACAATGGCCTGGGCTGCTGGCTCACGCTCCTTAATACGAGTGGCATGGAGCCGTTCTTTTTCAGCTGTGATGGTGGCCTGCTTACGGGTAAATAAGTGCCAGCGTCGATCATCAATCAGACCCACTTCACGTCCTAAGGGCGTCAATCGCTGATCGGCATTGTCTGATCGCAACAGCAATCGATATTCGGATCGGCCTGTCAACATCCGATAGGGCTCTCGTAAGTCTTTGGTGCAGAGATCGTCGATCAGCGTGCCAATATAGCTTTGGGCTCGAGGGAAGACGATCATTTCCTGTTGGTTCACGAATCGAGCGGCATTGATGCCCGCGACAATGCCCTGGGCAGCCGCTTCTTCATAGCCGGTGGTGCCATTAATTTGTCCCGCACAGAAGAGACCTTCAATGCGTTTGGTCATGAGGGTGGGATAACACTGGGTGGCGGGCAGATAATCATATTCCACGGCATAAGCCGGGCGGAGCATGGCACAACGTTCGAGACCAGGAAGCGATCTCAACATCCGTAACTGCAGCGCTTCGGGCAAACCCGTTGAGAATCCTTGAATATAGAGTTCAGGAATATCGCGACCTTCTGGCTCAATAAAAATCTGATGGCTGGCCTTATCGGCAAACCGCACGATTTTATCTTCAATGCTGGGACAGTAGCGGGGGCCTTTGGCATCGACCCAACCGCCATAGACTGGAGACAGGTGTAAATTGTCCTGAATCAATTTGTGGGTTTCAGGGGTCGTGCGGGTGATATAGCAGTTCATTTGCTCCCGTTCAATCCAAACGGCAGGATCAAAACTAAACCACCGTACTTGCTGATCCGGGGGCTGAGGTTCCATGACGCTAAAGTCCACAGACCGTTTGTCGACGCGAGCGGGGGTTCCGGTTTTCAGCCGATCTGTTTCAAACCCTAATTTATTCAGGGTTTCGGTCAGTCCCTCCGCTGCAAACTCTCCAGCTCGTCCGGCCGGCATTGACTTATCTCCGACCCAGATCCGTCCTCCTAAAAAGGTGCCTGTGGTCAGAATGACGGCCTGGCAACGAAAGGCAACACCAAAGTAGGTCTGAACGCCAACGACCTCATCATTGGCTCCTAGCACTAGATCAGTGACCATGCCCTCCCGCACGGTCAGATTGCCCTGATTCTCGACGATGGTTTTCATCACCGCGGCATATTCGCGCTTGTCGGTCTGAGCCCGTAGGGCCCAAACGGCAGGACCACGGGAATGGTTAAGGAGACGTTTTTGCAAATAGGTGCGATCCGCCATTTTGCCAATTTCGCCGCCTAGGGCATCGACTTCATGGGTGAGCTGGGACTTGGCAGGTGCTCCTACGGCTGGATTACAGGGTTGCCAAGCGATTCTGTCTAGATTGAGGGTCAGCAATAGGGTACTGCAGCCCATCCGAGCAGAGGCTAACGCTGCTTCACAACCGGCATGGCCTGCCCCCACGACAATTACTTCAAACTCATCCAAAAATTCAACTGCCTGGGGGGACGTCATAGGTGTGGCCCTGAACTGATCTCCCTCTGATTCTAGCGGTTCTTTGGAATCTCCTTGTATCGATACATGAGTGGGGTAGTCTCCTAAATGAAGCGTGACAGAGTGTAATACTGGACGTTAAACCCATATATTCCATGGACTCATTTTGAATACCGTTCCTAAGTCTGTTTCCAAACTCTCTCGCCAAATATTGACCCATCCTTCCCTCCAATGGAATATTTGGACGATTGGGGTGATGGGGGTTGCGGTGTTAATTGCCACTCCGATTTTGGTGGTGTTAAGCAGTATTTTTACGAACCAAAGTGAGACATGGGGACACCTCGCCACCACGGTTCTACCTACATACATCATCAATTCTCTGTTACTGATGCTAGGGGTGAGTGCAGGGGTCTTGGTCATTGGGGTGGGGACTGCATGGCTGGTAACCATGTGTGACTTTCCTGGGAGTCGGGTTTTTGAATGGGCTCTCTTGCTGCCCCTGGCTGCTCCTGCTTACCTGTTGGCTTATACCTATACGGATGTTCTCGAGTATTTTGGCCCTGTTCAAACCTTCCTTCGATATCTGTTTGGGTGGGAAAGTGCAACGGATTATTGGTTCCCGAATATTCGGTCGTTAGGGGGGGCGATCGCAATGATGAGTCTAGTACTCTATCCCTATGTTTATCTGTTGACGCGGGTGACGTTTTTAGAGCAGTCCGTTTGTACCCAAGAAGCCAGTCGGTCCTTAGGGTGTAATCCCTGGCAAAGCTTTTTTAAAGTGGCGCTGCCCTTGGCTCGCCCTGCCATCACGGCAGGCTTGGCCCTGGCCTTGATGGAGACCCTGAATGACTTTGGTACGGTTCAATACTTTGGTGTCCCTACCTTTACAACGGGCATTTACCGGACATGGTTTGGCGGTGGCGAGCGCATTGCTGCAACGCAGCTGGCTGCCGTCTTAATGATGTTTATTCTCAGCCTGATTTTATTGGAGCGATGGTCCCGCCGACAGGCCCGCTATTATCAGACCAGTAGCCCTTTTCAGCGCCTATCGACCTATAAACTGGAGGGGGGGCGAGCGTTATTGGCTGGGTTGAGCTGTTCTGTACCTATTGTTCTGGGGTTGCTGATTCCCGGAGCTTTGCTCGTACAGATGACCCTGGAGAATATGGCCGAGACGATGGGGCAGCAATTTTTGCCCCTGGCCCTGAATAGCTTGCTCCTGGCTACCCTGACGGCGGGGTTGGCGGTGTTACTGTCCTTATTTCTGGTCTATGGCTTGCGATTGAGTGGTACCCCGGTGATGCGATTTGGGGTCAGGATCGCAGCGATGGGATATGCCATTCCTGGCTCCGTGATTGCCGTGGGCATTCTGATTCCACTGGCTCAATTCGAAGGTGCGATCGCACCCTTGCTACAAAATTGGTTTAACCTGCCCGGTTCCTTTCTTCAGGGCACCATTACGGCTTTGATCTTTGCCTATTTAGTGCGATTTTTGGCGGTCTCTCTGAGTTCAGTGGAGTCAGGACTAGCCAAAATCAAACCCAGTTTTGACGATGCGGCCCATAGCTTAGGCCATTCCGCCCGCAGCACCCTCTCCAAGGTTCATGCCCCCATGATGGGGGGGAGTCTGCTCACAGCTTTGATGTTGGTGTTTGTGGATGTGATGAAAGAACTTCCCGCCACCATCGTGATTCAACCCCCCAATTTTGATACCTTAGCCGTGCGTGTCTATCGTTATGCGTCGGATGAACGATTAGTGGAAGCGGCAGCACCTGCATTAGCCATCGTGCTAGTGGGACTATTGCCGGTCATTTTTCTCAGTTGGCAAATTGCTCAATCCCGCATACGGTCTACTGACTAAGAAGAGGTAGATCCCGGTCGGGATAATAATCCTAACCCTAAATATCGTCGCGGCGTTGCGGAGCTGGGAGAATCACTCTCATCATAGATTTCGCCCACCAACTCTTCTAACAGATCTTCTAGAGTCACCAAACCCACCGTACCGCCATACTCATCTACAGCAATGGCTAAATGAAGGCGCTGATGCAACATCTCTTTCATTAGATCTGCGACTCGTTTAGTTTCTGGAATGTATACCGGTGGATCCATTGCGGCTGTCACGATGTCATTCCCGTGGGTTTTGAGGTGCTGCACCGCACTTTTTAAGTGGATTACGCCCACAATGGAATCTTTGGACTCCTCTTGGACTGGAATCCGCGAATACCCACTGTCCAGACAAATATCAATCACGTCTTGCATCGTAGCTTCATGGGCAACCGTCTGCATCTCCACCCGTGGCTTGACGACTTGGCGCACCGTCAGGTTGTCCAACATCAAAGCTTTGTTGAGGAGTTGGCGTTTCTGTAAATCGAGCTGACCTCGTCCTCCAAGCACTTCAATTAAGAGCTGCAAATCTTGAAGCGACTCATTTTGTTGTTTTAAACCACTTTGGAAAAAGCGAATCACGACCTGCACAATCGATTCAAACAGGCGAATGATCGGTAATAACATAACCGACAACCAATAGATGGGGCGCACCACCCATTGAAAGATAGGCATGGAATTATTCACGGCTAAGGATTTGGGGGTAATTTCACCAAACAGTAGCAGCAAAAAAGTGACCGCAGCTGTTGCTAGTCCAACCCCCGCACCACCAAACCAAATCACAAATAAATTGCTGGTCAAGATCGCCGCAAAATTGTTGACCAAATTGTTGCCAATCAGCAGAGTTGTAATAAATCGAGCCCGTTTCTCTAGCACCAACCGATAGAGCCCATCAGGATCCCCTTCCGCTTTCATCAGAGCCCTGAGCTTCAGATTGTCGAGGGCCGTGATGGCGGTTTCAGATCCGGCGAAGAAAGCTGATAAAAACAGCAAAATCACCAGAATTATCAGATCCAGGCGGACATCTCCCAATAAAGGCTTTACAGTACTAGCCACTGATAATGGGGAGATAGGCAACAGAAACATTAATTTGAATATGGGGGGCAGACTGCAAGTATATCGTTGAAATAACGGCCCAGAGATATATCTTAATCGCTGCCTTTAAGAACCCGCTGCGCTGAATAACATCATTCTCCTAATCGCCTCATTTAGGGTGATTAGGAATTGTTGTCTGTAAAGTTTTAAGACGAATATTAACCGAATGGCTCATATTCAGAATGGGGATATGCTCAGAATTGTCACTTCCTTCCTCTATAAGGCTTTAAGTAAGGTAATGAGAGATCATCATTGTTTCCATAGCATGAAAATAATTTCATTGGCCAAGTTGAAATCGTGCCTTATCTTTCTACTCTAGACTGTTTGAGATAAGTATATAAAACTACAACTATTGGCTTATAAAATATCTAGAAAAGCGGATGTTCTCTGCATAGACACTCTGAAGTGATTTTTTGTCAGCTGTGCTGACGAAAGGCCATGTATCTAGACCAAGACTCCCAGAATATCTGTAGAAGTCTGACACGATGTGATCTTGAGCTAGATCACCAACCACTATTGATCATAAGAAAGATGTAGGGATGACAGAGATCATTTTCGTGGCGCCCTTGGCCCCATAAACTGAAACTAGAAAGTCGTAATTGTCACCCGTTCGATCCGAACCCATTAGCCGCAAGTAAATTCTGTGAATATGGGTAACCTTCCAATATGTTTTCTGGAACTTGCATAAAGATCCTGGAAGCTGTTGATATTTCTATAGGGGGTAAAAGAAATTGTTGATGAGACAACCTGTCTTCTGCCCATGATTCCTCGGGTTATCACCCCGATGTCATACCTCATAGATGAAGGCATTCAACCGAAACAGTATTGGACTTCACCCTAGAGTCCTACTGCCTGCGACTTGGCAAAACACTATCTTTACACCGCCGCGAATCATGACTGGAATCTTTCGGTCTGACCTTTGCTGCTTTACTCCCATTCTGTTAATTACCCTCGCATGAGTCTCTGCATCAATCCTAGTTGTGCCGATCCACAAAGCTCAGATGACCATCTGTTCTGTGCGAGTTGTGGTTCAGAACTGTTATTAGAAGGTCGTTATCGAGTCCTTAGTCTGCGAGGGCAGGGAGGATTTGGCAAAACCTACGAAGTGAGTGATTTAGAGAGTAGTTCTAAAATCCTTAAAATACTGACTGATAATTATCCAAAACATGTGGAGTTGTTTCAGCGCGAGGCTAATTTGCTGAGCCAACTCCATCATCCTGGCATTCCTAAAGTTGAGCCCAATTCTTACTTCACGTTCTATCCTCGCAATTGGAAAGAACCCCTCCATTGCCTGGTCATGGAAAAAATTGTGGGGTTAGATTTGCAAGATTATTTACGACAACGGGGTCATCCCATTGATGAAAAACTGGCTGTCCAATGGCTGAAACAAGTCCTGAAGATTCTTCAGGTTGTCCATCAACAGCAGGTGCTGCACCGGGACATTAAGCCCTCTAACATTATGCTGAAAGCCAATGGCAACATCTGTTTGGTTGACTTTGGTACGGCCCGCTCAGTGACGAATGTGACCAACACTCAACAAGGTGGAACACGCGTTGTCTCCTCCTTTTATACTCCCCGTGAACAAATTCATGGGCAGGCAGTTCCCCAGTCTGACTTTTTTGCTTTAGGTCGAACCTTCGTCTACTTGGTGACGGGCAAAGAACTCAGCCAATTTTATGACGGTAGTACGGATGAATTCGAATGGCGCTCCACCGCCATTAATATCTCACCTCGGTTTTCCAATCTTTTAGATTGGCTGATGGCTCCAGTGGCTAGCCAACGACCCGCAAATGCTGAAGTGCTACTGCAGCAGCTCGTTGTTTTGGAAAGTAGCGGTCAATCTATTCCTGCTTCCGTGCTGAATCCAGCGTTGGGTGTTGAACCTACCCAGGCGGTTAATTCTGCTCATCCTCATTCATCTGGCTCCAGCATTCCTCCCAGTGCTCAACCTCCTAGTCAGCCAGTTTCCTCTAGTGCTCAGGCAAACAGTCAGCCGATTACGCCAGCTCCTTCTCCTCCGGCAACAGGTCCTGCATCGACAGCACCGGAATCGGCCACCGTGCCCATTGTCCCTAATTCAAAATCTGCCGTTCGGCCAGAATTTGGGCAAAAGTGTCAAAATCTTCTAGCAGAGTTTATTGGCCCCATCTCAGCTATTGTTTATCAGCGCACACTGACCCAGTATCCGGATGTGACGGAACAAGAGTTAGTCAAACTGCTTTCGCAGCAAATTCCGATTGCAGAGCAAGCCACAGAATTTCGGCAACGATTACGCTCCTAAGTGTTGCGGAATAACTTTATCTTGAAGGATTCGAACTTTAATGGGATTAATATTGATCAATGTTCGAATGTGATCGAATGGGATCCTAATACGAAGCCCTAGTTCCCTCGTTCATAATCGACCCATTGCCAGCCAATTCCGTTTATGCTGTCTCGAATCTGACGATGCCTAATCCTGCTGCCAAACTTGCTATCCGCAAAGACCAAGCTCTCATTAGAGAATTTCCACTGACCCAAACTGAAGTCAACTTAGGTCGCTCCCCAGATAATCAGCTCGTTTTAAGTGATGATTTGTCAGTCTCTAGGCATCATGCCCAATTCAAATATTCTGGTAATGCTTATGCTGTCACAGATCTCAATAGCTCGGATGGTACCTACGTCAATGGCATTCAGTTAGCCCCTCACACGCCCCGATCACTGGTTGCAGGCGATCAAGTACGCATCGGTAAATATGAAATAATTTTGGCGATTGCAGCACCCGTTCCTATTCCCGCCCAGTCTCCTGTCCCGGTTTCAGCTCAAAAAACGACTATTTCAGGCGTTCCAGAGGCTGGTGTGGGAGCTCCTCCCACCCAATCTCGACATTTAGACTTAAAAGGACGTGATACCTTCACCTTGGGGCGTGATCCCCTCAATGACATGGAGATCAACCACCCGTCTGTCTCCCGGTTCCATGCCCAAATCAAAAAGCAAGACGGTTCTTATATTGTTCTCGATCTCAACTCTACAAATGGCACTTTCTTAAATGGCAAGCAAATTGCGGGACATCATCCTCTCCGAGTAGGGGATTCGATTCGTGTGGGTCCGACCAATCTGGTCTTTAACCTGAATGAGACCCTTTTGCATAGCAATGAAGAAGGTAATCTGCGGATTGATGCTATTGGCTTGAATAAGCAAATCAATAAGGACCTCAACCTGCTGCAAGATATCTCCTTGTCGATTCAGGCTCGGGAATTTGTCGTGATTGCGGGAGTCAGTGGTGGGGGGAAATCTACCCTACTGGACGCCCTGAACGGATTTCGTCCAGCGACTAGTGGGAATGTCTTAGTCAACGGTACGGATTTATACCGTAATTTCAATGCCTATCGCAATCAAATTGGCTATGTTCCCCAGCGGGACATTGTCCATATGGAGTTAACGGTTGAACAAGCCTTAGATTTTGCGGCTCAACTGAGAATGCCCAATGATACAACCCGAGCAGAACGTAAAATGCGGGTGAGTGAAGTCCTTAAAGACTTAGGGCTGGAACATCGACGTTCTGTTCCCATTAAGTCTTTGAGTGGTGGTCAAATTAAGCGGGTGTCCATTGGGGTAGAACTCCTGACGAAGCCCAGCTTGTTTTATTTAGATGAAGCAACGTCGGGCCTTGATCCCGGTACAGAAGCTGAGCTTATGCAGCTATTGCGAGAGTTAGCGGATCAAGGCCGCACCATTTTGCTGATTACCCATGCCACCGACAATGTGACCATGTGTGATCAGGTGGTGTTTATGGCCCGGGGTGGTTATTTAGCCTACTATGGCCCACCTAAAGAAGCACCCGGCTATTTTGGCGTAGAAAAATTCAACCAAATTTACAGCAAGGTTGAACATGAATTATCCCCCCAGGAATGGCAACAGCGGTATCAGCAATCGCCCCTGTATCAGAAATATGTGGCGCAACGCCAACAATCCTTGGGGGCATCTGGAACTCAAAGAGGTGCGAAACGCCTGAAGCAGCAATTACCCGGCGCTCAGGTCAAAACTATTTCGAGTTGGAAACAATTCCTGATTTTATCGAAGCGGAATATCGCGATACTGATGCGCGATCGCGTCAGTTTGATGTTAATGCTAGCTGTTGCCCCTATCCTGGGGATGCTGGATCTCGTGACCTGGAGTCAACCGCTCTTTGGTAGGGAAGATGGGAGTGCCAACTTAGCGTTGACGATGTTATTCACGACAATTTTGTTCTCCGTTATGGTGGGTGCACTTCCAACCATGCGTGAAATTGTCAAAGAAGTTGATATTTATAGTCGTGAACGAATCATCGGCTTACAAATCATTCCTTATGTTTTCTCAAAGGTATGGGTCAGCGTGCTGCTGGCGCTGTATCAAGGGGGTGTCTTCCTACTCTTTAAAGTGATTGCTATCCCAGATTTGCCGAGTGAACCTGGCATTCTAGTAGGAATGTATTTCACGATTACCCTTTCTGTTATAGCCGGGATGTTGTTGGGACTATTGGGATCAGCAGCGGCTCCAAATCAAAGTGTGGCACCGATTTTAGTATTGGTTTTTCTTATTCCTCAAATTATTTTTGGGGGTGGAGTCTTGCCGATAGATACCTTTGGCCCTCCGGGTAAGGTTTTGAACCAATTGTCTCTGACCAAGTGGCCATTTGAAGCGCTTTCTACCCTTTCGAAAGTCGGCGTTGATGTAGCCGAAGATCTCTGCTGGCAGGATGTTACATCAGGAAAGGTCAAAGAAGTCGATGCTATTGAAGAAGAACGAAAAAAGAGTTGTGATTGTATGGGAAAAAGCGTCTTTAAGACATGCAATTTTCCTGGCATCTTGGCAGAATATGATAAAAGCGTAGACGAGCCAGAACCCGTAAAGCCTAAGCAACCGACTGGGGCGGCGGCCCAATCTCCAGACGCTTTTGACAAATTTGAAAAAGATTTAGAAGAATACCAAACCGCTTTTAGAGACTGGAGCTCGAAGCGAAACAAAGCGCTCGGTAATGCTGAAGGCTTAATCAACGGCATTAATGAGCAATTCAGCAATGCGTTCAAAGTCAATGTCAATCAACATTTAGGTATCTTTGGCATCTTTATATTTGCCATTTTTGCTCTAACTCTTGTAGTTCAGAAAGCTAAAGACTTTTTCTAAGTTCAAGAGGGAGAAGCTGACTGACATTGCTTTAACTCATACTCACTTTTAGCTATCTTCTTGTTACTCCTATTGGGATAACTTAAGGATTGTCAGGGTTCTGCTTGAGCATATTCATTGCCATTTCCAAGCTGACTTTCAAGCGGTTCACAGAAGCTGCAAGTACCCCGATTTCATCATTAGGCTTATGTTCAAAATCAGTATCTGACGCCCCTGTGCTGACATCTCGTGACCACTTGGACATTTTGGTCAAGGGCGTAATAATTGAGAATTTCAAGAACAGGTTGAGAATAACGGCTGCAACGATAAAGCCTGCTGCTAGGATGCCGATTACAAGCAATTGCAATCGTCGAGCTTCTGCAAATACCTTGCTGGCCGGTACGGAAATCATTTGAGCGCCAATAATCTCATTGAGTTCCCAACCAAAACCACCGGTATCTCCGTAGGTTTTAATTTGGCTAGCGGGGGCTTTTTCAGGGGTACTGTGGCAGACTAAACAACTTTCACTTTTAATCTGCAAAGGTCGTGCAATATAAAATAGGTCTCCAGCTGAAATTTTGCGAAAACCGACTTGCTCTTGCAAATCTGGTTGACTGCGGAATTTTTCAACGACTTCAGTTTCGAATCTATCGGCTTTATCGCGAGGATAAGTAGGGTTTAGGGTTGCTTCTTTATAGAAGAAGTCACTGTACTGCTCACGTTTTTGTAGGTTACTAAAGACTTCCCGAGCGGAATAGCCAGGCACGCTTGTCTTGACAAACTGACCATCAATCTCTAATTCAGGAGATAGCTTTTTGATTGTCCCTTGGTTTACTTGCTTACTGGTATATTCGCGCACAGAAGTCATGGTCTCAATTAGGACTAGGGCTTTATCCTTGACTTCTTGCTCCGCATTCTTCTGCAGGATATTAGATAAAAGCAAACCATTAATCAGAACAATAATTAAGAAAACCGACAGCAAAATGAGGTTTAGCTTGACGCCCAACTTGAGATTTTGGAACATTGGCAGGATTCCTTAGCTATTGTTCATGGTGAGTATTATTCTTCAAGACTGAGTGACTTAATACCAGACCTTTAAGTCATGTAAAGGTAAAACAATTATTTTCAAACGGAGAATTATTACTACGATCAACTCTCTATTGATGTCACTGTAGAATGTGGTCTATCCTGGGATATTATCCTCTGCGCTTCTAGTCATTGTGATACTTCGAAACAATTGATTTTGCTAGCTTATAGCTATTTCCAAGCTTAGCCTAGCTAGACGAACCGCGACAAGATCAAGCATAGATAAGTTAGATGAAGTTTTTTTATGATCTTGAAGATGCATTCACGCCGTTTTTTTTTGGTTTTCTTATTACCTATTTTGTGGTTGTTGGTAGCCTGTGACTCTACTGAAAATACAACCTTGAAGAAATTAGTGGTCGGTGTGGTTAGTTATGGTGAAGGGGCCCGCTCATTAGAGCAATATGCCGCATTAAAAGAGCATTTAGGGGCGGAATTAAAAAGCCTAATTGAATTAGAGCCTGCTCTCAATGAAATTCAGGCTATCGATCAGATTGAACGGCAAAATTGGGATTTAGTTTTTGCGCCTCCTGGGTTGGCCGCAATCGCTATTTCTCAGGCTCAGTATGTTCCACTCTTGCCTCGTGAAGGTGGAGATCAAGAACGATCGGTCATCGTTGTTCGTGATGATCACCCTGCTATGGCTATTAAAGATCTCAGTAACACAACTGTTGCCTTAGGTCAGAGAGGATCTGCGGCTGGCTACTATTTTCCGGTCTTTAATTTGTATGGTTTGACCCTCGCCGAGATCAAATTTGGCTCCACCCCTAAAGAGGTATTGAAGTGGATCAATCAGGGGGAAGTGGCTGCAGGTGCTTTGTCTTTGGCAGAATTAGGGCAATATCGTGCCGATTTCAAGGATGCAGACTTTCGGATTTTGCATCGGGACTCCCATTTGGTGCCTTCAGGAGCAGTACTCATTGGGCCAGATGTTGATAATGTCTTACAGACTCAGCTATTGGATGCCTTAGAATCTGCTGCGCCCAAAACAAAACGTTCGGTGGGTTACATCTCCAATGCCCAGCCGCCTGATTATGAATACTTGATCAAGGTAGTTAAACGCGTTCAACCCATTGCCCAACGCATTAGGGAAAAACCAGCCCCTATCTATGAGTCAACGGTAGCACCTGCTCCATAGAGTTAGAAGGAGGCTATTGACCCATATGTAGATCTCAAGAGAGCTTGTGATACTACTGCTTAGGATTTGTGAATCCAGTTGAGGGAAGCTTCTTGGCTGCTGTTGCTTTAAGGATTTCAGCAGGCCCAGCTCCAATGCCTTGCCAAGCTTGATGTAAGTTTTCCTGATCAAAGGGTGGAATCAAACGAGTCACGACTCTTTCCATTAGCCGGAGGCCACCTAGTTGGTAGAGGATATGGCCGCATTGCTGTGCGATCGCAACATTGCGTCCCCGCGTATAAGTCAGCCGGGGTTCTCCCACAGCACCATACTCATCTGCAGCCAAACTGAGTCGTAACAACTGCATAATGGCTCGACTCGCCGTCAGGGAATCAAAAGCGGACAGGCGAATATCTTGAATTAAATTTGGGGTAAAGCCCTGGTCATAGCGCTGCAGAATTTGCCGAGCTTGTGCTCTCGCTTTTTGATCCTGTGCAGCCAGATGCTTTTGCTGTTCAAGGGTCTGTTGATAGTCGTCATCCGTAATGACTTCAGTCTCGACAGATACTGCATCTGGATCCTGGGAAGACTGGGGCATTGTTCATTCCCTTGACTGTAAGTTCTATCATGACATTCTGTCGCTGATACAGTCTGAATTGCTTTTCTAGAGACAGAACCAGACCCCAATCTCAACTGGCAGAACCGATCTGTAGCTTCAGCGTAAACCAACACGGCATTACAGAACTGTGCAGATGCAAACAATTACTGAATCTGTGAACTAAAATTGATGCATTATCATCGTCGAATGTTCGATCAGGAGGACATCGTTTATGCCCTTTTTTGTCTGGCTATTGTTAATCGTTATCTATACCGGTGGCGGCTGGCGATTTTGGTCCGGATTTAGACAGACGAATTTTACTTCTAACCGTCTAATTCTCACCCTTCTCTGGCCCGTGATGTTGGCGAACAAGTCCTATCGGCAAAATTTTACCAAGGCGCTTAAAGGCTAATCCCTCTTTTCGTCACAAATCAGATGCTCACCTTATATCCTGAGTCACACTATGGCTAAAAAGCAGCAGCAAACGAATTTGTACACCAGTTTGCCCGAGTTAGCCAATCCTGATGATCAATGGCAGGAGCAGATACAAGCAGTGACCCAGCGGTTTAACCGCGAATATGAGCAAGCGGCCTTTGAGCTACCGCCAGAAGTAGAAGCAATGCCTGTATTTCAAGACTGGAATGCGGGGCGTCTGCAAGCCAGAATTGCCTCTGAATTTTGGCAGTTCCAAAAACCCAAGAAAAAGCAGAATTGGCTGGATATTGGTTGTGGACTGAGCTTTTTGGTGTATCCCTGGTTTGAGTGGGAAGCCTACTTCTACGGTCAAGAGCTGAGTAAAGTCGCCCAGGAAGCGGTCAATAGTCGGGGGCCGCAGTTGAACTCCAAATTGTTCAAAGGTGTAGAACGCGGTCCGGCTCATCACCTGCAATACGAAGACAATCAGTTTGATGGGGTGGTAGCGACTGGATTTAGCTGCTATTTTTCCCCGGACTATTGGCAAACCGTGGTGACAGAAATCAAGCGAGTGCTGAAACCGGGCAGTGTTCTGGTCTTCGATGTGATCGATCCCGATAGCGAATTGGCCGATAACTGGTCAATCTTAGAAACTTACCTCGGAGCAGAAGTATTTCCTGAGCCCTTAGAGACCTGGACAAGCTTGATCAAAACAGCGGGCGGCAAGGTGCTTAAAGCAGAGAGTCAAGAGCTGTTTCACCTGTTCAAAGTCAAGTTTTAACCAGGCTGTTGACCAATGCCACTGGCGTCACCCAGACTATAGGATGTTCTCTGTTGGGTAGAAGTTAGCCGTGAATATCTTAGTGATTGGCAGTGGTGGTCGCGAGCATGCGTTGGCGTGGTCCTTGTTGCGATCGCAAACGGTGCATCAGGTGTATTGCTTACCCGGGAATGGCGGTACCGCTACCCTTACTAACTGCCAAAACATTGATATTTCCGAGGAAGACTTTACTGCTATCGGTCAATTTGCCCAATCTCATGACATTGCCCTAGTGGTTGTGGGGCCAGAAGCGCCACTGGCCTCAGGGATTACTGATGCCCTGCAACTGTTTAATATTCCTGTTTTTGGTCCCACCCAAGCCGGTGCCCAACTCGAAGCCAGCAAAACCTGGGCCAAAACTTTAATGACCGAGGCTGGAATCCCTACGGCCAAAGCTCAAACCTTTACCGATGCTGACGCAGCCCAGGCCTATATTCAGGCGGAGGGTGCTCCGATTGTGATTAAGGCCGATGGTCTGGCCGCAGGCAAAGGAGTGACCGTTGCCCTCACCCTGGATGAAGCTTTCAACGCAGTGAATGAAGCTTTCTCGGGCAAATTTGGTGAAGCGGGCCAGACGGTGCTGATTGAAGAATATCTCACGGGTCAAGAAGTCTCAGTTTTAGCCCTGGCAGATGGCAAAACCATTAAGCCGCTGGTCCCTGCTCAAGACCATAAGCCCATTGGAGAAGGAGATACGGGGCCAAATACCGGCGGCATGGGAGCCTACGCCCCTGTGCCCTGGGTGACACCTAAATTGATGCAGCGAGTAGAGACAGAAATTCTCCAACCCACTTTGACTGCACTCCAACACCAAGGCATTGATTATCGAGGGGTTGTGTATGCAGGCCTGATTATTACTCCAACAGGCGAGCCCAAAGTAATCGAATTTAACTGTCGGTTTGGGGATCCTGAGACCCAAGCGGTCTTAAGTCTTCTCGCTACTCCTTTAGATCAGCTACTCCTGGCCTGTACCCAACAGAGATTGGCTGAAATTGATATTCAGTGGCAGTCAGGCTTTTCAGCCTGTGTCGTATTGGCGTCTGGGGGGTATCCTGGCAGTTACCAAAAAGGTTTGCCGATTTCCGGTATTGCTAAGGCCGAAGCTCAAAGGGTGACAGTCTTTCACGCAGGTACCCAATTGAAAAACCAAGCCATTGTCACTAGTGGCGGTCGAGTATTAGCTGTGACTGGACAAGGGAGTACCTTTGAAGAAGCTCTAAAAACCGTCTATCAGGCAATACCGTCCATTCAATTTGAGGGTTGCTACTACCGCCAAGATATTGGTCAACGCACCATCAATATCAATTTGGACTAAGCAAACTAGAAGGGAATGTCATCATAATTGGGTTCTGCTTCTGCTTGGGGTGGAGCAGGAGGTGCTGGAATAGCCGCAGGTGCTGCTGCCGCCGCCGGAGCCGGAGGACGAGCAGGTGCAGGGGATGCCGCGGGGGCAGCACTAGCACTGATGGACATATCAGTGGTATGAATTCGAGATGCCGTCAGTTCAGCTTGCTTCTCTTTGAAGCCTTCGGGACGGTCGATGGTATTCATACCCAAGCGACCCTCAATAATGACTTGATCGCCTTCGTGAAACTGTTCTTGAATTTGTTGGGCCAAATTACCCCATCCCGTCACTTTGATGGTGCACATGGGATCGCCGGAGCGTAAGGGTTGGAACTGCACCCACATTTCGGAGATGGCCGTTTGTCCATCCTGGGTATATCGCAGTTGCGGGGCTTTGGTAATCTCTGCCATTAAGACACAAGTATTCATATATTTAATCCTTCAAATCTTCTGTTTGGGGGAGATGGCAGCCTTCTAAGAGCAGAGTCGCAAACTGAACTCCAATGGGTTCTCAGCATCGTGAGGTTGATTTTCATCTCGCAGACTCAGGCAGTCTACCAAGAATGAAGAAATGGATCAGCTTTCCTCAAGATTGTTTTCTAAATCCGGATCCCGTTCAGTAAACTCTTGGATTCGCTGACGATACTCCCTTAAGGTCGCATCAACCCACTCGCGATCGCCTCCATTGGCAAAAATATGTACTAGAGGTTCGCTGGCATCGGGGAGGATTAATGTCCAATTATCCGATGCTGGGTCTTTGACCTTAACGCCATCAATGAGTTCCAATGTCTCAGCAGGGTGGGTCTCGACTAAATAGCGCATCAGCGCCCCTTTACGATTCCAAGGACATCGTACAGTTTGAGTTCGATGAAAAATGCGGGGCAAATCGGCCTTGAGCTGCCCAAGAGATTTTTGTTGCAAAGTCAGTATTTCAATCAGCTTGGCAATAGAAAACATGGCATCAAACCCGGGGTGGAGCTGGGGGAAGATAAATCCCGTATCAGCACTGCCCCCTAACACCACATTGGGGTTGGTCCAGCAGGTTTCCATTAAAGCGGTAGGGTTGACCTTAGTTCGAATCACGGTGGCATCGTGACGGCGGGCAATTTGCTCGACGGCACTTGAAGTATGCACAGGGACCACAACGGTGCCCCTAGGATTGGCGGTCAAAATAATCTCCACCATCAATGCCGTTAATTGCTCTCCTCGAATGGCACTTCCTGTTTCATCTACCAGTAAAAGCTGTTCACCATTGGCCGCCACTTGGACCCCAAAATTGGCCTTCAAGGCTTCAACAACAGGGCCTAACTGAGTGAGTAATTCTTCCCGCTGTTCTGGGGTGGGGCCTTTCGTTCGCAAACTGGCATTTAGAACCACGGCATCACAGCCAAATTTGCTGAGCAATCGCGGTAATACAGCACCCGATACGGCATAGACATAGTCGATGACCACCTTAAAGTCACCTTCTCGAACAACGGTGGTATTCAGCCACTTTTCGAAAATTTGGGCGTAATCATCTAATAAAACGCCGGGATAGGTAATGCCACCAATTTCTCCAATGGGAGCTCGCCGAAAATCTTCTTTGAAGTAGGCTCCTTCAATTTTCTTTTCCTTGGTTTTGGAAATGTTGATGCCTTGCTCATCAAAAAATTCAATCAGGATAAAGTCAGATCGATCGGGATGAATCCGCACATGAACCCCGCCCACCACTAGAGCATTTCGAGGGACACAGCGGGCAATCGGTAATGCGGTTGCCTCTAGATTCTGGACATCGATGCCCACGGACATGATGCCGGAGATTAAGGATCGGGAAACCATCCGAGAAATACTGCGCTGATCACGAGAAATCGTGATCTGAGAATCCGGTTTAAGGGTCGAGGCATAGGCCGCACCGAGCTTAACAGCAAATTCTGGCGTAATGTCTACATTCGCTAAACCTGCGACGCCCCTTTGACCAAAAAGATTTCGGGGGGCAGTATTCCCCCAAATTAAGTTGATATTGAGGGCCGCACCGGGTTCGATCAGCTTACTGGGCCATACTCGCACCCCAGGACTAACTTGAGCTTCTTCTCCCACTGTTGATAGAGCCCCAACCACTGCCCCTTCTAGGACATGGGCCCGTCGATCTACCCGAGCACCCCGGGCGATGACACAAGCTCGGAGATGGGCTTCTTCGCCAATTAAGACTCCATTCCAGATAATCGGCCGTTTTAGATCTGCATCATTGCCAATGGTGACGTTGTCCCCCACGACGGTTCCGGATTCTATATTGGCTCGGGGTCCAATCCGACAATTGTCTCCAATCAGGATGGGGGGATGAAGTTTCGCATCTGGATCAATATGGATGTTTTGTCCCATCCACAGCCTTGGCTTCACTTCCTGATAGGCAAATTCAATCTGGACTTTCCCTTGTAGGGCATCATACTGAGCTTCCCGGTAGGAGTCTAAACTGCCGACATCACACCAATACCCATCGGCGACGTAGCCAAACATCGGTTCATCCTTTTCTAGGAGCAGAGGAAACAAGTCCTTGGAAAAGTCAGTGGGTTGATCGCTGGGTAGGTAGTCTAAAACCTCTGGTTCAAGGATGTAGATACCGGTATTGACCGTATCGGAAAAAACTTCACTGGTGGAGGGCTTTTCTAAGAAGCGGCAAATTCGATCCTCTTCGTCCGTAATCACCACCCCAAATTCCATTGGATTTGGAACGCGGGCTAGTACTAGGGTTGCTTTAGATCCTTTCTCTTGATGAAACTGAATAGCGGCGGTTAAATCGAAATCGGTGATGCAGTCGCCGCTAATCACCAGGAATGTATGGGTTAGCAGGGCAGAAATATTTTTGACGCAGCCTGCAGTTCCCAAGGCCTGTTCTTCTTCGATACCATAGGTCATCTGTACGCCAAAGTCGGACCCATCGCGGAAATAGTCCCGCATGACATCAGGGAGATAATAGAGCGTAGCAATGATTTCGTAGATCTGATGGTGCTTGAGCAGATTAACGATATGTTCGGCAATCGGTCGATTGAGAATAGGTACCATCGGCTTGGGTAGATCGCAGGTTAGCGGTCGTAACCGAGTCCCTTCCCCACCGGCCATGAGTACGGCTCTCATAATTTATGCTCCATGAACTACGCCCAATCTCCTGCGGATGCAGGAGATTGAAGTTATTGTCTGAGGCTATGCAGCCACCACATTGAAGTCAGTCGCGGTTGCAGACTGGCCGTCAGGCAGCAGTTGTCAAGGTAAATTATCCAACCGCAGGCCGATTAACGGATTGTGGGAGGGATTCCACTAAACTTCGGACGGCTGCAACCATTGCTAAGGGATCATTCAGTCGATTGATGGCTGAACCAACCCCAATCCCCGAGGCTCCTGCGGCAATCGCTAAGGGGGCTGTGACATTGGATAAACCGGAGGCACAAAGCACTGGAATATCAACGGACCGGGAGATTTCATAGGCAGCCGCTAAGGTGGGGGCTGCTTTCTCCATCAATCCTAACGTGCCTGAATGACTTGGATCACTGCTGGTGCCCCCTTCTGTTTGAATCAGATTGGCTCCTGCTTTTACTAGGTCATGAGCTAGCTGGACCTGTTGATCCAATTCCAAAATGTGAGGGACGGTTACAGATAAAGGAATGGTAGGTAGTAAGGCTCTGGTTTGATAGGTCAGTTCTAAGACTTCCTTTGCATTGAACTGACGCCCTTGGGCATAAAAGCTATCAAAGTTACCAATTTCGATTAGATCTGCGCCTGCAGCAACGGCTTCGACAAATTTCTCTGGTTCTACGGCGGATACACAAATGGGTAATTGGATTGATTGTCGGACTGTGCGGATCAGATTAGGGTCGGCAGCAATATCAACAAAGGTGGCTCCACCTTGTTCAGCAGCTTTTACCACAGCAGTGACATGGGTTGTATCGAAGTTATTTAAGCCACTGATAATCTTGATGGCACGGCATTGGGCCAAAGCTGATTGCAAGTGAGGATGCATCATTATTTCCTACCGGTTCTACTGAGATATTTCTGTCAAGTTTGAAACACGCTCAAACGTTTACATGCCTTTACATTGCAACGTTTACAGCGCTTTACCATACTACTTCGCACCTGACTATCTGTATACGTTTCTGCAGGCTTTCTCTGGAGGGGGATTTTCGCCTGGATTATTCTTTACTACTAAAGATTTGAATTCCTAGACTGACCTCCCGTAGGATGAACTCAAATTCCTCTCATTTGGCTGGATTAGTTTCTTTATGAGTCAAGCGCCTGAAACGATTTTTAGCAAGATTATCCGTCGCGAAATTCCCGCAGATATCGTTTATGAAGACGAGTTTGCGATCGCATTCCGAGACGTCAGTCCTCAAGCACCGATCCACATTTTGGTTATTCCCAAAAAGCCCATCCCCCGTTTATCAGAATCTGAACAGGAAGATGAGACTTTACTGGGCCATCTTTTAAAGGTAGTTCAACAAGTGGCAGTCCAAGAAAAGCTGGATCAGGGGTTTCGGGTTGTGATTAACAACGGTGAAGACGGCGGTCAAACTGTTGATCATTTACATCTGCATCTTCTAGGGGGACGCTCACTAAATTGGCCACCCGGATAAAACAAGACCATGTCGAAACCCTAAGAAAATATTAAAAAGTTTACATTTTTACACAAGATGGTTACAATCAGGTACAGAAGTTAACCAAGTTTGATCTTGGCGCTTCTATTTCATACAAATTTATACTTCAGCAATCATAACCATGACAACAGTCTTGCAAAGACGCGAAAGCGCCAGCGCATGGGAAAGATTCTGTAGCTTCATCACCAGCACCAACAACCGTTTATACATCGGTTGGTTCGGCGTATTGATGATTCCTACCCTTCTCACCGCTGTAACCTGTTTCGTAATCGCCTTTATTGGCGCCCCTCCCGTCGACATCGATGGAATCCGTGAGCCCGTAGCTGGTTCACTTTTATATGGCAACAACATCATCACTGGTGCCGTTGTTCCTTCCTCTAACGCTATTGGTCTTCACCTGTATCCCATTTGGGAAGCAGCTTCTCTAGACGAGTGGTTGTACAACGGTGGCCCTTACCAGCTAATCATCTTCCATTACATGATTGGTTGTATTTGCTACCTAGGCCGTCAGTGGGAATATAGCTATCGCCTAGGGATGCGTCCTTGGATTTGCGTAGCTTACTCTGCACCATTGGCTGCTACCTACTCCGTCTTCTTGATCTACCCACTAGGTCAGGGCAGCTTCTCCGACGGCATGCCTCTAGGCATCAGCGGAACCTTCAACTTCATGTTCGTGTTCCAAGCTGAGCACAACATCTTGATGCACCCCTTCCACATGTTTGGTGTGGCTGGAGTCTTGGGTGGTTCCTTATTCGCCGCCATGCACGGTTCCTTGGTTAGCTCCACCCTAGTTCGTGAGACCACCGAAGGTGAGTCCGCCAACTACGGTTACAAGTTCGGCCAAGAGGAAGAGACCTATAACATCGTTGCAGCCCACGGCTACTTCGGTCGTTTGATCTTCCAATATGCATCTTTCAGCAACAGCCGTTCCTTGCACTTCTTCTTGGGTGCCTGGCCCGTTGTCTGCATCTGGTTGACTGCAATGGGCATCAGCACCATGGCTTTCAACTTGAACGGATTCAACTTCAACCACTCCATCGTTGATTCACAAGGTAACGTTGTGAACACATGGGCTGACGTTCTTAACCGCGCAAACCTAGGTTTCGAAGTTATGCACGAGCGCAATGCTCATAACTTCCCCTTAGACTTGGCTGCTGGTGAGTCTGCTCCTGTTGCTCTTACTGCTCCTGTCATCAACGGCTAATTCTTGAACTAACTTAGTTCTGAATTAAAGGTTGAAAATAAGGTCTGCCCTCATTTATTGAAGGCAGACCTTATTTTTTTACTATATAGAAGCTCCTCTAGGTCAGAGTACCAGGGGAGCTTTTTAATGGCAGAGTGTTCTGATTCACTCTCAAATATTCTCTTCAGCCACCTATCATAGACCTTCTATTCTCCCTAAATGCTCATGCCTTGGTCGTTAGAGCTAGATAGTCTCGACTGACTCAATGACATTTATGTGAAGAAACTCTTAAAAAGTTTACAAATGTAAACAAGTCGGTTATGATGATGTGGAAGGAGTTAACCAAGATTTATCTGAGCTACCTCCTCATATTCATACCCAATATATTCTTTAACCGCAATCATAACCATGACAACAGTCTTGCAAAGACGCGAAAGCGCCAGCGCATGGGAAAGATTCTGTAGCTTCATCACCAGCACCAACAACCGTTTATACATCGGTTGGTTCGGCGTATTGATGATTCCTACCCTTCTCACCGCTGTAACCTGTTTCGTAATCGCCTTTATTGGCGCCCCTCCCGTCGACATCGATGGAATCCGTGAGCCCGTAGCTGGTTCACTTTTATATGGCAACAACATCATCACTGGTGCCGTTGTTCCTTCCTCTAACGCTATTGGTCTTCACCTGTATCCCATTTGGGAAGCAGCTTCTCTAGACGAGTGGTTGTACAACGGTGGCCCTTACCAGCTAATCATCTTCCATTACATGATTGGTTGTATTTGCTACCTAGGCCGTCAGTGGGAATATAGCTATCGCCTAGGGATGCGTCCTTGGATTTGCGTAGCTTACTCTGCACCATTGGCTGCTACCTACTCCGTCTTCTTGATCTACCCACTAGGTCAGGGCAGCTTCTCCGACGGCATGCCTCTAGGCATCAGCGGAACCTTCAACTTCATGTTCGTGTTCCAAGCTGAGCACAACATCTTGATGCACCCCTTCCACATGTTTGGTGTGGCTGGAGTCTTGGGTGGTTCCTTATTCGCCGCCATGCACGGTTCCTTGGTTAGCTCCACCCTAGTTCGTGAGACCACCGAAGGTGAGTCCGCCAACTACGGTTACAAGTTCGGCCAAGAGGAAGAGACCTATAACATCGTTGCAGCCCACGGCTACTTCGGTCGTTTGATCTTCCAATATGCATCTTTCAGCAACAGCCGTTCCTTGCACTTCTTCTTGGGTGCCTGGCCCGTTGTCTGCATCTGGTTGACTGCAATGGGCATCAGCACCATGGCTTTCAACTTGAACGGATTCAACTTCAACCACTCCATCGTTGATTCACAAGGTAACGTTGTGAACACATGGGCTGACGTTCTTAACCGCGCAAACCTAGGTTTCGAAGTTATGCACGAGCGCAATGCTCATAACTTCCCCTTAGACTTGGCTGCTGGTGAGTCTGCTCCTGTTGCTCTTACTGCTCCTGTCATCAACGGCTAATTCCTGAACTAACTTAGTTCTGAATTAAAGGTTGAACCTCAGTTAAACTGAGAATCTAATTTGAATAAAGTGCTCCTCCGGGGGCGCTTTATTTTTGTTTGTTTAAGGACTGATAGTAGAGGGAATAAAGCTGGATTCCTGGAATGGATCTGAGCCTATGCCCTTTGGCCTTTGAATTAAGAGTATTTCGTTCCAGTTCTCGGCTAAGTTTGGGCGCTTGGATCATACTGATACAGCCAATCTGAAAACGCTTTTTCACTGACTTTGGCTTGGTTGGGCACTGTTCCTAATGGTGTCTTAAACCATTGGGGTCGCAGAAAAGGGTTACGCATTTGAGCTGCAGAAAACATCGTCCGATATTGAATGATATGGGCGCGTTCTATACGACTGGCTTCGTACTTTTTTAAAACGGCTTCTAGAGTTTCCTGTTGGGAGATACAGGTGGACAGTGCCAACACATCTTCAAAAGTGGTGTTAGTGCCCTGTCCTAAAAAGGGGGCCATGGGATGGGCGGCATCCCCGACTAGGGTAACTCTGTCTTTGCTCCATTTAGGCAAGATCATAGGTTCGCAAACGGGTCTTTCAACGATCGTATTTGCATCTGTTAGGTTGATCAGTTCTTGCAGGGCAGGATGCCAGTTGGAGAGTTCTTTGAGGACTTGGGCTTTTGCTGCTTCGGGGTTTTGGGAACGAATAACGGTGGGAGTGGCCATCTCCAATGCCCAAGAAACGTAACCTTGAGCGTTATCTAGAAGAATTAGGCTCTTGCCGCCTGTGGCAAAAATGGTGGTGTGGTGAGGAGGGAGCAAACGATGCTGATATTTTTGAACACCACGCCAGGTCATCCAGCCCCCATAGGCTGGGTCTTCTAGGCCAAAGAGCTGTTTACGAACGACGGAACGAATGCCGTCTGCACCAATGAGGAGATCAACGCTTGCCGTTTCGCCATTTTCAAAGGACAGGTTGACGCCTTGCTGGGTCTGCTCAAAGTGAATGAGTTGATGATTGAGATGCAGGATTTCTGGGGGGAGTTTGGCCCTCATGATTTCTTGGAGGCTAAACCAGCGAATGGCTAGGAAGGGCTGATCGTATTCGTCGTCTTTGACGGGTTGGTTGAGGATGGGCCATCCTCTAGTGGTTCTGATTCGGAAGCGATTGAGTTGTGAGCCTTGCTGTTTAAGTTGCTGGACAATATCGGCATCAATGGCGGCTAGGCTTCTGATGCCGTTGGGGGATAGGGTGACGCCTGCGCCAATGGGTCGAAAGGCTTTGGCGCGTTCATAGATGTGGACATCTATGCCTTGCTTTCTGAGGGTGATTGCTGTTGCTAGTCCGGCTGGGCCTGCACCGATGATTCCGACTTGTTTTAGGTTGGAGTTTGGGTGCTTTAGGTTGATGTCTACTGGCTGATTCTTGGATTGTATATCAGATGTCAACTGTTCTATCTCCAAACATTGGAGGCATCATGCTCGTGTTCTTTGTGAGGAAAACAGTTAAAGATTTACTGAATTGGATATTTTATCTCTGTCATAAACTTGGATATTCGTTCTCCAAATTGATGTTTGAGATCATTCATGTCGTTGTGTAAATACGGATCGTTAGACGACTATTTTGTGAGTTTTGACTGCAAGTTGTCTACTTTATTGTAGTAGTACTCATATAGCTCTGCAGTTCACATTTAATCCATATGCTAGAAAGCAGCTTTGTTTGGAGATTTAGGCCTTTGCTTAACTGAAGATCTCCATAACACTGGGTTGAAGCCAATCTTTCCAGACTTTCTTGATAAGATACATTTTATGCTCCAATGCTTGCAAGTTCCTATGAAGCGGAGGGTAAACCTTGAGAACAGAATTGGTGGATGCAACTAAAGTAAGTCTCAAACTTGAAACAGAAGTGTTGGCCCACCACAATGATATAGATGCTGATGTGATTTTCATTCATGGCCTTGGTGGTGGTTCCCAAACCACATGGGCCTATGAACAAGATGTTGAGAAATTCTGGCCAGATTGGCTCGCACGCTCTTTTCCCAATCTAAACATTTGGACAATGGGGTATAGCAGTTCGATATCAGCTTGGGTGAAGGATTCGATGCCGCTTGAGGATTTAGGTGACACGATTCTCGAAGAAATGGTGGCATGCGAATTAGGATCACGGCCAATTATTTTCATTACACATAGTTTAGGTGGTTTGGTTGCAAAACAGTTGATAATTCACGCATTTTCCCAGGATGTCCCAAGGTGGGAGTTGCTCGGCGAAAAGGTTTTAGGTGTGAGTTTCATTGCAACTCCACATGCAGGGGCAAATTTGGCAAGCTTTGCAAATTTTTTTAGTTTGCTGTTAAACACTTCAGAACAAGTATCCGCACTTCAGCACCACAGTAGTCAATTAAATTCGCTTCACACTGCATTTCTTAAAGTAGTTAGCAACAGAAAAATGGTTTGTCGTGCATTCGCCGAAAGACAAAAGATTAAGCCAGGAATTACGATTCCTTTCTTTAATCACACAATAAACCCGGGGGTCAGTTTTCTTGTTGTTGATCCTACAAGTGCTGAGCCACGCATTCCACATGAAAAGGCAATTCCACTAGAGGAAGATCACATAAGTATTTGCAAGCCTGTGAACCGGGAAGCGACTCTATACAAGTCACACTGTCTATTCCTTCAAGAATGTCTTAATTTGATTCAAAACCCTTCTTAGGCTCGTTACAAATCAATTCGCCAAAAGTGGCGGGCCAGAAAAAGGCAGATGGTTCGAATTATTACCCGGTTGGCATTGAGTTTTCACAACCAACTATCTCAGCTGCCCGATCGATGATTGAGATTAAACGTGTTGCCGGAATGGAATTCGTTGAAGTAGAGGGTGGAATGTTTGAGATGGGGCTTGCTGATCTCCATTTTTCTCAACCACCGCATTGGGTTGCTTTGTCTACATTTTGGATGTCTAGAAATCCTGTCACTGTTAATCAGTTTGTCCAATTCTTAGATTCAACAAAGCGTGATCACCCTAAGTCCTTTGTTACAGATAGATTAATAGATAATACAGTACCAGTTACTTACGTTTCTTGGGAGGATGCTATTGCTTTCTGTGAATGGTTTTCAGATATATCTAATACAACCGTAACACTGCCTACCGAAGCTCAGTGGGAGTATGCAGCGAGGGGAAGAGATTCTAGACCATATCCTTGGGGGTACGAATTGCCAAATTCTCAGCTTGCAAGGTACGGTCAAGACTTGAAAGCCGGACAACCAGTTAACTCAGACTTATTCTCACATGTTTCTAGTCCGTTTGGTACAGTCTCACAACTTGGAAATGTGTGGGAATGGTGCCTTGATATGTGGAATCCTTATGCATATCGGTTAAGAGCAGATGGCAATCTAATAGATCCTATCGAAACAAATGGAGAGGCAGACCGACGTGTGGTGAGAGGTAGTGGGTGGCAGGCACCTGTTGAGCATGTTCATTCTGCATACCGCTGTCGAAATCTCATCACATTCAGAGGACAAGCCACGGGATTTCGAATTGCCCTAAGAACTCGCATGACATAGGAATGAATACATGATTATTGAGATAAAAAGGTCAGGACCTCTACTCGGAAGAGTCAGATTACCAGGCGATAAATCTATATCACACCGTGCTCTGTTATTTGCAAGCTTTGCAAGAGGTAATTCAGTTATTGAAAATATCCTCGATGCCAACACAACTCGTCATATGGTTGATGTACTTGTCAACCTTGGTGTTCCAATTAAAATTTTCACAAACAGTGAGGGATCGCCAACAGCCAAAATAACTGGATGCCCATTATTAGAGTACAATCGGCCGAAAATTACCGTCGATTGCAAGAGATCTGCTACTACGATGCGATTCTTTATGGGGGCTTTAGCAGCAGTTCCTTCAGATGTGTATCTTATTGGGGATAATGTATTAAATCAAAGACCGATGGAGAGAGTGGCGCTCCCATTGCGCTTAATGGGAGCTACAGTTGAAACGACTAACGGCCATGCCCCTGTATATATGAGGGGCGGCCAATTGAATGGGATCGATTATAGGATGCCAGTTTCGAGCGGGCAGTTACAAACTGCGTTACTGCTCGCCGCATTAAACGCCTCGAGCAATTCAACAATTTCATATGAAGGAACGATACGTGACCACTCAGTCCGACTATTAAGAGCCCAAGGCGCAAATATTGAATCGATTCCAGGGCAGATTTTCGTTAGACCCTCAACATTAAATCCATTGAATGTTTCAATCCCTGGTGACATGAGTTCGGCGTCCTTTCTTATTGCAGCTGCAATCCTAGTTCCCGAAAGCGACATAACTATTGAAAGAGTCAATTTGAACCCAGGTCGAATAGGTTTGCTGAATGCGGTTAGTGAAATGGGTGCAAGTATATCAATTGAAGATCAATATAATATTGCTGGTGAACCATGTGGCGATATCCGAGTAAGGCACTCTAAACTTAGAGGTATAGAGCTATCAAGTGATCAAGTATTGACTATGATAGATGAAATCCCAATATTTGCCGTACTTTCACTCGCAGCCCATGGGACAACTACGGTGAGAGATGCTGCTGAATTACGCGTAAAAGATACTGATCGAATCGATTCAATTATTACCTCTCTATCGCCTTTTTCAGCTAAAATCACTCCACGGAATGATGGTTTTTCAGTCGTTGGTCCGCAAAAACTAGCGGGTTGTGTTGTTAAGTCAGAAAAAGACCACAGGATCGAAATGAGCATGATAGTCGCTGCGCTTGTGGCAAATGGTTCAACTCAGATTTTAGATGCTGGGGAATATAAAGAGAGCTTTCCTTCCTTTCTTGAAATACTAAATCAACATGGAGCTACACTTCAGTGTAGGGTATGAAAATGAAAGCCATTGCCCTTGACTTAGATCACACTCTTTTAAACTCCGACAACAAAATTTCTGAAGAAAATATAACAGCATTGCAGGTTGCTCATGAACAAAACGTTTGTTTAATAGTTGCAACCGGTAGAATGCCACAAGCTGTTACTCGAATTATTGGGGAGTCAAAAGAACTTTTTTCGTATTTCGTCTGTTATAACGGAGCATTGGTTTTGCGTTCTTCTGATAGCACAACTTGTTATGAAGAATGCGTGAACTATTCTGACATGCGATTCCTAACAGATAAATTTGATCTTAGAAACCATAATGTTGTCTTGTTCTCAAATGATTCGATTTTCGCAACGACAACGATTGATGACAAGGTGGTAGATCACTATAAGAAGCGGACAGGAGCAACATTTGAATATAGGTCAGACTTAACTAAGTTAGATTGTAGAAATTTTCACAAGTTCTTCGTATATCCACTGGAAATATCAAATAACTATAATCCTCACACAGAATCTCCTCTTGAAGACACTGTCTACAAGCAGGCACTAGAGTTCAATTCAAACAGATTGAAAATAATCAAGACCCGACTAGGTTACATCGAGTGCACATCCCCGTTTGTATCAAAGTGGGATTCTATGATTCATGCTTTGAAGAGTGAGGGCCTCACCCAAAAAAAGATCATGGCAATTGGGGACGGGTATAACGATATAGAAATGGTTGAAAAATCTCACTTCGGGGTTGCAGTTGATAATGCCGTACCCGAACTGAAGGCAGTGGCTAAACATATTGTTGGTAGTAACAATGACTCTGGAGTCGCAGAAGCGATTTACCATTTTCTCGAATTAACCCATTAGTTTCTCGTTCATAAGGAGACAGTCATGAATGAAGCTTTATGTTGGAATGAAAGCTTTGAATGTCTTCTTAAGCAAGGCTTTTATGTGTTTCGAGAAATTGGAACGAGTGAGGAGACATTGCGAAGGTTGCTCTCTAAAATTGGAGTATGTGTGAATGGAATATTTGAAGAGGCTATTGGTCTTGTAAAGTTTGACCCATGCATCCCAACTCGTCCTAACTCAATCGCATACTCTGCTAGTGAAATGAGACCACATACTGACGGTACGTTTGAGCAAATTCCGCCAAAACATATCCTGCTTCAATGTGTCCAATCTGATCAGTATGGATACGGTGTCACCACCATTGTTGATGGAAATACGATTTATGATATTGTGTCCTCTACTACTAAGAACCCTGAAAGTGCGTTATTCGTTTTCTCTCGCCGTGAAAAATTTACCAATGTAGAGGTGACTGGGAGTATATTCTTCCCAATTGAGGAAACCGGAGGCATTGGTATTAGGTTTAGAAGTGACACAAAATACTCGATCAAGCCTCTTTCACCCTTCGCCAATCATGTGCTCAATTTGGTCCAAACTGCAGTGAATGATATCCAAAATTCGCAGCAAGTATATCTCCGTACTGGAGATGCAATTTGGTTGCTAAATCATAGGGTTCTCCATGGGAGAACTGCTTTGTCGGGTTTAAGTCGTAGAATTCTACGACGAGCTAGGTTGAATTGATTTCTGTTTGAAATATCCATCATTGAGGTCACTTCCATGAGAGCCCATTTAATCCTGCTCACATATATAAAACCACTGGAAGAAGTCGATCGAATTGTAAAACGCCATTTTGATTATCTGCGGGAAAACTATAGGACGCAAACATTTTTACTCTCAGGACGAAAGTGGCCTCGAACGGGTGGAGTAATTCTTGCGGTTGGCAAAAGCTTTGATGACATTGAAGAGATTGCTAGGCAGGATCCGTTTTGCATTGCAGGAGTTGCAGAGTACGAAATAATCGAGTTTGAGCTGGGAAGTTGGTTACCCGAATTAAACTCAATATTAGGTGTGAATGCAAATGTTTGATCGACTTTCACAATCAGCTGCAATTGTCACTGGTGGCAGTTCGGGAATAGGTTTTCACTGTGCGAAGGTTTTAGCCGGATATGGAGCAGAAGTATTGCTTGTGGCCAGAGATGAAAAACGGCTTGATAGTGCTAGAAACGCAATCATTGATGCAACTCCTTATTACTCAAATCGTTCTATTCAAATTTATTCATGCGACCTTTCACATAAGGATGCTTCTGAGTCTGCAGTAGCGTTCGCAATGGAGAAGTTTCAACGGATCAATATACTAGTGAACTGTGCTGGATCTGCTCCTATGACTGCGTTTCCAGAGTCTGATGTTAGCGTTTTCGACGAAGCATGGAGACTGAAGGTATTTGGATATGTTCGAATGGCAAAAGAGGTAATTCCGTATTTGGTTGAGTCTGGTTCTGGAACAATTATTAATATCGCTGGTGGTGCTGGGAGATCTCCCCGGCCAGACTTTCTTCCTGGAAGTATGGCTAATGCTGCCATTATTAATTTCTCAAAAGGGCTTGCAAAAAAACTTGCTCATAAAAACATTTCTGTAATCACTATTTCACCTGGGAGCACGAAAACTAAACGAATCGAAAGACTCATAGAAGAGGAGGCCCGAATGCGAGGCTGTGCTCGAGAGGAGGTATTGAGAGAACGAGAATTACGAATTCCTACTGGCCGATTTGTTGATCCAGAAGAAATTGGAAGATTGGTTGCGTTTATTGGAGCACGCTGCATACCCTCGATGACAGGTGTTGAAATTTTGGTCGATGGTGGACAGACCTCATGCATTTAATTTTGGCCCTGTCCAGCTAAGGATGGAGTCAGCCGCCTCCATCATCTTAAGTTCGATTGGGGGAATCAAAGCGTTGATTCCTTATTCCCCCATGTCCCAACAAGGTCAACTCAGACCTTCCACAGCTAGCAAAAACACCTGGTTAGAAGCTATTATGCTTTTGGTTTTATCAGGATCATTGGGCAAGAGGATGAAGAGCTAGCACCTGCTTAAGATACTGCCCCGTATAAGACTCAGCCACATTCGCAACTGTCTCCGGCGTACCCGTTGCCACCAACTCACCCCCACGATCGCCGCCATCCGGCCCTAGATCAATCACCCAATCTGAGCAGCGAATCACATCCAAATTATGCTCAATCACCAATACTGAATTGCCCTTATCTACCAGCCGCTGCAACACATCCAGCAACTTGTGAACATCATAAAAAGACAGCCCCGTCGTCGGTTCATCAATTAAATAAAGCGTTTTCCCAGTCGCTCGCCGAGACAACTCCGTCGCCAACTTCAACCGCTGGGCTTCCCCACCCGACAGTGTGGGAGCCGTTTGTCCAAGCCGTACATACCCTAGCCCCACATCCACCATCGTTTGCAGCTTATTCGCTGCCTTGGGGATATTCTCACAAAACTTCAGGGCTTCCTCCGCCGTCATCGCCAGCACATCCGCAATCGACTTGCCCTTGTACTTCACCTGGAGCGTTTCCCGGTTATACCTTGCCCCCTTACATACCTCACACTGAACATAGACATCCGGCAGGAAATTCATCTCAATGACATTAACGCCTTGCCCACCGCAGGCTTCACAACGCCCCCCCTTAACATTGAAGGAAAACCGACCAGGTTTATACCCTCGGGCTTTAGCTTCCACCGTTTCCGAAAACACGCTCCGAATCACATCAAACACCCCCGTATAGGTGGCGGGATTAGAGCGAGGGGTTCGGCCAATAGGGGATTGGTCAATGACGATGGCTTTATCCAGACTTTTCAGACCCGCAACCCGATCTAGCTCATTGGGGAACGGCACCTTAAAGCCCAAATGATGCTGCAATGCCGGATAAAGCAGCTCATTCATCAGCGTCGATTTACCCGACCCCGAAACCCCTGTAATGCAGACCAGCTTACCCAAGGGGATTTCCACATCTAAGCTTTGGAGATTGTTGCGATAGGCGTTATGGAGGCGCAGCGCTCGGCCATTTCCTGATCGTCGTTCAGGTGGTGTGGGTATCACCTGCTTCCCAGACAGATAAGCCCCTGTCAGGGATTCGCGACTATCCAGTAGATCTTCTAGGCCCCCCTGCACCACAATGTCGCCGCCATGCACCCCTGCTGCTGGGCCAATATCTACTAGATAGTCTGCTGCTCGAATTGTATCCTCGTCATGTTCCACCACAATCAAGGTATTACCGAGGTCCCGCAGCTTAGTCAGAGTTTGCAGCAACCGATGATTATCTCGCTGATGCAGACCAATACTCGGTTCGTCCAATACGTAGAGAACCCCCGTCAGACCCGCTCCAATTTGCGTGGCTAGACGGATGCGCTGAGCCTCTCCCCCCGACAGGGTCATGGCGGTTCGATCTAGGGTTAGGTAATCCAGCCCCACATCTAGCAAGAACTGCAATCGGGCTTTAATTTCCTTCAGTACTAGCTCCCCAATTTTGGCTTGGCGAGTACTCAAAGTCATGGCGTTGATCCGTTCCAAGCAGTCCCGGATCGAAGCTCCTGTTAAGTCTGGGAGACAGAACTGTCCCATGCGCACCGATAGGGCTTCTGGCTTGAGGCGCTTGCCCCCGCAGACTTCACAGGACTGCTGAATCAAGTATTTGTCTAACTTTTGCCGATACTGATCGGAGGTCGTTTCCCGATAATGCCGATCCAGCAACGGAATCACACCCTCATAGCGTTTGTTATAGCCCTTCGATTCCCGATATCGAGAATCCACTTCCATATAAATGGGCTCTTTGGTGCCATGTAAGACAATATGGCGTTGCTCATCCGTCAGATCAGCCCAGCTTGATTGCAGCTCAAAGCCAAACGCCTGCCCCACGCTGTAGAGCAGCGAGAAGTAGTAGGTATTATCCTTCTCCGACCAAGGGGCAATGGCGGCATAGACGGGCAGATTGGGGTCCGGCACAATCAAATCTGCCGAAAAGACCTTGAGACTGCCTAGACCATGGCATTCCGGGCAGGCCCCGTAGGGGGAGTTAAAGGAGAATAAGCGTGGGGATAGTTCTTCCATCACCGCCCCATGCTCGGGACAGGCAAAATTTTCAGAAAACACAGAGAGTTTGGGCTGGGTGTCGTCGCTGTAACTGCCTTCCGCTTCGGCAACCTTAAGAGATTTTGCCTGAGTAATGGGCACCACATTATCGGAGGGTGGGGGCAATACCTCCACCATAACGATGCCCTCGGCCCGCTGCAGTCCTGTAGACAAGGAATCCGCTAATCGCTCTTCAATCCCTGGCTTCATGACCAAGCGATCCACCACGACTTCGATGTCATGCTTGAAGTTTTTATCTAGGGCAATGGCATCACTCAGTTCTCGTACCTCGCCATTCACCCGAACTCGAACAAATCCTTCGGCAGCCAGACTAGAGAGCAATTTTTTATGGGTACCTTTTTTGCCGCGCACAACCGGAGCCAGAATTTGGAACCGTGCTTTCTCTGGCAGTTCCATAACCTGATCCACCATCTGGTCGATGGTTTGGGGGGTGATGGCGCGCTCACAATGGGGACAATGGGGCTCCCCCGCCCGTCCATAGAGCAAACGCAGATAGTCGTAAATCTCTGTCACCGTACCCACTGTGGATCGAGGGTTGTGGGAGGTGGATTTTTGGTCGATGGAAATGGCCGGACTCAGCCCCTCAATGGCGTCTACGTCTGGCTTGTCGACTTGGCCCAAGAACTGTCGAGCATAGGCACTGAGGGATTCCACATAGCGCCGCTGCCCTTCCGCAAAAATAGTATCAAAGGCCAAGGAAGACTTTCCCGACCCCGATACGCCTGTGAAGACGATTAGCTGATCTCGGGGCAGGTCTAGATCAATATTTTTGAGGTTATGCTGACGAGCCCCTCGAATCCGAATTTGATGCTCTGGGGGTATCTTGACTTTCTTGACCCGGCCATTAGTGGAGGAACGACTGGCCGCTGCTTTTTTCTCTCGTTTGGAAGCATCAGCACGGCGGGGCATAGAAATATTTTGAAAAATTACTTAATAATTCTACCGCTAATTTGTGAGCTTCTAAGGGCTATTAGCCTGCCGATTTGGGTTTTACGGTGAGCCATTTAGCGGCCATTCCACCCCCGATAAATCCAAATAGATGACCTTCCCAGGAAATATGAGGCATTGTGGGTAACAAACCAAATAGCATACTGCCATAGACAATTGCTACAAACACCGACAGGGTAATGGCGGGCCAGCTGCGCTCAAAGTATCCCCGAAACAGAAGATAGCCCAGGTAACCAAACACTAACCCGCTAGCACCAATATGAACGGTATTCTGGCCGCCAATGAGCCAGGTCCCCAAGCCTCCCACCACCATCACAATTAAACTGACGGAGAAAAAATCCATAATCCGGCGGACCATGACCAAACCGCCCAAGACTAAAAAGGGGGCAGTATTTGCCAGTAGATGTCTGAAGTTGCCGTGGAGAAAGGGGGCAAATAGAATACCCCGTAGGCCGACTAGGGTACGGGGTTGAATGCCAAACTGAATTAAAAAACCATCCGTGATCCAATTGAGAAGCTGAATGCTCCAAAGTGTGATCGCACAGACTCCTAAAATTTGCAGTTGGGTTTTGAGCTGATCTCTCATTCAGGTTGCGATGCACTACACCTCAAGCATAATCAGCTCAGTGGTGAAATCGCCACTCTTGCCTAAAAGATGAGATGGCCTACTACCACTTCAGCAAATTGAACTGTTCCATGTCGACTGTGTCACGGTTGCGGTAGATGGAGAGGATAATGGCCAAACCAACTGCTGCTTCAGCCGCTGCAATGGTGATTACAAATACTGTAAACACCTGACCGTTAATGTTTTGGCCATCCAAAAAGTTGGAGAAGGACACTAAATTCAAGTTAACGGCATTCAGCAATAGTTCCACCGACATCAATACCCGAACTGCGTTACGGCTAGTCACTAGGCCATAGATGCCAATGCAAAAGAGGGCAGCTGCTAAGAGTAAAAAGAACTCAAGGTTCATAGGGATTCTCTGAAATTCTCCAAGACTTAAAAGGTATCAAGCGCTAAGCAATAGGCTCTTTGGGACGCTCTGGTAATTCCAACACTGGAGCTGGTTCTTCTCCCACAATGGCTGTTTCCTCGCCAATAATGGTTTCCCGGCGGGCTAAGACAACTGCGCCGACCAAAGCCATCAGCAAGAGAATGGAAGCCAATTCAAAGGGCAACAAATAATCCGTAAAGAAATGAATACCAATGGTTTCCACAGAGGAAGCAGGAGGCGTTAGGGTTACATCCACTGGCCAATTGGTCTGCAGGACCATTGTTGCTAGCAGTGTGAACAGAGCCAAGGACACAAAAGCGGTAGAAACCTTACGAATCCAGCGTCTGGGTAATGGTTTAAATTCTTCTGTCTTATTAACCAGCATGATCGCAAACAGAATCAAGACGTTCACCGCACCCACATAGACGAGGATTTGGGCTGCCGACACAAAGTCAGCATTTAGCAAAATGTAAAGACCCGCAATGCTGATAAATACCGCACCCAGGGTAAACGCTGAGTAGACAATACTCTCAAATAGAACCACTCCTAAAGCAGCTCCGAGCATCATCACAGACAAAATAATTAGGGAGACTAGCTGAACCCCTTCTGCTAGATTCACTGATTAGCCCTCCTTGGTTTCTGGTTGCGGTGTGCTAGCGACAATCTCAGCTGGCGTTTGCCCAGCTCGCGGTGCCGTATGGTCAACGTTATGACCGTCAATTTCTGATGCTGGTAAGTAGGCAAATTCGCGAATGGGGGTGACCATTGGATCTTGCGTCACTTTATAGGGCAAGCGTCCCATCGCCACGCTATCGAAGTTCAGCTCATGGCGGTCGAAGGTAGATAGCTCATACTCTTCTGTGACTGAGAGGCAGTTCGTGGGACAGTATTCCACGCAGTTGGCACAGAAAATACAGACTCCAAAGTCAATACTGTAGTGCTTGAGCTGCTTCTTTTTGATCTCTTTGTTAAATTCCCAATCCACTACGGGAAGATTAATTGGGCACACTCGGACACAGACTTCGCAAGAGATGCACTTATCAAACTCGAAGTGAATGCGACCGCGAAATCGCTCGGAAGGGATGAGCTTCTCATAGGGATACTGCACCGTAATGGGGCGGCGCTTCATATGATCGAAGGTCACTGCTAGACCTTGACCAATGTAACGGGCAGCTTGGAAAGATTCTTTCCCGTAACTGGTGACTTGATTTAGAAACTTGAGCATGGATGTTCACTCTCAGATGTCGGCAGATGAAGGTTGGCGCTAATTTACAGTTTAGAAAATTTGCCTTAAGCCTATCCACCAAAGGCAAAAGGAAACGCTAATTTCAGACCGGCGGTGAGAAGGAGATTCACCAATCCCACAGGCAGTAAAAATTTCCAACCAAAATCTAAAAGCTGGTCAATGCGGACCCGAGGAACGGTCCAGCGCAACAAAATAGCTAGGAATAGAAAGAAATAGGCTTTTAGCAAGGTCATCACCAAGCCTAAGCCTGCTGTCACCAATTCAAAAATGGCATTATTGGGATCGACATTAATCCAGTCCGCAATCATCGTTGCTGGAATGGGAAGGTCCCAACCTCCAAAGTAGAGGACCGCTACCAAAATCGAAGACAGCACTAGGTTGACGTAGGACCCCAAATAAAACAGAGCAAACTTCATGCCTGCATATTCAGTTTGATAACCCGCCACCAATTCTTCTTCCGCTTCGGGTAAGTCAAAGGGCAGGCGTTCACATTCCGCCAAGGCGGCAATCCAGAACAACATAAACCCAATGGGCTGGCGAATAATGTTCCAGCCGAGAATGCCATAGCCCGACTGCTTATTAACGATTTCAATCGTGCTGAGGCTGTTGGACATCATCACCACAGCCAATACAGCCAAGGCTAGTGGAATTTCGTAGCTAATCGATTGAGCAGCCGCTCGCAGCCCACCTATCAAAGAGTACTTATTGTTGGATGAATATCCCGCCATTAACAGACCAATCGGCGCAATGCTGGATAGTGCAATCCAGAAAAAGATGCCAATGCCCAGGTCTGTAATCAGGATATTCTGACCAAACGGGACAATCAGATAGGAGAAAAATACGGGAATAACGACCAGAATGGGACCTAACGTAAAGAGCCAGGGGTCAGTATTTGCGGGCACGATGTCTTCTTTAAAGACAAGTTTGATGCCATCTGCCACTGGCGCTAGGATACCCAACGGTCCAATATATTCGGGGCCTATTCGTTGCTGAGCTGCCGCTGAAACTTTTCGCTCTAGCCAAACCGAAACCAGCACACCCACCGTTGCACCGATAATCATCAACAACATGGGGATTGGGAGCCAAATGGTTTTGGCGACACCGGGGGTTAACCCCAATTCCATCAAATTTTCAACGAAGCGTTGTTCAAGATCAATACCTGGGTTCATTGCCGCCCGTTCTTACTGAATATATGATTTGTAAAGTTTCTTGATGCCTAAACCAGTATATACGCCTAGGAGAGTTTCTTGGCGAATAACTTCATGGTCTGACATCCGGTTCAATTAGGGTTTAGTAAAAGGATTGATTCTAGTCAATGTCTGCCCTAACGACTTTCCGGGGGGATATAAGAAAGGCTATGTTCGCCGATGTAAACCTGGCTAGGGCGATAGATTCGGTTGGTTTCCAGCTGCTCTCGCCAGTGGGCTAACCAGCCTGCCACTCGTGCTATCGCAAATATGGGCGTAAATAAATCGGTGGGGATTCCCAGCTTTTGATAAACCAACCCGGAGTAGAAATCAACATTAGGGTAAATGCCTTTACTCCCCAACTTTTCGGCCACTGCTGTTTCCAGGGCTAGGGCAATCTCATAGGATGGATCACCACCGGTTTTGGCAAATAATTTTTCGGCTAATTTTTGCAAGATCTTAGCTCGGGGATCTTTGACCTTATAGACTCGATGCCCAAATCCCATGATTTTCGATTTGGTGGCTAGCTTCTCGTCCAAGAAAGGCTGGACATTCTCAACCGAGCCGATCTCCTCCAACATTGTGATCACTTCCTCATTGGCTCCTCCATGCAAGGGACCTGCTAAGGTGCCCACCGCTGAGGCCACAATGGCATAGGGATCCGTGAGGGTGGAGGCTGTGACCCGAGCCGAGAAGGTGGAGGCGTTCATCGTATGTTCGGCGTGCAGGATCAAGCAGGTGTCAAATACTTGGGCCAAAAAGGGATCGGGCTCCTGCTCATTCATCATGTAGAGAAAATTAGCGGCATAGCTCAAATCATCTCGTGGCCGAACGGGGTCATTCCCCTTACGAATATGCTCAAATGCCGCCACCATTGTCGGGATTTTTGCCAGTAACCGCACCACGGCCTGCCGAATATAAGTGGGATCGTCTAAGGCCCGTCGGGAGTAGAACAGCCCTAGGGCTGCAGCAGATGCCTGTAGCGCATCCATCGGGTGACCGCTTTCGGGAAAACACTTCATCATGTCCCGAATGCGATATTTGATGCGGCGATGGTGGGTGATTTCTTCCTGGAAGGTGTGCAGGTCATCTGATTTAGGAAATTCACCCCAAATCAATAGATAAGCCGTTTCGAGAAAGCTGCTGTTGTCCGCTAGGGCTTCAATGGGAACACCACGGTACTCCAATTGACCCACTTGACCATTGACAAAGCTGACCTGGGATTGAGCAGCAGGAATACCTTCTAAACCGGGTTGAAATTCACAAGCGACCATAGTGTCTCTCAGATGAAGATGAATATATCGCCAAGCTGTCTGGGTGAACTGAGGGGGGAGCTGGACAGGGCGAAGGAGTGTATTGGCTCTAAAACAGCAATTTTGGAGCAGTCAACCAAAACAGGGTACTTTGCCCCACAGGGTTGTGATGCTCTGGCAAGAGTAGTCCAATCATACCAGCCTTCTTCAAAACCAGTTGCTGACGGGGTTGCCCCCATACTAAGATTTCTGCCCATGCGCTCAAGTTAGGTTCGTGTCCGACCAAGGCTAAATGCTTCAAACCTTGTTTTCGCCAGTTCTGAAACCAATTCAGCCAGTCTTGCCAGTTTCCTTCGGGACTCAATAAACCAGAGACATGGATGGCGCTGATGAGTCCCTGTTGCTGGATAATCTCAGCGGTTTGGTGGGCGCGTACTAGAGGACTGGTTTGCAAATAGTCAAAATTGATTCCCAGTGTTTGCAGTTGCTGGGCCACTTTCTGGGTTTTCTGTCGACCTTTAGAGGTTAATGTTCGCTGCTTGTCGGGGAGATGGGACTGTCGCTTTTCGGCAATTCCATGACGAATGAAATAGAGCTTCAGAGGCTGCGCCATTAGGTCCAGTCTTCTTTTTTATTGGTCCGAACCGTGTAAATTTTCTGGGTGGCGTGAATTTCGCGGGTTTTCTCGAAAAGTTGGGCTTCGGTGACGCCCCATTTCTCTAGTAACTTATCCAGATCTTTTTGAATATCTCGACTTCCTGGAAATCCGGCATAGCGAATGCGTAGCCGAGCTAGTTCAGCCCAGTTGAGGGCATTGGGCTCTTCTCGCAGCAGGCGATTAAGAGTGTTGCGATCGCGATCTTGCTGCGGATGACGTTGATCCTTGAGGCTATTCTCTGGCGCCATGGAATATCGACCGAATGTGACTCATGAAGGATTTAAGTTTACCAGCGACCTCCTTAGGCCTTCCCAGATCTTAAAAAAATAATTCGGAACGCTGGATCCCGGACGAAGCAGCTTAGACTAATTAACTTCATTCAGTAAGCTATGGGCCAAGCTGCCCAAGTTTTGCTGCAACTCGATAGTCCTGACCCCGACGTAAAATTTTATATGACTTCCCAACCTAGCCAACGTCCTCAACGTCCCTACTTTTCTTCAGGCCCTTGCTCCAAGCGTCCGGGTTGGAATCTGGAAGCCCTGAATAATGCGTTGGTGGGACGCTCCCATCGGTCTGGTCCGGGTAAGGCCCGCCTCAAAGAGGTGATTGATCGGACGAAAGCAATTTTAGGCATTCCTGAAGACTATCTCTGTGGAATTGTCCCTGCCTCCGATACGGGCGCAGTGGAAATTGCCATGTGGTCTCTCCTGGGGGCTCGGGGTACTGAAATGGTGGCCTGGGAAAGCTTTGGCTCTGGCTGGGTTACGGATGTGCAAAAGCAGTTGAAACTGCCGGATTGCAACATTACCAAGGCCGAGTATGGTCACTTGCCGGATCTGTCGAAACTGGATTGCGATCGCGACATTGTATTCACCTGGAATGGCACCACCTCTGGGGTTAAAGTTCCCAACGGTGACTGGATTTTGGATAATCGCCAGGGCCTCACCATTGCGGATGCCACCTCCGCCGCCTTTGCCATGGATATTCCCTGGTCCAAGCTGGATGTGGTCACCTGGTCTTGGCAAAAGGTCATGGGTGGAGAAGCCGCCCACGGTATGTTGGTTCTTAGCCCTCGGGCTGTAGAGCGGTTGGAGTCCTATGCCCCGGCTTGGCCTCTCCCCAAGATTTTTCAGTTGACGAAAAAAGGCAAGCTGAATGCAGCCATTTTTACAGGTGCAACTATTAATACTCCTTCCATGCTTTGTGTGGAAGATGCCTTAGATGGGTTGAAATGGGCGGAGAGTTTGGGAGGCGTATCGGCATTAATCGCCCGTTCTCAAGCAAATCTGACTGCGATAACTAATTGGGTTGATCGAACAGATTGGGTGGATTTCCTTGCCGTCGATCCAGCCACCCGCTCCAATACTTCTATCTGTCTCAAAATTGTTGATCCTTGGTATACAGCCCTCGCTGCTGAAGACCAGGCCAAAGGCGCAAAGCAGCTAGCTACTTTGCTAGATAAGGAAGAGGTTGCTTATGATATCGGTTCCTACCGTGATGCACCTCCAGGACTAAGAATTTGGGGTGGAGCCACAGTAGATACAGCTGATCTTGAAGCGTTGACTCCTTGGTTAGATTGGGCTTATGAACAGATGAAATCAAGCCACGGTTAATCTGAAACGGTTGTCTGCTTATTTTCTACATTTATCAAGTTGAAATATGGGAGCGTTGCTTTAGTCCAACACTCCCATATTTCAAGTAGCATCAATCGATAATCCTGACTTCCCAGCAAAAATTTGTTGAAGGCTATCAATGAGACGAGTCATCTCTGGGGGAGTCAATTCAAATTGAAGGTCATAGTGCTGATATCCATCCAGAGATGTAGCAGTCTTTTCATCTAACGTGGCTGTCATCAATTTGCGAGTTACAGACATCGTCAAATCATCGACGTGACTCACCAGCTGGTCAAGGACCATTACTTCAATATGTTCAGAATTAGGAAATCTTGAGAGGGAAAAACAATAATTCTTGGCCTCATCGACACAGTAAACATAGGCCATATCGTAGTCTGCATCGTAAGGTGAAGCTGCTAATATCGACGACTAGTTCGCCCCTGTTATCAATCATTGCAGGAGAGGTAAAAGGCACCAATATCTAGAATTTTATTTGATATCCACTAAACTGCCGACTTTCCCATCTTTGAGAGTTACGAGAATGCGATAAGAAGAATCCTCTTGTTTCCAGATATAGGTCGTTTCTGTGGAGGGTTGCTCTGGAAACTTCTTCACCTCTCCGGGACTGCCCATGATTTTTTTGACTTCCTCATAGGACATATCTAACTTGAGCTGTTCGTATTTCTCCTTGTTAACCAGCGCTTTATTTTGGCAGCTGATGAGGAGTAAGGATGCAAATATCAGACTGCCAAGATAAGTGAGGCTTTTATGTCTTGCCATAGTTTTTTTGGACCTTGTTTAATCTATGAGACGTAAGTTTTTCAGCCATCCATGATGGTCAATGACATACCTCATAGAAATGAACCTGTATTCGACTGCCCCATCTTCTTCAGCTGCCATGAGGATAATGCTGCAAAAACAACGAAACACCATAGGCTTCGCTTATGGTTCCCTGTTCAGGATTGTTCTTTTCAAGGTTGTGGGGACCCATTTGAGTCAGCAGGAATGGAAGTTTGCTGGATGAGGAATAGATTGGAAAGTCTTGTATATCACGGATAAAGCCTGGTAAATCCGTACAATAGGGTCATGACTCCCACTTCCACTTCCCAAGCACCCGCTGCACTTCAGTCTTCTGCAAGCGCAGACTCCAAACCCACCCTGGTTTTGGTCGATGGACATTCCCTCGCCTTTCGGGCTTACTATGCCTTTGCCAAAGGCCGAGAAGGTGGATTACGAACCTCTAAGGGTATTCCTACGAGTGTCTGTTATGGGTTTCTCAAGAATCTATTGGATTTATTGAAAAGGGAGAAACCCCATTATTTAGCGATTGCATTTGACTTGGGGGGACCTACCTTTCGGCATAAAGCCGATGAAACCTATAAAGCGAACCGAGCCGAAACGCCAGAAGACTTCATCCCTGACCTAGAAAATCTGCAAGAACTTTTGACCGCAATGGATTTACCTATTGTTGTCGAGCCTGGCTATGAAGCCGATGATGTGTTGGGCACGTTGGCTTATCAGGCGAGCCAGCAGGGATTTAAGGTGAAGATCCTGAGTGGCGATCGCGATTTATTTCAGCTGGTTCAGCCTGATGATCGTGTTCGTATTCTTTATATGAGCAATATTTATAGTGCAGCCTCTCGTAGTGGGGCAGAACCGGGGTCATTTGGTCCAACCGAAGTCCAGGAAAAGATGGGAGTCACGGTTGAGCAGATTGTGGATTATAAGGCCCTCTGTGGTGACTCATCCGATAATATTCCAGGGGTGAAAGGGATTGGCGATAAAACCGCCATTAAGCTGCTGGCTGAATATGGCACCCTCGACAATGTCTACGCCTCTGTTGAGCAAATCAAAGGGGCCGTTCAGAAAAAACTGGTGACGGGGAAAGAGGCTGCCTATCATTCTCAATTTATGGCTCGCATTGTTTTGGATGTGCCTTTAAAGGTTGGACCGCAAGACTTTGCGATAAAAGGCTTCACTGCCGATAAGGTCTCTCCCGTTTTGGAGAAGCTAGAATTCCAGTCTTTCCTGCGCCAAATCAATCAACTTCAGAAGCAGTTTGGCGGAGAAGCTATTGCTCCACCTGCCGCTACGGCCACTCCCTCAACGGCTGATGATGGAGATGACACCTGGTTTTTTAGTGCGGAAGATACGGATGCAGCTCAAACCCCTCCACCCCCCCAGCTTGTCCCTCGGATTATTGATACTCCCGCCAAATTGGCAGAGTTAGTCACTCTCTTGGAGGCTTACACAGATGCTTCTCAGCCCGTGGCTTGGGATACAGAAACCGATAGTCTTTCCCCTCGGGATGCCCATCTCGTTGGCATTGGCTGTTGTTGGCAGGGAGATGAACAATCCATTGCTTATATTCCATTAGGTCATAAAGAGGGCGACAACTTAGATCTAGAAACGGCTCTAGCAGGATTACGTCCCATTTTGGAAAGTGATAGCTATCCCAAGGCGTTTCAAAATGCCAAGTTTGATCGGTTAGTGTTCCAGTTCCAGGGGATTCAGATTCGGGGTGTTGTGTTTGACACCATGTTGGCCAGCTATGTGTTGAACCCAGAGCGCAGCCATAACCTTACAGATCTATCTCGGAATTATCTCCAAATAACGGCGAAAAGTTATAAGGAATTGGTCAAAAAGGGGCAAACTATTGCCGACTTATCTATTCCGCAAGTGGCTGAATATTGTGGGTTGGATGTATTCACTACCTATCAGCTGAGGGAGAAGCTGGAAGCTGAACTGGCTGCGATTCCCTCACTGCATGGCCTGTTTCAGGAGGTGGAACTGCCTCTGGAATCAGTGCTGGCGGTGATGGAAACGTCGGGAGTCCGTATCGACCAAGACTATCTACAAACCCTATCCACCCAATTGGATACGGATCTAAAGCGATTGGAGGCAGGGGCTTATGAGCTGGCAGGGGAAATCTTCAATTTAGGCTCACCTAAGCAGTTAAGTGAAATTCTGTTTGGCCGCTTGGAGCTGGATGTCAAAAAGTCTCGTAAGACCAAGCTGGGGTATTCCACAGATGCCGCCACCTTGGAAAAACTCCAGGGCGATCATCCGATTATCGATGTGTTGTTGGAATACCGAACTTTAGCCAAACTCAAGTCGACCTATGTGGATGCTTTGCCGACTTTGGTTAGAGCAGATACCCACCGCATCCATACGGACTTTAATCAGGCGGTGACTGCGACGGGACGGCTGTCCTCTTCCAATCCCAACTTGCAGAATATTCCGATTCGGACTGAATTTAGCCGCAAAATCCGAGCTGCCTTTATTCCTGAATCGAGCTGGATTTTAATGGCAGCGGATTATTCCCAAATTGAGCTGCGTATTCTAGCCCACCTCAGCCAAGAGCCTCGCCTGCTAGAGGCCTATCGTAATGGCCAGGATGTTCATACTTTGACGGCCCAATTGCTGTTGGAAAAAGACGAGATTGCGGCAGAAGAACGACGGTTGGCGAAGATTATCAACTTTGGTGTGATTTACGGGATGGGACCCCATCGGTTTGCCCGAGAAGCAGGAGTCAAATATAGCGAGGCTAAAGACTTTATTCAGCGATTTTACGATCGCTATCCAGAGGTCTTTGCCTATTTGCAGCGGATGGAGCGGGAAGCGATCAGCCAAGGGTATGTGGAAACAATCTTGGGACGCCGCCGTTACTTTGAGTTTGATAGTCGGGGCCTCAAGAAATATCGCGGCAAAGATCTAGAAGAGATGGCAGAGGTTGATCTGAGCGACATCAAAATGAGTAGCTATGATCGGGGCTTGTTGAGGGCTGCAGCTAATGCCCCCATCCAAGGATCTAGTGCGGATCTGATTAAAATTGCCATGGTCCAGCTCCAAGCTGCTCTAGAACCCTATAAGAGTCGGCTGTTAATGCAGGTTCATGATGAATTGGTGTTGGAAGTACCGCCTGATGAAGTGGAGGATGTGCGATCGCAAGTTAGAACCACGATGGAAATGGCTCTCCCTTTGAGTATCCCCTTAGTAGCTGAAGTTCATACTGGAGCCAACTGGATGGAGGCTAAATAGCACTATTATCCGCTTGCTGACTATACCTCAATTAAAACGGAGAGGGGGGGATTCGAACCCCCGTTAAGTTTGACCCTAAAACAGATTTCGAGTCTGCCGCATTCAACCACTCTGCCACCTCTCCAGGTTGGGGTTGTTGGTTTAGTCTAATGCCTATTCTACAGGGGAGAAGCCGGATTTTCACTAAGGGGGAAGGTGGATTCAAAACCGCGATCGCGGGTCCACTGCACTGCGCCATCTCTGGGTGTCCAAAAGACCTGGGGGATTTGGCGTTCTAGCTGGCTTAAACTTTGAGCATCGATATTGCGAGACGTGAGAATCAGAACTTGGGGCTGCAACTGTTTGATGGCTTCTAGATCAACCTTTGTGGACCACCATAGTACTTGTGGAGAGGTTACTGGGGTCGTTTGCAGCCAAGTCAATAGACTTTGATACCGACCTGCAACCATCAGCCAATTTTGCTGATTGACGGTGAACTGCAGCAGAGTGGGTTGGTGACGCAAGACGCTGATTTGAGTTTGGTTTTGAATCAGCTGTTCCCCGACTTGCAGTAAGCGCAGTTGTTTTGGCTGGACCTGGGATTTGAGAATCCATTCTTGCAAGGCGGTGTTGTCGGTTAAAGAGATGGGAATGAGCTGTTCTAGGGGAACTTGCTGGAGTAAAGCGGGCCATCCTTCTCGCCAGCGAGGTCGTAAGTCCGTGGCTAAAGCCAGATCTACTTGATCAATGCCCTGGCGTTGCAAAAAGGGAACGAGGGTTTGCGATGCGATATTGCGATCGCCACTATTCAACACCAAAGTCCCACCCGGTTGCTGCATCACCATCATCGGGGGTGTCGCCCGGTCAAAAATCGTGATTTGAAAGCGATGGACTTGATGATGCCAAATGGGCAGAATGATGATGGCTGAAGCCAGGGTGATCAATAGGGGTAAACGTTGCTTCCAAACCGGTAAGAGCCATGCCGATACCAGCAGTCCATAGAGCAGCACCAACTGCCCAATCGAGATGGTCCCCAGAGTGATGGAAGCTCCCGGCAACTGGCTAATCTGAGTCACTAGCCAAATCAATCCCTGGGTGGGTATCGCCAGCAGCCAAGCCAGTAGACTCCCTGCCCAAGGCCATACCACCGATATGATGCCGCTGAAAAATCCGCCTGCCGTTAGCAGAATCAAAAACGGTGTTGTGCAGAGATTGGCCAGCAAACTGTAAAGGGGGGCAATTCCAAACTGATAGAGCTGTAAGGGTAAAGTCCATAGCATGGCGGCAATGGGCACGGCGAATAGAGATGCGATCGCAGGGGGTAACCAATCCAGTTTCTGAGTTAAGGGGGGCACCGTCACAATCAGTCCCAAGGTGGCGAGGAAGCTGAGCTGAAATCCCAAATCCCAGATCCATTGGGGCTGGATGACGAGCAGCCCAACAGCCACGACCAGCAATACACCGACTGGATTCAACCTCCGGTTGGCCGCAACGGCTGCCAGACCGGCCATGCCCATTAAGACCGCGCGGGAAACAGAAGGCTCAAACCCACTCAAGAAGATAAAAACACTAAGTCCGATGAGCCCAGTGAGAAGTTGTGTTCGAGGCGATAGACGACTCGTGACCTTCAGCATTCCCAAGAGAATGATGGAAACATGGAACCCTGACGCGGCTAGGGCATGGGCTAGACCTACTTTGACAAAGCGATTGCGTAAATCGAACGGTAAATCGACCCGACGATGGCCTAAAACCATGGCGCTGACTAAGGCCCCTTTGTCTGGCCCTAGGTATCGGGCGTGCGATCGCACAATGCGTTGCCGCACAGCCCATCCGCCCCAAGTTCCTCCAGGTTGCTTAACCGTAACGGTTTTACCTCGTAAGCCTGCAAAGATACCGGAGCGGGTCAAATAGTCTTCGAAATCAAAGCCTTGGGGCGTAGAGGAGTGGCGAGGCTTATAAAGATAGCCAGAAACTTCTATTCGTTGTCCTGGATGCAGTTCTAGCCCCTGCTTCGGAGGTAAGGATACATAGAGCAGTCCGCGAACCGTTTTTTGAGTCGGCTTTGCTTGTAGTTTTAAGGCCTCCATCTGAAACTGAATATTTTGACTTCGCGTTAGGCGAGGCATCGTTGTCACGGTGCCTGTGACAGTAACGGGTGAGCGAGAGACTTCAGCGACGGCTCGGCTGATATCTTGTGGTCCAGGCGTTGGAGTCCGCATTATGAAATACAGGCTGGCAAATAGGGTTAGTCCTAACATGCCTAGCCAAAAGATCACAGTGGGGCCGCGTCGCCAAGGATAGAGAACAGGCCAAGGCTGTCGCAAACTGAGGGCTCGCATCCCCATCAGTCCCAGCCCTAAGCCAATTAACCCCAGCCAGCCATAAGGGTGAGCGGTGGAGAGTAATCCGACGATCCAGGCAATGCAGAGAATAGCACCATTCAACGCCTGCATTTAGGTCTCAAATGGCTGCTGATCATCCCAGTTATAAAGTTGACGGTTCTCACCATTGCGAATTAAGCGTTGCTGCAATTTGGGATAGTCACAGATATCTACAGAGCGTCGTTCTCCCCCCATCAAATACACCAAGTCTTGGTCAAAGGGATTAGACAAACTATGGGGTTGGGAAGGGGCTGTAAATCCCATAAAGTCGCCTGGGCCGACTTCATATTCAGCTTCACCAATGACAGCAATCCCTTTTCCTGAAAGGATATAAATAAATTCTTCTTCTTGATGATGGTAGTGGAACTGCGTTGTGTCTCGGCCCGGCTCTACTCGGACTAGGTGGACCCCCAGTCGTTTGAGTCCTACCCAATCTCCTATCGATTTAGTGTGACGGATGGCATTGGGATTCAAGGGATGTTGAAAACATTGTTCTGGCGACTCTTGGAGGGTGGAGGCTTTGACTAAATGGGGTGTGAAATTCATCGCTACACTCTTGAGTCACGTGGACAGTAACCATCCCCTTGCAAGAGAGGATGGTTACTCAATCTTTGCGTTAGACAGACTCAGTATAAAGTGTTGGGAAATAACGCAGTATTGACAGGGCTTCTTCCTATTCTGGGAAGGGAGACGTGTGGGCTGACTTGAGGTTAGCGACTGTAGTTCCGTTAGGTTAAAACGATAAACCTAATTTAAAACCCAGTAGCGTATGGACAACCAGTAGAACTAAGGCAGAGCTACCAACATAAGCATGGGCCGAGCGAAAACTGTTTTCTCCCCAAAAGTTGCTGATGGACAGCACAGCATTAGTCGCCAATAAACCAATCACAGCGGTACCCGACCAGAAGTGGGGACTCTCAAAAATCGGCTGTTCTTGCATCACCAAAGACAGCACGCCTCCGGTATATCCCAAAACGATAAACAAAAACATCCAGGGCACCACTTGAGCATGGGCCGCTCTTTTCTGGCTCCCATCTTCTTCATCAGTGGCTAAGCGGCCTTGCCATCCTTTTACACCCGCATAGGATCCCATTACAAACACCACAATTCCCATCATGGTGGGATGGCCCCAATGCACGATGGGCTCAGGCAATCCTAAACTTTGAAAAAATCCCGCGATGGGGGCTAATAGTTCTTCCATTTTTAATGTGTTCCTTTCAGGCTTCGGCAGTGTTCTCAATGCAGCGTGATTCCCCTCAATTGGGTGAATACAACCGCTACGACTTTTAAGTGTAATGATTTCTTGCAAATAGTTGGGATGTAGTGAAAACGGCTCAAACTTGCGACTGAATGAGACAGTCTATCGGCGGTGTGAATCACTGAATTTAGGATCAGGGCAAGGAAAGCGACTACAATAGCGATGGCTCTCACTTTGGTAAAGTTACCCGCAATTATGGCTGTAAAGAAAGGAAGTCTAGTCCGTATCGTTCCCGAAAAATTTGAAAATAGCGTAGAGGCCAAGGCCAGCGATCGTCGTTTGCCCCCCTATGTTTTTGAGGGGACCGGAGAAGTATTAGAGATTAAGGGTGACTATGCCCAGATTCAGTTTCGCGTCCCTGTGCCCACAGTCTGGCTCCGGGTCGATCAGTTAGAAGCGGCCTAATAATCTCAACGATTGGTTACGGATCAGTGCGATCGCAGTTTGTCCGACCACAATAGAGGTATGAACCTCACCTGCTTACCAGGAACCCAAGCCCCCCGCGTTACCATCGTGGGAGCGGGTAATGTTGGCAGCACCTTAGGGCAGCGAATTGTCGAGAAGAATATTGCTGACGTCGTTCTGCTCGATATTCAGGCAGGACGTCCTCAAGGATTAGCCTTAGATTTAATGGAAGCACGGGGTGTGGAGCATCACGATCGCACCATTATCGGCACGGCAGATTATGCCGACACCCAAAACTCCGATGTCATTGTGATTACGGCTGGCCTCCCCCGCAAACCGGGCATGAGCCGCGATGATCTGCTGAAGGTGAATGCCCAGATCATTACGGACGTGACTCGCCAAGCCATTGCTCAGTCGCCCCATGCCATTTTGATGGTGGTTACGAATCCTTTAGACGTCATGACTTATCTGGCTTGGCAGTCGAGTGGCTTACCCCCAGAACGAGTGGTCGGGATGGCAGGAGTCTTAGATGCCGCCCGATTTGAAACCTTTATTGCTCTAGAACTGAAAGTCTCGATTACCAATGTCCATGCCATGGTGTTGGGGGGACATGGAGATTTGATGGTGCCTCTGCCCCGCTATTCCACCGTTAGTGGTATCCCGATCACTGAACTGATGGATGAGAAGACTATTCAGCAGTTAGTCGATCGCACCCGTAATGGTGGGGCTGAAATCGTCAGTCTTATGCAGGCCGGTAGCGCCTATTTTGCCCCGGCTTCTTCCGCGTCCTTAATGGTGGAATCCATTCTATTTGATCGGTCTCGTGTTTTACCTGCTGCCGCCTATCTGGATGGGCAATATGGTCTCTCTGATATTTTCTTGGGGGTTCCTACTTGCTTGAGCCGTCAAGGTGTGACGAAGGTGTTAGAACTTGATCTGTCCCCAGACGATGCCCAAGCATTACAGACTTCCGCTCAAGCTGTGCGCAAAAGCATTACGATGGCCAATGCTGTGTTAAAGTCTCAAACCTAGTTGTAGCGACCATTCAGATAATTGAGAATTCCCTGGGCAATGGCTTGAGCCATGCGTTTACGCCAGGCAGGATTTCTCAAGCCCACAATATCTTTTGCCCCTGTGAGAAAACCGGTTTCTACTAAAATGGCGGGCATCGAGGTCTTGCGAATCACATAGAATCGAGCAGGTCTGACTTTGCGATCGGGCATTCTTAGGCTGCGCAAAATGGTATTGTGAACGGTTCGAGCAAAGCGAGAGCCTAAGCGAGCCCCTGGAGCATGGTAGGTCTCTAAGCCATTCACATCGGGACGACTCATACTAATGGCATTGGCATGAATACTGACGAAAGCGGTTGCCCTGACTTTCTCCGCTAATCTCACTCGGGGGGGTAGATCAACATCCACTTCTCGCGTTCGGGTGAGATAAACGACGACTCCCTGGCGTTGGAGAATTCGGGAGACTTCTAAGCTAATGTCCAAAACAACATTGGTTTCTCGTAAACCACCAATGCCGATGGCACCGGGATCGGGTCCCCCATGGCCGGGATCGATCACAATGACTTTGCGACCCCGAACTGGGCGTCCCGTAATGGGAGGTGTTGGTTGGGTTGAGGTGGGAGAGGGAGTACTCGGAATTCGGGTGGTAATGGGGCGCTGACCCGGACGGAGTAAATTGAGGGAAATAGACTGATTGGATAACCGTTGGACACCCGTCACTCTGACATTCGTGCTGGGTTTGGCCGAAATGATCACCGTATTCTGGCCCGATTCCGTCACGGAAATGTCAGATAAGGGGCTGCCAGAGCCTAGTCGTGGTTTTCTCAAGTCATCGGCTAATTTGGCAGAATTAATCGTGATTTGATAGGCCCTACCAGACCAACGGGTCGTGTATGAGATCGGTTGATCGGCTTTGATCAGGAGTTGTCGTCCGCCCAAGTCTATGCGGCGAATGGTATTGATTTGGCTAGTTGAGGCTGTTGGAGCGGTGGAGCGATTCGGCGAGACTAAGCTGACCGTTGTACCAGGACGACGGGCTGAACGGTTGGCAGAGGGGCCACCCTTGGGCAAGAGCACAATCCCACTGAACCGACTGACACTTGCCATCCAGTCAGGGCTGTCTTTGTCCACCGTTAACAGCAGCTCTGCTTCTGAATCAGATACAGACTTGAAGGTCATGCTCTTGATGCCGTGATACCCAGGCGTGAAGGTCTTCGCCAGTTGGGGGGCAATAGTGGTGCCAGAAATCTTGAACGTGATCTCTTTTTTATTCCGGCTGCGCTTGACTTTTACCTTGGGTTTAGTCTTCTTCGTCGGCAGAAAAAGACCATCGACGGTCACCAAAATATCACTGATCCCCGATGAGCTTTGGGCAATTTGGAGAGGGGGAGATGAAGGCTTTGTGGCGACTATTTGTGGCGAGGGGGCCGATGTCGGCTTAACGACCTGGGATGGCGACAGAGGAGCTGGAGTGGATGCTGTAAGAGTATTGTCAGTCGTTTCACCAGAAGGCTTCCATCGCTTGGGTTCTGGTAGGTTGATAGACCAGTTTGTCGGTGAAGAACCTTCCACTTTGACTTGCTGTGGATCGAGGGTATAGGCCGGATCCAATTCCACCACAATTCGTGCAGTTTGGGCATTGACTTGTCCGAGTCGGACGGAGCGAAACTGGCTACCTAAACTCTGCTTTAAGGTGCGTTTGCCTAGGACAATCCCTGGTAAATCGACGACTAAACGAGTGGGGTTAGGAATCAGCTGTACCCGAGGCCGAATTTCTTCATCCGTGGTGAATTCTAAACGATTTTTGTTTTGATCAAACCGCCAAGACTGGAGTTGGGCTGCTTCTGCTGGCAAACAGCTGAGAAACATTCCACACAGACTGGGGAGTAACCAGCGTAGCGAGTGAGTCATCCCCCTTTGTCTATGAACAGTCTGTAAATGGTGGCGCATGCAATGTCTCCATGGATAAATCGACCCCCTAACGTTTTCAAGCTGTCTCAACGTAGGAGCACTTGACGCTCGCCTAGTCCGTAAACGGGGTATGCCAGTCTGCAAGCTTTGGGACGCCCAATTGAGCATCAAAGTTTCTGAGATGACTTGCGGC